>JANSXG010000023.1 GCA_024743075.1 bacterium | reverse complement strand
CTGTTAGCGTCTACCTGACTGGTTGCGCTCATGGGAGCGTAGAGGCGGTGACTGCCACCGGAGAGTCTCTCGAACCCCGGCAGCTACGCGCTGGCCAGCCCGTTCCGATGGATGAGCTTCGTGGCCTTGAGGGGCAGCGGGTCGTCGTCTCGGGCAATGCTCTCTCCATACTCAAGGGCACACTGGGCGTAGATTCCGGGTGGATCGTGTTCGTAGTGGATGAGCACTGGTCCTACCCGAAGGAATGGTTGGACTTCGAGGTGGTCGTCGAGGGACGACTCCAGATGCGCATGTTTACTTCCAGAAAAGTCGACGAGAACGGGCGCCGGCGTGTGTATGAGCTGCCGTACCTGCTTGAGGGTCGCGTGCTCTCGCCCGTGGCGCCCGAGATCTCGATGTAGTCGTCCTTTCCGGATCAACCGTGGTCGTATCCATCCTTGAAATCCATATACGCGGTAATCGGACGGTCTGCCGCTTCGAGGCCGCCGAGGGCGAGGCGTGGTGCTACTGGGACGGCGACGCGCCCGAGGTGGGGCGTCGGTATCAGGTCGAAGTGGTAGTGGAACGCTTCACGCTGATCACCCGATTGAAGAGTGACACGGAGCAATCGGAAGAGCTGATCGATATCACCGGGCCGGGTGGTCAGCCGAGCTGGATCGTCTCGGGGCGCGTTGAGCGAGTGGACGACGAGAACATGGCTCTGGTCTTCGGCGGCCTCCGCATGGGGCTGGGACCAGACGCGGAGTGGGCCGCAGCCGGTGAGCGGGTCGTGGTGCGCTGCGAGGGCTGCACGTTGTACGACTGCAATTTCTGAACACAAGCGTCCGGAAGCTTCGGACCGCCCCCTCATCCGTCATCCGACCTTCGGTCAGCTGCCACCTTCTCCCGCGAGGGGAGAAGGAGCGGGATCGACTCGTTGGAAGCTCGCACACCGGCCTGCGGAGGGCGGCTAGGCCACCCGCCATCGACGTTAGTCGTCGTCTTCGGTCACAGCATCCTTCCAGCCGCTGGTGAGTCCGACGTAGAAGAAGACCGGATAGAAGCACATGACAAGTGCGAACTGGGCTACGTCTCGACCGAGCCTGCCGCCCCTCGGGCCTTTGTGGCCTGGCTGTCCACTCTCCATCACGTTCTCGATGATCGCAATGAACTGCAGCCATGCGATCGGAGCGAATATTACGAGGCTCAAGATGTGGCTGCACAGCAGCGCACTCCTCGCGAGAGCCCGACGATCATCTGCGTGGTCGTCTCGCGGTGAGCCGCTGCTCTTCGCGATCCTGACGCATAGCTGGTAGCCGAGTCCGAGCAATACCAAGCACCCGCCCAAAGTTGCGAAGAAAACCCAACCGTGCGGGTCGATTGTGATAAAGGCTAGCGTCAAGCCGGGCAGCTCCCTTGCTTACCAGTGACTGCATGATATGTCAGCGGCGGTCTTAACCAACCATCGTCACACCAACTGAGGCAACCGCTCGCGCGCCAGCAGCGCAGCGCCGAGCAGGCCCGCGCGGTCTTCGAGCGTCGTCGCGGCGAAGCGGACCTGGGCGGCGGCTTTCGGAAACACGTGCTCGCGACACGAGGCGGCGACGTGTTCGACCCACGGCTGGCCGAGCGCTTCGGTCAGCCCGCCGCCGAGGATGACGTCGGGCAGCGCGAGCAGCGTGACCACGTTGGAGATCGCGCGGCCGAGCAGGTCGGCGGACTCGTGGATGACATCGCGCGTGAGCTTGTCGCCCTCGTCGTACGCCTGGGCGATGACCGAGGAGCCGATCTGGCGCAGGGGCGTGCGCTTGCGCTCTTTCTCGGCGTCGCGACGGGCGGAGATCTCCGGCAGGATCGACGGGTGGTTCTGTTCGATGAGCGTGACGATGCGCCGGGTGACGGCGGTGCGCGAGCACACATCTTCGAGCAGGCGGTAGGTGAGCGGCGCGTTGGGGAAGAGCAGGGTCTGGCCGATCTCGCCGGCGGAGCCGAAGCCGCCGTGGTAGAGCTCGCCGTTGAGGATGAGCCCGCCGCCGACGCCGGTGCCGCACCACACGCCGAGGACGTTTTCGGCGTTGTTGCCCGCGCCGAGGCGGTTCTCGCCGTAGATCGCGACGTTGACGTCGTTGTCGACGACGACGGGGGTGTTCGCGCAGCGGGCGGAGAGCTCGCGCGCGAGGTGGACGTCGTTCCAGCGGAGGTTTGGCGCTTCGAGGACGACGCCGCGGGCGAAGTCGATCGCGCCGGGCGCGCCGATGCCGATCGCGCTGAGGTCGCCGGTGGTGCAGCCGGCCTCCTCGCAGGCCTCGGCGACGGCCTCGGCGATGCGGTCGAGGACCGACTCGGGGCCCTTCTCGGCCTTGGTCTTCTTCTTGGAGCGTCCGACGATGGAGTTGGCCTGGTCGACGACGCCGACCTGGAGGTTGGTGCCCCCGAGGTCGATTCCTACAACGAGACCGGTGTTTGTCGGGTTCACGGGCATGGCTCCAAGCGGATCGGGAAAAGCGGCCTGTGAGTGTAAAGCAATCGGGCGTGGGTGAGCGATAGGAGAGATTCGACCCGCTGATCGGGTGGTTCCGACTTGCAATTCGCGAAAAGTAAATAAACACTAACTTCGTGCCGACCTTCTTCGAGCTGATCCCCGTGCCGGTTCTCGTCCTGATCGTGGGGCTGGCCGGCGCGTGGGCGCTGGTGATGGTCGGGATCGCGGTGCTGCAGCGCCATGTGATCCGGCGTGTGCCCGAGCAGGGGAATCGCCCGGCGCTCGCGGCGTCGGGGCTCCTGTGGATCATCCGGCTGTACGCGGGGTTCTGGCACCGGCTGGACGCGACGGGCATGGATCACCTGCGCGGGCTGGGCCTGATGAACGACGAGCACGGCCGACCGATCGGCGAAGGTCGACCGGTGGTGGTCGTCGCGAACCACACGGCGGGGATCGATCCGCTGCTGATCCAAGCGGCGATCGACTTCGAGCCGCGCTGGATGATGGCGGCGGACATGCGGGCCCGGGTGCTCGAACCGCTGTGGCAGTACGCCCGGATCATCTTCGTAGAACGGACCAAGCGGGACTCGGCATCGCTGCGCGAGGCCATGCGCCACCTGAAGGCCGGCGGGTGTCTGGGGATCTTCATCGAGGGGCACATCGCCAAGCCGCCCAGGCACCTGCTGCCGTTCAAGGAAGGGGCGGGGCTGCTGATCCGCCGGACCGGTGCGCTGGTGGTGCCGGTGATCATCGACGGGACGCCGATCGCGGAGAGCGCGTGGGGCTCGATCTTCCAGCGCAGCAACTCCAAGGTGCGGTTCCTCGAGCCGATCGACTACGAGCAGGGTGAGAAGAAGGACCTCGACGCCCAGGGCATCACCGAGGACCTGCGCCGGCGGTTCCAGCGGGCGACCGGCTGGCCGGACACACACATGCAGGCCGACTTCGATGAGCACGGGCGGTTGGTTTGGAGCGTGTCCGAGCACCTGCCGTCGCCCGACGAGGGCGGGCCCATCGACCCCACCGGAGCCGGTGACTCTGCTACCCTCGAAGCATGATCGCACGCATCACCGGAACGCTGGAGCGGCTGGAGGGCTCATCGTGCCTGATCGTGCCCGACGGCGCGCCCGGTCTGGCGTACGAGGTGATGGTGCCGGCCTTCGCCGCCGAAGCGCTCGCGAGCCAGCGAGGCGGACCGGTGGTGCTGCACACGATCGAGGTGTTCGAGGGCGCCAGCCAAGGCGCGAACCTCACGCCCCGCCTGCTCGGCTTCCCGACCGAATCCGACAAGCGGTTCTTCCAATTGTTCATCACCGTGAAGGGGCTGGGCGCCCGCAAGGCGCTCAAGGCGATGGCCGAGCCGGTCGGCGAGATCGCCGGCGCGATCGCGCGTCGGGACACGAAGTGGCTGCAGGGATTGCCGGAGATCGGCAAGCGTTCGGCGGAGACGATCGTCGCGGAGCTGCACGGCAAGGCGGACAAGTTCGTGGGGACGGACATTTCCGAAGGTGCGCCGCGTCCGGGTTCGAGCGCGGAGGCGAAGCCGACGCGCGAGGGCCAGGCGCTCGGCGAAGCCGGAACACAGGCGGTCGAGGCGCTGGTGCGTCTGGGCGAGAACCGCGCGGAAGCGGTGCGCAAGGTGGAGCGGGTGCTGGAGCAGCGTCCGGAAACGGCCGATGCGGGAGCGGAGGCCGTGCTCGCCGCGGCGTTCAGCCTGGGGTCGTGAGCGTGGTTGAGAAGGCGATTGAGGGAGAAGGGCGTCGATGCGGTACGCGATGATCATGGCGGGGGGAACCGGGACGCGCCTGTGGCCGATGAGCCGCGCGAGCATGCCCAAGCAGCTGGTGCCGTTCATCGAAGCGGAACAAGATGGCGGCGCGCGGCGGTCGCTGCTGCAGGTCGCGGCGGGGCGTCTCGACGGCATCGTGCCCGAGGACAAGCGGTACATCTGCACCAACGAGAGTTACCGCGCTCAGATCCGTGAGACGATGCCGGCGTTCAGCGATGCGCAGATTCTCGGCGAGCCGGTCGGGCGCGACACGGTGAACGCCGTGGGCTTCGCGGCGGCGGTGCTGCAGAAACTCGACAAGAACGCGGTCTTCGCGGTGCTCACGGCGGACCAGTTGATCCGGCCGGAGGCGAAGTTCCGTGAACTGATGGACCTCGCGTACAAGCTGGTCGAGAACGACCCGACGCGGCTGGTGACCTTCTCCATCAAGCCGACCTATCCGGCGACGGGCTTCGGCTACGTCGAGCGCGGCGGGCGGATCCCGGGCTTCGACGAGCGCGCGACCTTCGTCGAGCGCTTCGTGGAGAAGCCGTCGCTCGAAAAGGCGCAGGCGTACGTCGAGTCCGGCGCGTTCGGCTGGAACTCGGGCATGTTCGTGTGGAAGGCGTCCACGATCATGGACTGCCTGCGCCGGTACAAGCCGGAGAGCTACGACGGGCTGATGAAGATCGCAGGCGCCTGGGGCACTTCCGACCAGCAGAAGGTTCTGAACGAGGTCTACCCGACGCTGCCGAAGATCAGCGTGGACTACGCGATCATGGAGCCGGCCTCGCGCGAGCAGAAGCGGGCGGCGGGCACGCCGTCGGAGAAGTCGGCGGTCAAGGTCTGCACGATCGAAGCGGACATCGACTGGCTCGATGTCGGCTCGTGGCCGAGCTACGGCGAGACGCTGGAGCCCGACACCGACGGCAACCGCGTCTCGGGCGATGCCCAGCTGCTGCGGGGCAGGAAGAACATCGTGGTCAACGACGAGGCCGGGCACACGCTCGCGCTCGTCGGCTGCGAGAACATGATCGTGGTGCACACGAAGGAAGCGACCCTGATCATGCCCGCCAGCAAGGCGCAGGACCTCAAGCAGCTGCACGAGCAGTTGCCCGACGAGGTTCGCTGAGGCCATCCGTGCGCTAGACTGCTGGCGTGACGAACCACGGCGATGAACTGATCTATCTGGACCACAGCGCGACCAGCTGGCCCAAGGCGAACGGCGTGGGCGAGGCGATGGCGTCGGCGGTCGAGGCGGGCAACCCGGGCCGGGGCGGGCACCGGGCGGCGCGCGAGGCGTCGTCGATTGTCGATTCAGCCCGCGCAGCGCTGGCCTCACTGCTCGGCGAGGACGACCCGAGGCGAGTGGTGTTCACCTCGGGCTGCACGGACTCGGTGCATACGGCGATCGAAGGCGTGGTCCGGGCGTGCGAGCGGGTGGAGCCAGGCCAGACGCCGGAGATCGTGTTCAGCGCGATCGAGCACAACGCGGTGGCGCGGGGTGTGGCGGCCCTCGTGGAAGTCGGGCGCGCGACATCGGTCGTCGTGCCGGTGGATGCGACGACACGGGTTGACCCAGAAGCGGTCGGATCGGCGTGCACGGACAGGACGCGCCTGGTCTGCGTGCTGCACGCGAGCAACGTGACCGGCGCGGTGCAGCCGATCCGCGCCATCGCGGACGCGGTGCACGACAAAGCACCGAACGCACTGCTGTTGGTCGATGCCGCGCAGTCGATCGGGGTCATCCCGGTCAAGCCTCACGACATGGGCGCGGATCTGGTCGCGTTCGGTTCGCACAAGGGTCTGCGCGGCCCGGCGGGCATCGGCGGGCTGTGGGTCGGCGAGCGGGCGTGGCCGGTTGATGGTGATCGGGAGGGGAGACGCATCGACCCCGTCCGCTGCGGCGGGACGGGCACCGCCTCCGAGGGTGATGCGATGCCCGATGTCCTGCCGCTGGCGTTCGAGGCGGGGTCGGCGAACGTTCCGGCGATCGCTGGGCTCGGCGCGGCGGTGCGGCGTGTCGATCTCGCGACTATCGCGTCGAAGCAGCAGTTGGCGAGCGAGTTGGTCGAGGCGCTGCATGACCGCTTCGGCGCGCGTGTGACGGTGTGCGGGCGCGCGGACAGCGGAGCGGAGTCGCTCCCAACGATCGCGATGAACTTCGAGGGCTGGGACTGCGGCGATCTCGCGCAGGTTCTCGACGCGTCGTTCGGCATCGCGACGCGCGCCGGGCTGCACTGCTCGCCGCGATGTCACGAGGCGCTCGGGACGACGCAGCGGGGCGGGACGCTGCGGGTCAGTCTGGGCGCGACGACGACCAAGGCCGACACGGAGCGGCTGCTCGAGGCGCTGAGCGCGGTGATCGGCTCAGCGTGAGGCGCCGGGTGCTTCGATGAGCTGCTCGAGGAAGAACTCCTCGGCTTGGCGGTAGCGCTCAAAGGCCTGCTCGACCTCGCCCATCAGCGCGGCGACCTCGTCGCGATCGGGAGAATCGATCGCCGAGACCGCTTCGAGTGACTCTGCGGCGCCGCGCAGGTTGGTGACGGCGCCCGCGTAGGACCGCGCGGCGTCGTAGAGCAGTTCGTACTCGAGCTCGCGCGTGTCCGGGCGGTAGAGCAGACGCCAGGGCGAACGACGCACCTCGACGAGCGTGTCTCGCAACTGGTCGGAGGCGAGGCGGAAGTTGGCCAGCGAGGCGCGGATCTGCGGGCGCTGTTCGCCGATGATCGAGTCTGCCTTGGCGATGGCCTCGCGTGCCTCGTCGATGCCGGACCGTCCGCTTTCCAGGATCGCGACGGCCCGATCGGACATCTCGCCGTTGAGGCGATCCATGAAGGTGCGGGCCTGCTCGGTCACGCCGCGGGTGTTCTCGCTGGCGTCCTCGAAATTCTGCATAGCGGTGCGGATGACGTCGCGGTTCTCCTCGATGATCGGGCGAACGTCGTCGACCAGCTGCTTGAAGTCCGCGACGCGGCTCTCGATCTCCTCGGCGATGGCCGGGCCCCTCGCGACGGTCTCGTCGGCGTTGGCGGTGATCGAATCGACCCGGTCGAGCCAGGTCGGGTAGCGATCGCGCGTGGAGCCGACGATGGTCTCGACATCGGGCACGACGGTGTCGTTGAAGCGTTTGGTGATCTCGTTGATGCGGTCGGTGGTTTCGCGCGCGCGGTCGATGATTTGGCGCAGCGCTTCGGCCTGTTCCTCGCCGAAGCCGGTGGAGGACAGGATGCCCGGCGGGGCGATGCGCCCTTCGATGAGGTCCCCTTCGCTGAGCGCATTTCCGTCACCGAGCTGGGAGAAGTTGATCGACGCCGTACCGCCGAGGATCGGCAGCTGCAGGTACGCGATCGTGCCCTCGCGCAGCGGGATGGCCTTGTCCACCGCGATGGTGACGTCGATGCCTTCGATGTTCTCGCCGTTCATGGCGAAGCGTCGGCCCTTGACCGTTCCGGCGATCACGCCGCCGACCGTCACGCGCGAGCCGACCTCGACGCCCTCGGCGCCCGTCTCGATGGGGAAACGGACGGTGTAGTCGCGTTTGCCGAGCGCTTCGAGCGCGCCGCCGAGGATCACGATGATCACGACCGTCGCGCTGAGGCAGACGATGACCAGCAGTCCGGCGAGGATGTTGTTCCGCTTGGCGCGCTTGTTGCTCATGGGTGGCTGCTCGTGCGTGGGGTCAATGGACGGTGCGCGGTTGGCTCAGTCATCGTCGTCCTCCAGTGCCGCGGCGACCTTGCTGCGGGTGGTCTGGATCGACGGGACGGTTTCGGTGGGTTCGTAGCCCTCGCCGAAGAGTTCCTGCTCGTAGCCCTCGCCGGACTTGCGCTCGGTGAGCGGGCCCTCGGGGTCGCCCCGGAGGAACTGGCGGATGAGGCGCTGGTCGTCGGAGAGGTCGGCGAGCTTGTCCTTGGGGGTGTCGCGGAGCTTCTCGAAGAACTCGCGGCTCTGGACGCAGAGCATCCGCCCCTTGTCGAACATCGCCATGCGGTCGGCGATGGTGAAGGCCGAGTCCATCTCGTGGGTGACGACCACGCTGGTCACGCCCAGCTGCTTGGTCAGCGCGAGGATGAGCTGGTCGATCTCGGCGCTCGTCACCGGGTCGAGGCCGGCCGAGGGCTCGTCGTAGAACAGGATCTTCGGGTCGAGCGCCAGCGCGCGGGCGAGGCCGGCGCGCTTCTTCATGCCGCCGGATATCTGCCCGGGGTAGCGGTCGCGGGCCTCGCGCAGGCCGACGAGCTCGAGCTTGATGGCGACCTGGATGCGGATGATCTCGGGGTCAAGGTCGGTGTGCTCCTGCAGCGGCAGGGCGACGTTCTCGCCGACGGTCATGCTGTTGAACAGCGCGCCCGACTGGAACAGGATGCCGAACTTCTTGCGGACGTTGTTCATCTCGTCTTCGCCGAGGCCGCAGATGTCCTGGCCGAAGAGCTCGACCGAGCCCTCCTCGGGCTTGAGCGAGCCGATCATGTTGCGGAGCATGGTGGACTTGCCCGAGCCCGAGCCGCCCATGATGACCATGGTCTCGCCGGGGTACACGTCGAGGTTGACGCCGTTGAGCACGGTCAGATCGCCGAAGCGCTTGACGAGGTTGCGGACGCGGATGACGGGCTCGGGATGTGCGGGGTGGTCGGTCATGGCGCGGCGATAGGGTATCCGCGTGGCGGATTCCGGGGTAGGGGCTGGGTTTCTATCGGGCGTGGGGGGCGGTGGGGTGGAGAAACGGGGGTGAAGAGATCGAGTGTGGCCGGTCGTCTGGTACCCTCGTCGCATGCCGGCTCTTCCCCGACGAAGCTCTGACGGATTGCCCCTTGTGAACCCCGCTCCGATGCGCACGCAGTTGATTTACTACGCCGGCGCGGGCGTCTTCGCTGCCGTGCTGACTGGCGCGGTCCCATGGTTCCAAGACGGCGTTCGTGTCGTGATCCCGTTCTTCATCGCGCTCAGTTTGGCTGGCGGAGCGATCCGGCTATCGGCGATCAAGCGCAGTCGAGACCGCAAAGAGAAATCCCCGGCGACTTCTTCCCAACCCATGTCGGAGTCGAGTTTCATCACGACGATCGAGGTGGGCGAGGACCATCCAAGGATCACGATCGAGCGGCTGAGGAAGCGGTATGAGTTCCTGGCCGATCAGTTCCGTGAGGCGGTGCAGATCTCAGATCCGCGGCGCATCGCGCCGTTCCTGACGTCACCGTCGCATGACGGCACGCCGCACGTTGAGTACGAGGGCTGGACTCTCTTCTACGTCGTCACCGAATGCGGTCAGGAGTACGAGCGTCGAGAGACAAGCGACCCAGATGAGTTGCTGTACTGGCTTGTCCGGGAAGCGGCGTCAGCAGCCGCGAGCGACTGGGAACTCCGGCATCGGCGCGAGGGCGAGGACAGCCGGCGGCAGTGATTTCAACTTGAAGTCGAGCTGCTGGCGAAGGTGTCGACTCGATGGGCGGAGCGCGCTCGCGAGAGGCAGTTGGAGATACTCAGGGATCACCCGTTCCAAGACGGTTGACGTTAGCGCATCGCCTCCTCGGTTCGAATCACTTTCTTCGCCTCCACCACCGACCGCTTCACCGGCGGCGTGTCGCTCAGTTCCTGCGTCGCCATCGAGATGTCGCGGACTTCGATGAGCTTCAGGCCTTTCGGGGGTGTGATCTTCGTGCCGACGGGGACGAGCAGGCGGGTGTAGCCGAGTCGGGCGGCTTCGCGGATTCGGGCTTCCATCTGGGTGACGGGGCGGATCTCGCCGCCGAGGCCGACTTCGCCGACGGCGGCGGTGGCGTGGGGCAGGGCGCGCATGAGGTGGGAGCCGGTGATGGCCATGGCGAGGGCGAGGTCGGAGGCGGGTTCGGAGACGCGCACGCCCCCGACCGAGGAGGCGAACACGTCGCGGTCGTAGAGGTTGATGCCGGCGTGCTGCTCGAGCACGGCGATGAGCATCGCGAGGCGGTTGGTGTCCACGCCCGAGGCCTTGCGCTTGACCGAGCCGGGGAAGCCGGTGGCGGTGAGGGCCTGCATCTCAACGAGCACGCAGCGCGAGCCCGAGACGGTCGGCACCACGCAGGATCCGGGGCGGGGCTCGTTGCCCAGAGCCCCCGCGGCGACGCTCGCGCCGTCGGGCACTTCGAGCAGGCCCTTCTGGCCCATCTCGAACAGGCCGATCTCCAGCGTGTTGCCGAAGCGGTTCTTGATCGAGCGGACGACGCGGTGGGCGTGGTAGCGGTCGCCCTCGAAGTAGAGCACGACATCGACCAGGTGCTCGAGCAGGCGCGGGCCGGCGAGCGTTCCTTCCTTGGTGACGTGGCCGACGAGCACGACGGCGACGCCGGAGGCCTTGGCGAGGTAGACGAGGTCGGTGCAGCAGCGCCGGATCTGCGTGACGCTGCCGGGCGAGGCGTCGAGGTCGGCCTTGTAGACCATCTGGATGGAGTCGATGACGAGGACCTCGGGCTGGACGCGCCGGGCCTGCTCGACGATGCGCGCGAGGTTGGTGTCGGCGAGCACGAAGAGGTTGTCGTCGGCGCCGGGCTCGGCGAGGACGCCGAGGCGCTCGGCGCGGAGCTTCACCTGCTCGGCGGATTCCTCGCTGGTGACGTAGAGCGTCTTGCGTTTGCGTGACGCGAGGCCGCCCATGCCCTGCAGCAGCAGGGTCGATTTACCGATGCCCGGGTCGCCCCCGAGCAGTACGACCGCGCCGGGCACGACGCCGCCCCCGAGCACGCGATCAAACTCGCCGATGCCGGTCATGAGGCGCGGACGCCCGGCGTCCTCACCGGTGGCCTCGCGGATGGGCACGGCGGACGGGGCGACGCCGGAGATCAGTTCGTGCCCGTCGGGCCCCGCCGCGGCGTTGGCCCAGGCGGTGGCGAGGCCGCGCTGGGGGTCCTTGTCGGAGGATGCATCGACGGCGAGTTCTTCAAGCGAATCCCACGTGCCGCAGGACGGGCACTTGCCCATCCAGCGGAGCTCGACCGCGCCGCAGGACGAGCAGACGTAGTTGCGGCGTTTCTTTGCCATGGCCAGAGTGTAGCGAACAGGACGCTAACAGGCTTGGCTTAGTTCGCCGGTCGCTCGCCGAAAGAGCGGCCTTCGTGACCGTTGTGTCCGTCGTGCCCGGGATTGGCCGGACGCCTGTCGCGGGCTGCAGCGGCGCGCTCGGCGTTTCGTCGTTCCTCTCCGCTCAGGCCGCTTGTTCCGACGATCGAAACGCCTCCGGAACCTCCCGCGCCGCCGGATGCGGCCTGGCCGAAGCCATGACCGGCGTGTCCCCCATGGCCGCCGTGCCCGCCCATGGCTTGGGCACCGTGGCCGCCGTGGCCGTCATGTGCGGTTCGACCGCGAAGATGCGCGGGAAGGATCTCCAGATCGGGGTACCTCCCTCCGAGCCCGCCGTCGCCGCCGTTGCCCGACCGCGCGCTCCCGCCGGCACCCCCATCGCCGCCACGCCCACCGGGCATGCCGAACATCGGATTGGCGTTATCCAAGCTTGTCGTCGAACCGCCGGAGCCGCCGGCACCGCCTCGTGCGCCTCGGGCAAAGCCCGCGTGACCTCCGTTGCCACCCGTGCCGGCCGGAAGCACACCGGCGTACTCGCCATCGGTGTTGACCAACGGCAGAGCGTCGAGTCCCTGACCGCCGTTTCCACCGTGCCCGCTGATCGCGTGAGCACCGTGCTCGCCGGGTTTTCCGGGCTGACCGGGCCCGCCCCTCTCGCCGTCGAGTGTGTCGCTGGACAGTCGTCGCACGGCGTCCTCGTCCTCGATGAAAGCGAGTTCGTCGAGCCAGTCGGGCAGGCGCCAGTCGTCCGCTTCCGCATCGCCGCCGTCTCCGGCGTTGCCGCCGCTGCGCAGTTCGACCGTTGTCGCCGAAGCGCTGCCGTCGCCACCGTCGGCGCCGTGACCGGCGACGAGGGTTGTAGTCAGGAGGTTCTCGTCGCCTTGCCAAAGGATCGCGCCGGCGGTGCGAACGGAGCCGCCGTCGCCCCCGTTCCCTGCGGCTGCGCCGAGCCCGCCGCTGGAGGCCTCGATCCGCTCAAGCGATGTTCGGATGATCGGGGCTTCGATCTCGATGCTTCCGCCGTCGCCGCCGTGTTGTCCGACGGTGCGCCCGTCGTTGCCGGCGCTCGGAACGAGCGCGCCGTGGAGGTCGATCGTGGCCGGGCTGAACAGGCGGATGGCCCCGCCGTGGGCGCCGGGGCCGTGGCTGAGCGTTTGAAGCGTCGCGCCCTTACTGACGGTGATCGGGCCGAGTGCCCGGATGGTGAGGTTGGGGCGTCCGGAGAGTTCGACTCCGTCGACCACGATCATACCGTCGATACGAACTTCGCCGGCGACGCGGAACTCGACCGGGCCTTTGAAGCGGAGGGTCTCGTCGGCTTCGACGACCAGTTCGCTGACCTCGCGCACGCTTCCGGGGAAAGCAGGGGCGGCATTGTCGATCGCAGGGACTGTGGTTGTCGTGGCGCTGGTGGCCGTGACGGACGCGGCGCCGAGCGCGACGAAAGCGCCGCAGCAGAGCAGCAGGGAGCGGGCGGTCATGGGGATCTCCGGGTTCGAGCGGTCTTGGATCGCGGAGACGACGGGCCGCCGCGTACCTGTTCAGGGTATCAGCGGGTTGGTCGGGTTCAAAGAAAATTCTGCGTCGCGGATTCCGAAGGAGGGTGTAGGCTGAACCCGAGCCGCGAGGAGGAACCGCGATGGCACCGCTTCCCTACATCATCCTGCTGTGCGTTGTCAGTTGTGTCGTCGCGGTCGCGACGTCGCTGGTCATGCGTGCGATCGGGTACGCGGAACAGGCGACGATCGGGGCGGCGATCGCCGCGGCGACGAGCAGCGGGGTGATGGCCTCGGCGTGGATTGCGCGGGGCGCCGCCGAGGATGAGGACGACGAAACAGAAGCGGTCGGCGACTGAACGGCTCAGCCCATGGACGCCGGGTTGGCCGAGCGTTCGCGCGACTCCCGGTCGTCGCGCAGCGCTTTGAGCAGCTGCTCGGCCTTTTTCGAGCTGAGCATGCCCCACGACACGGCGTCGGCGATCTTCTTCTCGAACTCGGTTTCGTCGGCACCCATCATGGTGCGGGCATCGGCGGGGGAGATCGATCCTTCGGCGACGTAGGCCGCGATCTCGCGACGGGTGCGTTCGCGCTGGCGTGTCTGCGAAAACTGGCGGAGGTTGCTGACGAGGACCCACACGATGGTGGTCGCGAACACCCCGGTCCAGAACAGAACGGGGACCTCAACGGCTGCGAGGGTTGCCGGGAGTGTGGACGGTTCGAGCATCGTTGATCCTCCTCGATCACGGGTCGGTTGAGAGCGACGGCTCCGTCGCCGGTTCGGCGATCACGCGCCGACGCGGCCGCGTTCTCGAGATTCACGGTCTTCGCGCATGGCTCGCAGCAACTGTTCGGCCTTCTTGGAACTGAGCATGCCCCATGCGACGGCGTCGGCGATCTTCTTCTCGAACTCGCTTTCTTCGCTGCCCATCATCGTGCGGGCGTCGGCCGGAGAGATCGAGCCCTCGGCAACGTAGGCGGCGATCTCGCGCCGGGTCTTCTCGCGCTGGCGCGTCTGGTACATCTTGCGGAGGTTGGCGAACACAACCCAGAGCCCGATGAGGGCGAGCAACGCCATGAAAGCCACGAGTTCGCGGTCGTCGGCACCGATTGTGAGCGGGATCGGCAGGTCGGCAGTGCTGGTCACGATGAAATCCTCCTCTGACGCAGGTTTCATAGAGATTGTGACACAGCGATTTCGCGGATCGGGGGCCGATCAGTAGAAAAGTCGAAAAATCGGCCCTCGGCCCGGCGTTACCGGTCGAGTTCGGCGGCGACGACGTTGAGCGAGCCGATGATCGCCACGATGTCCGAGAGGAGGTGGCCTTCGGTGAGGCGGGCCATGGTGGCGTAGTTCATGAAGCTCGGCGGGCGGGTGTGGGCCCGGAAGGATCGGGGGCCGCCGTCGGCGACGATGTAGTAGCCCAGTTCGCCGTTGGCGGTCTCGTTGGCGCCGTAGACCTCGGCGACGGGGGTGTCCCAGCCGCGGTTGGACATGATGATCTCGAAGTGCTGGATGAGGCCTTCGATGGAGCCGTAGACGTCTTTCTTGTCGGGCTTGACCATCTTGCCGTCGGCGAAGGTGTCGATGGGGCCGCCGGGGATGTCGTCGATGAGCTGCCGGACGATGTGGGCGGACTGCTTCATTTCCTCCATGCGGACGTGGAAGCGGGCGAACGCGTCGCCGTCCTCGTGGACGATGACCTTGAAGTCGACCGGTTCTGCGCCCTGGCCGTCCCAGTTCCTGGCGTAGCAGAGGTAGGGCTCGTCCTTGCGGAGGTCGCGCTCGACGCCGGAGGCGCGGGCGCAGGGGCCGGAGAGGCCCCAGGCGATGGCTTCCTGCTTGCTGATCTGGCCGATGTTCGCGACGCGATCGATGAAGATGCGGTTGCGCATCAGCAGGTTTTCCATGTCGGCGATGGCCTGGGCGAGTTCCTCATCGATGAAGCGCTTGACCATCTTCTTGAAGACGGCTTCGTCGGGGAGGTCCTGCATGGCGCCGCCGACGCGGGTCCAGTCTGGGTGGTATCGCTGGCCGGCGATGAAGTCGCAGATGTCGTAGACGCGTTCGCGCTGGTTGAAGCCGTAGAGGAAGGCGGTGAAGCCGCCGAGGTCGAGGGCCGCGGCCCCGCAGCACAGGAGGTGGTCCTGGATGCGGGCGAGCTCGGCCATGATGGTCCGGAGGACCTTGCAGCGGGGGGTGATGTCGATGTCGAGGAGTTTCTCGACGGCGTGGTGCCAGCAGATATCGTTGGCGATCGGGCTCAGATAGTTCATCCGGCTGACGATCGTGACGTACTGGTTGTAGTCCATGTGCTCGGCCAGCTTCTCGAAGCCCGAGTGCAGGTAGCCGATGTGGGGGGTGCAGCGGGCGACCCGCTCGCCGTCGAGTTCGAGGACGAGGCGGAGGGTGGTGTGGGTCGCGGGGTGCTGCGGGCCGAAGTTGAGCGTCCAGCGGTCGCCGGTGTCGACGTGTCCCTTGAGGTAGTCGAGGGACTCTACATCGGTGTCGTAGCCCTGATCGGGCTTGATGGTGTACGGCATGACGAGCCTTTCTGGGGTCTTCGGGCGGCCTGGGGGCTGCGAGCGTCCCCGGGCGGGTGGTGAGTATAGGGGCTGGGCTGAGGTGATACACCTCGTCGGGGGTGGCCGAGATCGCGCTCCAAGGCCCGGATATGCCCGCAGGCTGGTGTGGGGAATCCGTGTCGGACCTTTCCCGATGCGGGTTGTGACGGCTGGGCGGTGTGAACTCTTCGTGTGGCGATCGCTGCGAGTGCATGTCGGGGTCGCGCGGGTCGATCCATGACGACGGGGCGCGCTCGGTGGACGCGCTGCCACGAACGGTTTTCCACCAACGATCGCATCGGACCAGGGAAAGGCCGTGCGCTCGGATCAGCAACCTCAGGACACAGCAATCCCTTAAGGAGCGAGCAGATGAACGTGCATGATCAGGGCTTTGGATTCAACGGACGCCGCGTCGTCGTCACCGCCATGGTTTCGGCCCTCGCGGCCGGATCGGCGATTCTCGGTGGCTGCAACGGGAACAGCGAGAGCGCGTTCCGCAGCAGCAACCCCAACGGCTACTCGCAGGAGGCCCTCGCGTCGCAGGCGACGGTGAGCATCGACGCCTCGCAGACGCAGGGCGAGTTCACTTCCGCCTGGTACAACCAGCAGGCGGCTCAGGTGAACCTTCCCGACCGCTGGGTCGGTGAGGCCGTCTCGGCGACCGCCGAGAACGAGGCCCGTCGCGCCGCCGCGCAGTCGGCGCTCGTGAACAACGACGCCAATCGCTTCGAGCGTCTCGCGGCGCAGAACGCGAAATTCGTGCAGGCCGAGACCAACAAGAACATCGGCTGGTACAAGGCCGACGAGCTGAACAGCGTCTACGCCGCCAAGATCGACGAGATGGAAGGCCAGGCGCAGAGCGCGGTGCTCGCCAACGAAGCTCAGGAGCAGCGCAACAACGCCGAGGTCGCGATCAGCAGCCTCGAGTGGCAGAACCAGTTCGAGCGTATGTACGCCGAGGCTGAGCGCGCCTGGGCCCAGGCGCAGGGCGACCAC
This sequence comes from bacterium, assembly GCA_024743075.1. GTDB lineage: Bacteria > Planctomycetota > Phycisphaerae > Phycisphaerales > UBA1924 > JANSXG01. The sequence continues at coordinate 12,038 of JANSXG010000023.1, read as the reverse complement.
CAGAAGATGCTCGCCGAGCGCGAGGCCGTCGAAGATCGCGGTCGCTTCCAGCTCGACCAGATGCGCACCGTCGCGGACATGACCGCCGAGCGCGCCGAGAACAAGGTCAGCCAGCTCCGCGCCGAGGCCACCTCGGTGTCCGAGCACACCGCCGCGCAGGTCGCCGCGCTGAACAAGCAGATCGAGACCGCCGCCCAGCGCTTCGAGGCGCAGGCCAGCGAGTTCGCGAACCGCGCGTCCACGCTCGACGAGTTCTCCGAGGCCAAGAGCAAGGAACTCCGCGCTCTCGCCAAGGCGCTCGAGGAGCAGGACGTGAACGGCAACTTCGAGGTCGCCCTCGTCGCCGCCGACACGAACTTCGAGCGTGCGAAGGCCGAGGCCGAGCGCATGATGATCGCCGCCGAGGCCCTGAACCAGAGCACCCGCGCCGAGGTCGACCGCATCCGCGCCGAGTCGGACATGCGTCTGGCGGTCGGCGAGACCAACTACCAGAACGAGCTCGCGGCGATCGAGCGCTTCGTCGAGCACGGCGAGGCGGAGATCTCCTTCCGTCGCGCCGAGGCCGACCGCATCGAGCGTGAAGCCCGCGCCGAGTTCATCAAGGCGGAAGCCGCGGCCCGCGCCGCCGCCATCCGCGAGGCCTCGCGTCACCAGCAGGCCCTGACCGAGAACGAGCGCAAGCTCATCACCGCCGAGGCCGAAGCCGAGGCTCGCCGGATCCAGGCGGACCTGCACCGCGAGCTCGCCAAGCAGGCGAAGGGTGGCTTCATCTCGCTGCCGGGCAAGGGCAACCCCCAGACCCCGGGCGCGACCAACAACGACGCCAACCCCGAGTTCGCAGACGCTTCCGAGAAGCCCGCGATCCTCGAGCCCGAGCGCGTCGCCCGCTTCAAGGGTGCCCTCGCCGAGTCCGCCGCGATCCGCAAGCACGAAGAGGCTGCCGAGCGTGACCTCTACGCCACCGTTCAGGAGCGCACCACCCAGGCCAGCGCCTGGTGGGACCAGCAGGTCGCCAAGCACAACGCCGAGCTTGCCCGCGCGGACTCGATCCAGCGCAAGGGTTCGGCGGACATCGAAGAGCTCTTCCTGCAGGCCGAGAGCATGATCGCTCAGGCCGAGGCGGAGCGCAGCCGCTCGGTCGTCGCCGCCGAGGCCTCGAAGCGCGAGACCCTCGCTCAGATCGTGAACCTCACGGCCCAGGCCGAGGCCACCGACAAGACCTCCGAGGCGCAGATCCGCCAGTTCCTGGCCCGCGCCGCCGCTGCCGAAACCTCCGGCAACTCCGAGGTCCGCTCGCTCATCGTCCAGCGTGACTCGGCGAAGACCCGCGGCGAGGCCGAGGCCAAGCGCCTGCTCGCCGAGGCCGACTCGCTCGAGAAGAGCCAGAGCGCCGTCGTCGCCCAGATGCGCCAGGAGATCCAGACCGCCGAGCAGCAGCTCAACGCGGAACTCGCTCGCCTGGACCAGGTCGCCGAGTCGTTCATCGCGATCGCCGAAGCCACCTACAACGAGGCATCGTTCGTCGCCGACACCTTCGCCAAGATCTCGAAGGCCAACGCCACCGAGATGGCCCTCTCCAACGAGGCCGAGGCGCAGATTGCCGCTTCGAACGTCGAGTACATGCACTCGCTGCGCAACGCGACCAAGCTCGCCGCTTCGGCCGCGGTCTCGCGTGCCCTCGCCGACGCCACCTACGAGTTCTCGACCTTCCAGGCCGAGGACACCGGTGCCCGCTCGCGCATCGTTGCTGAGTCGCGTATGGCCGAGGCCGCCGCGAACGCTCAGTTCCAGATCGCCAGCGCTCAGGACCAGGCGGTGCGTTCGCTGTTCGACAGCCGCATCGTCCAGACCGAGTCGGAGCGCAACCGCGCCTTCGCGAACCAGTACCTCGCGCAGATGCAGGGCAAGGCTTCTGTTGAGCAGGCCCTCGCCGCCGCCGCGGCGTACCAGGACCTCTCCAACGAGGCCATCGCCCGCCTGAACGAGCGTGCCGTCGAGTTCTCCAACACCGCCCAGGTCAACTGGGACGAGCGTCTGGCGAACGCGAAGGGCAAGTTCCCGACCGTTCAGGAATCGGAGGCGCTGTACCTGCAGGCCCTGCGTGACCTGGAGAACAGCCAGGCGAGCTACAGCCCGAACCCGATGCCCGTGATCACCAACGTCCCGGTGAACCTGGACAACTGATCACGCGTCTGATCGACCGATCCGTTTCGGATCAACCACTCAGGGATTGCTGATCCCGGCGGACCCAGGCGAGAGCCTCGGTCCGCCTTTTTGTTTTGGTGCAAGCAGGAGCCCGGAGCGCGAGCTCCGGGTATCTCGTCGTACCTCGCAATCAAGGTCGGGTACCCGGAGCTCGCGCTCCGGGCTCCTGTTCGTGGGTGGCGTGGTCTGAGCGCAGCGAAGGCCACGGTAGGATGAGCGGAGTTAGTTTCGCTCTCTGAGTGAGCCCGGGAGTCGCGCGTGAATATCGAATTTGATCCCGAAATTGCGAAGGCGCGGCGCTGGCTGCTGGCCTGTCAGTTAGGGCTCATGACTGAGCCGGAGGTGGTCGCAAGAGTCGATGAACTGATTCGTGAGACGGACTCGCCTTCCGAAGCTCTGATCGCTCTCTCGATGCGGGAGGATCTGAGTCAGATTGAGCAGCTCGATTTCACTTATTACCCGTGCACACCGAACGAAGCGTCGTACATCGCTGGTTTGCTACTCGAGTCGAGGAGCAAGTGGTTGAACGATCCACTTCAGTTGAGTCAGGTCACGCATAAGGTGGCTATGCAATTCTTGGATCCAGAAGAGAATCTCCACTGGGTTTGGATCTCCGACGAGATTGACATGTATCTCGATTCGCGCACGTCCGCTCGTGTGCGCGAGTCGATGTTTTTGGCGGTGTTTGATGAACTTGCAAGGATTGCCGTTCGCTGAGTGGAGACTCGGACTCATTCGCATGTCCCCGTGGCCTTCGCTGCGCTCAGACCACGCCACCCATCGATCTCCTCACTCCCCGATCGTCTTCTTCCGCCTCAGGATGTGGTGGTAGTGCTGCGCGAAGCGGTGGGCCTCATCGCGGATGGCCTGGCAGAGTTTCAGGCCGAGGTTCTCGCGACCGAGCCGGATCGGCTCTGATCGCTCCTGCACGTAGATCAGCTCCTCCTTCTTCGCGAGCGAGATGACCATCGGCGGCTTGCGGTCCATGCCTTCGAGGGCTTCCATCGCGGCGTGGAGCTGGCCGAGGCCGCCGTCGATGAGGATCACATCGGGGTACAGCTCGTGGCCCTGCCCGGCCTCGCGATAGCGCCGGGACACCACCTCGCGGATCGAGGCGTAGTCGTCGTTGCCGCCCTCGACCGAGCGGATGCGGTACCGTCGGTACTCGTCCTTAAAGGGCTTGCCGTCGATGAAGCAGACTTTGGAGCCGACGGTCTCGCCGCCCTGCAGGTGCGCGATGTCGATCGCCTCGATGCAGCGCGGCGGCTGGTCGAGCCCCAGCGTCTTGGCGAGCGACTTCGGGCCCTTGAGCGGGTCGATGTAGCCGATCTCGCTCTCGGGCTGCCAGCCGTCGCGGATGTTGCCGCGCTCGGCGAGCTTCTGGATGGACTTGATCTGGTCGCGGACCGCCGCGGCCTGTTCAAACTTGAGATCGGCGGCGAACTGTTCCATTTCCTGCTTCATCTCGCGCAGGACGCTGGAGCGCTTGGAGCCGAGGAAGCGGGTGAGGCGGTCGATGTCGCCGGCGTAGCGCTCGGGGCTGATCTTGTCGGCGCACGGGGCGGTGCACTGGCCGATGGCGTGGAGGATGCAGGGGCGGAAGAAGCGGTTTTTCTCGTCGCCGGCGATGATGTCGAGTTTGCAGGTGCGGAACTTGAAGATCCGCTGCATGATCTGGAGGGCTTCGCGGAGCGCGCTGACGTGGGTGAACGGCCCGAACAGGCGTGCGCCCTTCATGTACGGGATCTCGTCGCCCGCTTCGCCGAGGCCGGTCGGGTTGCGCGTGATGAACACGCGCGGGAAGTCCTCGTTCTTGGTGACGACGAGGTAGGGGAAGGTCTTGTCATCGACGAGGCGGACATTGAAGCGGGGGCGGATGTCCTTGATCAGCCGGTTCTCGGTGAGCAGGGCTTCCCACTCGCCCTCGCAGAGCAGCACCTCGAAGTCGTGGATCACATCGCGCATCGGCTGCTTCTTCGGGCCCAGATCGGCCGAGGGCACGAAGTAGCTCGCCACGCGGTCAGGCAGGTTCGCTGCCTTGCCGACGTACAGCACCACGCCCTTGTGGTCCTTCATCAGGTAGACGCCGGGGGACTTCGGGAGCTCACGCGCCTTGCGCAGCAGGCGGCTCAGGCGTTCGTCGTCCGACTCGGTGCCCCAGGCCGGGGGCGCGTCGGAAGGGAGGAAGCCGTCCTCGTCTTCGATGATGTGGTCCGGGTCGTCGGCCATCGGACCCAGAGTGTAGGACTGTGATGACGCGGAGGACGGAGCAAACAAACCGGCCCCGAGGTGGGGCCGGCGAGTCGCGGTGGAGAGAGACCCTAACGGAGCACTCAGAGGTGCCGGCGTCTCACGATGCAGAGCCCGGTCGCGATCATCAGCCCGGCGATGCTCGCGGGGCCGGGGATCTGTGAGACCTGCACGAGCCGGGCGCCGATCCTCGCGTCGTCGCTGGGATTGCGATGCGTGAAGTCGCCGAATCCGACGCGACCGGAGAGTTCCCAATCGCCGGCCAGCAGATCCGCATCATCACCGAAGTAGAGGCTGGTCTGCGCGAAAGTCCCGCTGTCCGGAGATGTCGAGAGCGAAGGCCATGCCGAGTGATCAGCGCCGAAGCCGCTGAAGACGAGGTTCGCGACATCCACGCTCGCGCGGACGCCCGAAGATTCGAACTGGATGGTGTTGAACGAGTCCAGCCCGAACGTGTCGAAGTCGATCGTGCGTGACTTGCCACGAGAACGCGTCACGGTCCATTGGAGTCGGTCGAGCGCAGCGGAGTAGGACAGAACGAAGTCGAACTCGCGGTTCTGGAACGCGCGACGCCCGTTGTGGAGATTGGTGTGAGTACCGCCGGCGGCGGGGTCACTGTTGTTCTCGAGTCGCAGATCCCAGTTCCTGGTGTCCGCGCGGAACCGGGCTTCGAGTGCATCGGCACCGGAGAACGCGTAGCCGTCGCCGGGCTGTCCGACCGAGTCCAGGAACATCGGCGCGGCGATCGTCGCAGGGCTGGCCAGGGCGATGAGCGTCAAGGCGACAGGCAGGTATTGGCAGACGGATCGCGAACGCTTCATGGGGCACCTCCTGCGTGGTCACGGAGACAGCGTCTCCGTGTGAAGGTTCCGATTCAGCGAGTCCGTAGACAAGCAAGGAGGCGGGCTTCGGGCTGATTCAAGACGGTTTGGGCGGGTCAGACGCACTCATCGCCGAACGCGCCCAGCACGATGTTCAGGTCTGCGAGGTTCGTGAACCCGTCGCCGTTCGCATCCCCGTCGAGGTTATCGGTGCCGAAGTTGGCGAGGACGATGTTCAGGTCAGCCAGATCGACGAAGCCGTCCTCGTTGACGTCGCCGGCGCAGAATCCGCCGTACGCCCAGTCGATGATGTCGTGGTTCGCCCACGCCGCTCCGGTGGCCGAGGTGAAACCGATGTAGGCGGTGGTCTGGCCGAGGATGTCAACGAGATCGATCTCTGTCGAAATGATCGGGTCAGCCGGTCGCTGGTCGTCGAGCGACAGACGGACTTCGAGCGTGGTTCCGTCGTAGTCGACCCATGCCCACCAGCGATCGCCGAACTCATCGAGTTCCGGACCGGTGACAACGGCGGTCGGCAGGCCGGAGTTGTGGTTCACGCTGCCGTTGATGTCGATGCCGACATGGCTCTGGCCGGGGTCGTTGTTCGCAGAGTTGTTCCAGGTGTCAAACTCGACGCCGAGCGAGTTCGGGATACCGGCGTAGCCGATGCCCTGGCCAAGGCCGCCGAGTGAGCTGTCCACGGGCTGGATGACGAACACGATGCCGTCGGCACCGTTCGAGGTGTTGCCGTCAAAGATCGAGCCGCCGTTCTCAGTAATGCGGAACGAGAAGCGGGTCGAGAAGTCCGAGGCCTCGATCAACGTTTCGCTGAAGACGCTTCCGGCCTGATTCCCTGCAGACGGTGTCAGGCGCATGACCGTGCCGTCGCTCGTTTCCGTTGCCTGCGCGTCACCGTTGATCACGAGTTCATCGGTGTTCGAGAAATCGTCAAACTGAATGGCAATGTCCGCGCCGGCGATGGCGGTCATCGAGAGCGCTGCGCAAAGTGCTGGGGTCTTCATCTGCATTTCCTCCTCCGGGCGGTATGCCCAGTGCAGCGTACCCCACGCAGCCTGATTTTCCAGTCAGATCAGCCCGCTTGCGCGAGCGCGAGAGCACAGAACAGCTCCACGCCCAGCCCGATCGCGTCGTCGTTGAAATCGAACTTCGGGGTGTGGACGTTCGGGTACACATCCATGTGATCCGGCTTGAGGCCGAGCAGGAAGAAACTCGCGGGGCAGTGGTGCCCGTAATACGAGAAGTCTTCGCCTCCCATGGTTGGCTTCTCCTTCTCGACCAGGTGCGTCTCGGCCTTGTCGCCGAGCACCGTGCGAGCCACGGCGCGGAAGCGCTCGGTGGCGCCTGCGTCGTTGAAGGTGACGGGGTAGCCTGCGTGCCAGTGGATCTCGGCCTCCGCGCCGAACGCCGCGGCGGTGTTCAGGACGATCCGACGAAACTCCTCCTCGGCCATGGTCCGCGTCTCGGGGAGAAGGGTTCGGATGGTGCCGCGCATCTCGGCTGTGTCGGGGATCACATTGTGGGCGTCGCCGGCGTGGATCGCGCCGACCGTGACGACGACCGCGTCGTTCGGCTCTGTGCGCCGGCTCGCGATGGTCTGCAGCGCCGTGACGATGTGGGCCGCGACGACCACCGGATCGACCGTCTTCTCAGGGAGAGCGGCGTGCCCGCCCCGCCCACGCACGGTGACCTCGAACTCATCGGTCGCGGCGAGCAACGGTCCGGTCCGGGTCGAAACCTTGCCGAGCTCGAGATCGGACCAGCCGTGCAGGCCGTACATCATGTCGACCTTGGTGCCCACGCCGAGGGCCTTCTGCAGTGCGCTGCCGTCGATCGCGCCGTCGGCGCACATCTTCTCGCCACCCGCGCCGCCTTCCTCGGCGGGCTGGAAGCAGAAGACGATGTTGTTGGGCCGGTCCTCGGTCTGGGCGAGCACCCGCGCCGCGGTAAGCAGGATGGCGGTGTGTCCGTCGTGCCCGCAGGCGTGCATCACACCGGAGTTCGTGGACGAGTAGGGCAGGCCCGTGTCTTCGAGGATCGGCAAGGCATCCATGTCGGCGCGGAGCCCGATGGTTGGGGCCTTGTCGGGTTCGTCGGTGGTCGCGGGCAGGAAAGCGACGACGCCTGTGCCGAGCCCTCCGGGGGACTCGGGGGCGAGCCCTTCGACCACGGCCAGGCCGAGTTCACGCAGCGACTCGGCGACACGCTGGCTGGTTCGCGACTCCTCGAACATAAGTTCCGGATGGCGATGGAGATCACGACGGAATTCCACAGCGTCGGGCAGGAGATCGGCGATGGTCTGGCGCAGCGATTGAGCGAGTTGGTGCATGGAGGAATGGTAGAGCCACCGGCGGCGTTGCGTCCGGTGCGGCCTCAGCGGGCGTCGAACGCCGCGAGCCCGCCGTGTCGGACGAAATCGATCCCGAACTTGTCCGTCGCGTCGCGGAGCAGCATATTGAGCCCGATCGCATCGGACGCGAAGTGACCGGCGACGATGACCGAGCCGGGCTTGCCGGAGGCAGCGCGCTCTTCGAGCTGCTTCGCGTCGGCGCCGGAAAGGTGGATGTAGAGCACGGTCTCGACCGGCCCTTCCGCATGGTTGGAGGTGTGGTCGAACAGCGCCTCGGCCACGCTTGCCCCGCCGTTGGTTCCGCCGGCGTGCATGATGGCCAGCCGCCCGCATCGTCCGGAGGGGCCTTCGGGAACGTGCAGGATCTCGTTGCTCGGGTGGCCGAGCTCCGGGATCGCGCGCAGCGCCTCGGCGGCGTCTTCGAGCGTCGCATCGGGTGACAGCCCCTTCACCGCTCGGACCATCTCCTGACGCCCCAATTCGTCCGCCGCGAGGTGGATGTTGAACAGGTTGATGCCGATGAGCTGCGCCGCGGATACGAGTTGGTCCCAGTCGGCGGCGTGGTCCGCGAACCGGCAGCGCCGACGCAGATCGCTGGTGGCGGTCCGCGCGACATCGCCGGACACACCGTGCATTTCCATCAGTTCGACCATGCGATCGAGAACGCGATGAAAGTCCCGACGAGCCGAGCCCGCCAACGGGTGGTGCAACAGGTACGAATCGCAGCCGAGTTGACGCGCGAGCATCAGATCGCCCGTGGTCGCGTTGACCGATGCCATGCAGCGCTGGATCGGCTGACCGGTGTCGTGCAGCAGGCAGGAATCGGCCGGGATGAAGTCAAAGCCGGCGCGGTCGGAAGCGAAGCGGAGCAGGTCGTTCGGAGTTGCCATAGTCCCAGACTACCTCATCTCCGCGATCGTCCGGTTCAGCTGAGCCGGTGCAGACCCCTGGCCTCGCGATGCTCGGTGAGTTGGGCCCACGCCGCGGTGTGATCCTTGACGAGCTTGATGACCTGCGTCGGTGAGACGCCGAGGCGGATCGCCGCGGGTTTGACCTCCCAGCCGGCGCTCGCGATCGCGTCCATGGCCTCTGCGAGGATCGCCGGGAAGTCGCGGTGCTTCGGGCTGACCACGATCCGCCCGAGCGGTACCTCCGGCTCCGGGTTGCGCAGCGTGATGCCCATCTCCTCGAAGAACGGGTCCTTATCCTGCTGTTTCGGTTGTTTGACCCGCTTCGGTTTCTGCACCCGCGAGCGCCAGAGCGGGGAGCCGATCTCGCCCTCCGGCACGCCGACACGGTGCTCGCTTGCGAGCTTCAGTCGCAGGCGACGCAACGCTTCGCGTTTGTTGTCGCTCGCGCTGCGCCGTTCGCCGGCGGTCGCGCTGATCCCGGTCGGCTGGTGCGTGATGGTGACCTGCGTCGACACCTTGTTGCGATGCTGCCCGCCCGGACCGGACGAGCGGGACTGACCGACCGTGCACTCGCGCAGGAGCAGTTCGTCCGGCCAGGCGGCCGGGTGTCGGTAGTGCTCCGGTGTGCGTTCGTTCGCCTTACTCATCGCGAACCGGTCGGCATCGCCTGGAGGTGCAGGTCGTCAAAGTCCGAGTCGTTCGCTCGCTCGAAGGCGAGCCCGGCGATCATCGCGGCGTTGTCGAGGCAGTAGGGCATCGGCGGCACCCGCACCTGGATGTCCCGCTCCGCGCCGAGTTGGGCCAGGCGGGACCGGAGCAGGCTGTTCGCCGAGACGCCGCCCCCAACGAGGATCGAGCGGGGCGAGTGCTCCCCCGCGTCGAGCGCCCGCCCGACTTTCAGAATGATCGCGTCGATGGCCGCTTTCTGAAACGACGCGCAGAGGTCGTCGATCTCGGGACCTGTGAGATCGGAAGCCGCGCGCTCGTAGACCGGCTTGCCGGAGGCATCGCTCGCGCTGGGCGTGCCGCGGACGGTGTAGAGCAGGGCGGTCTTCAGCCCGCTGTAGGAAAAGTCGAGCGAGCCGGGTTTCAGCCGACTGACCGGCAGATCGTGAGCGCCGGCGTCGCCGCGCTGGGCCCGCTTGTCCACGATCGGCCCGCCCGGGTAGCCGAGTCCGAGGATCGAGGCGGCCTTGTCATACGCCTCGCCGATGGCGTCGTCGATGGTCGATCCGATGCGTTGCATGTCCAGCGGTGAGCGAACCTCGTAGATCGCGGTGTGCCCGCCCGAGACGACCAGTCCGAGCGCCGGGAAGATCGACTCGTGTGTCCACGAGTGGTCCTCCAGCAGCGCGCCGTACAGGTGCGACTCGATGTGGTCGACTCCGACCAGCGGCTTGCCGAGCGACCAGGCCAGCGCCTTCGCGCCGGCTACCCCGACCAGCAGCGAACCGATCAGCCCGGGTCGGTTGCCCACCGCCAGCGCGTCGATCTCGGCGAGCGTGCACTCCGCATCGCGCAACGCGGATTCGACAACCGGAAGGATCCGCTCCACATGCGCGCGACTGGCGATCTCCGGCACCACGCCGCCGTACTCGGCGTGCAGGTCAACCTGAGAGGAGATGATGTTCGAAAGCACCCGACGACCGTCCTCCACCACCGAAGCCGCGGTTTCGTCGCAGGAAGACTCGATCCCGAGGATCTTCATCGCTTCGTCGGCTCCAGTAACTCGGGGTCGCTCGCGTCCGGTCGTTCGGGCGCGACCCACCGGCCGGTTCGCAGCAAGGTCTGGATCGCATCGACGGCGACCGCCAGCTGAGGGTCGTGCAATTGCTCCCGGATCCAGACCGGATCGCTCCAGAAGGCGTCTTCATCGTCGCCGTTGGGACGGATGATTTCCTGCTCGCGACGCGTGTTCCAGAGCCTGACGAACCCATCCTCGGTCAACGGCACTTCAAAGCCCTTGGTCGGATCGACGCCCCAGACCTCCGAGTCCGGGTGCCGGTGCAGGCTCCGACCGGACGGCAGGTAGTAATCGGCTTCGGTGATCTTGAGCTGCCCGTTGCCCGACGGGAGCGGCACGATCGCCTGCACCAGCCCCTTGCCGAACGTCCGCTCACCCACCACGATCGCACGCCCGTTATCGCTGAGCGCGCCCGCAACGATCTCGCTTGCCGAGGCGCTCACACGATCGACGAGTACGGCCATCGGGAAGTCGGGCAGCGTCCCCGGTGCGCTGGCCGAGGCCGTGTCGCGCTCACGCCGGCGCCCCTCTACCGACACGATCTCGCCGGACGCAAGGAACAGGTCCGAGACCATGATCGCCGCTTCGAGCGAGCCACCGGTGTTCTGGCGAAGGTCGAGGACGAGCCCGTTCATGCCGCGATCCAGCAGTTCCTGCAGCACCGCGGGGAAGCGCAGGATGGTCTCGCCGGTGAATTGGCTGATCCGCACATAGGCGATCTTCTGCTCGGGGTCGACCATCCACAGCCATTCAGACCCGTCGCGATGAAGACCCCGAACGGTTTGAGTCCTGATCCGCTCGCGCGTAATGATCAGGTCGAAACGCTTCGCATCGTCGGGCGGACCCGGCGCCGTCACCGGCGGCTCGCCTTCCGCGCCGACCTCGCCCGGTGCGCGATCATCGATCAGCAGCTCGCCGGGCACGCTCGGTTCGAGCGCACCGTCGGGAAGTTCAGCATCGCCCGGTCGGCGCTGAACCGTGACTCGCACCTCGCTCCCCGGAGTCCCGGTGAGTTGGTCGATGATGAGTTGCACGTCGCGCTGCCAGGTGGACGAGCCGTCGACCGCGACGACCAGGTCGCCCGCCTGCAGCCCCGCCATGAGCGCGGGCGAGTCGTCGAGCGGGCTGATGATCTCCAGCCAGCCATCGTCGTTCATCTGGATCTGGGCTCCAATACCGACGAACTCGCCGCGAACGATCTTGTCGAACTCCTCCTGGCGCGCGGGCGGGATGTACTCGGTGTACGGGTCCTGCAGCGTGTTGAGCATCCCGCGGATAGCGCCGAGGCGCAGCTGCTCCCGGTCGTAGTCTCGGTAGTAGTACCGGTCGACGAGGTGGGAGATGTCAACAACCGGATCCACCAGTTCCGCATCCGCCAGTCGCGCGCTGATCGCGCCCGGCAGCCGCGCGACCAGCACCGCGCCGATGCCGACGATCAGGAGGATCGCGAGCAGGCGCGGCCGGGAGCCTCCCGGGTGATCGTTTGGTTCTGGCTGTTCCGGCACGGTCTCTCCGAGAAGATTCGGGTATCGCGCGCTTGGCGCTTCGGGGGTTCGGGTATACGGTATGCCACGAAACGCCCGTTCACACGACCATCCTGAACGGGCCCTGCGACCGGAACAGACGACCGATGATCCTCTAAGAACTCGATCCGATCTCGTTTTCCCGACGCGGCTGTCGAATTCCGATCAGCCGAAGGCGGGACGGTCCCCCTACACTCATCTGATCCAAGCGAGCCG
>JANSXG010000144.1 GCA_024743075.1 bacterium | reverse complement strand
GTCCGTCCGCGGGCGTTGCTGGACGAGCTCGCCGGCCAGGTGCTGGCGTTGCCGCCGATCGTGCGGTCGATGGGGGCGCTCGAGCGGGTGCGAGCGCAGACGCTGGTGGCCCGTCCGGACCTGCTTCGAGGGGGTGCGGTGATCGAGTTTGTGCGTCCCGAGAATGGCGATCAGGGCAGGAAATGACGGGGCAGCGTAGAATGATGCTTGTCGGGGCCGGCGCGGCCGCCCCGGACCATCTATCGCCACCTGCGAACTGAAACTCCAATGACCGAATCTCACTCGTCCGCCGGCGTCGCTCAGGCGACCCAGCTGCGGAATGTCGCCATCATCGCGCACGTTGACCACGGCAAGACCACCCTGGTTGACCAACTCCTGTACCAGTCGGGCATGTTCCGCTCGGAGTCGCTGGACAAGCTCGCGGGCGGTCAGCACGGGCTGATCATGGACTCGAACGACCTCGAGCGCGAGCGGGGCATCACGATCCTCTCCAAGAACTGCGCGGTGACCTACACGCGCGAAGACGGCGAGCAGGTGCGGATCAACATCATCGACACGCCGGGCCACGCCGACTTCGGCGGTGAGGTCGAGCGTGTGCTGCGCATGGCGGACGGCTGCCTGCTGGTGGTCGATGCGTTCGAGGGGCCGATGCCGCAGACTCGCTTCGTGCTGAGCAAGGCGATCGAGGCGGGACTGGAGCCGGTGCTTGTGATCAACAAGTGCGACCGTCCCGACGGCGAGCCGCAGCGCGTGATCAACGAGGTGTTCGATCTGCTCGTTGACCTCGGCGCGGACGACCACGCGCTGGACTTCCCGGTGGTCTTCGCTTCGGCGCGTGACGGCTGGTCGGTGGACGATGTGGAGCAGATCCCGACCGATGCGAAGGGTGACCTGCGGTCGGTGTTCGAAGCGATCGTGAAGCACGTGCCGCTGGCGACGGGCGATCCGGACGGGCCGCTGCAGATGCTGGTGACGACGCTGGACTACTCGGAGTACGTCGGCCGGATCGGGATCGGGCGCGTGTTCAACGGCACGGTGAAGACCGGGCAGCAGGTGGCGGTGATCGCTCGGGACGGCAAGATGCGGAACGCCAAGGTGGCGCAGGTGCGGGCGTTCGAGGGCCTTTCGCGCAAGGATGTGGCCGCGGTGCACGCGGGCGATCTGTGTGCGCTGATCGGCATCGAGAACATCGATATCGGCGACACGATCGCCGACAAGGACAACCCCGAGGCTCTGCCCCCGGTGACGATCGACGAGCCGACGCTGAGCATGGTGTTCCGAGTGAACGACTCGCCGCTGGCCGGGCAGGAGGGCAAGTATGTGACCTCCCGGCAGATCCGCGACCGGCTCATGCGAGAGGCGGAGACCAATGTGGCCCTCCGGGTGGAGCCGAGCGGCGCGGGCGATGAATTCGTGGTGTCTGGTCGCGGCATGCTGCACCTGGGCGTGCTGCTCGAGACGATGCGCCGCGAGGGCTTCGAACTGGCGGTGGGCAAGCCGAAGGTCGTGATCCGCGAGGTCGAGGGCAAGCAGTACGAGCCGCTCGAGCGTCTGGTGGTCGAAGCCCCGGCGGGCGCGGTCGGTTCGGTCATGGAATTGGTCGGTGCCCGTCGCGGCGAGCTCAAGCAGATGGAGCCGCGTGGCGAGATGACGCACATGGTCTTCGAGATCCCCGCGCGCGGGCTCATCGGCCTGCGCAGCCGGATGCTCACGGCGACGCAGGGCGAGGCGATCATGCACCACGCATTCGAGCGGTACGTGCCGATGCAGGGCGATGTGCCCGGCCGCGGGCAGGGCGTCTTGATCTCGATCGACGGCGGTCCGGCGACGGCGTTCAGCATCGAGGCGATGGGTGACCGGGGCGTGATGTTCATCGAGCCGGGCACGAAGGTGTACGCCGGTCAGGTGATCGGCGAGCACAACCGCGAGAACGACCTGACGGTCAACATCACCCGGGCCAAGGCACTGACCAACATGCGCGAGGCCAACAAGGAAGCGTTTACGAAGATCAAAGGGGCTCGGAAGATGGGGCTCGAGCAGGCGCTCGAGTACATCGAGGATGACGAGCTCGTCGAGATCACGCCCGAGTCGGTCCGGATGCGCAAGCGGATGCTCAGCGAGAGCGACCGCAAGAAGGCGGCCCGGCAGGCCAAGGGCTAAGAGCGGATTATTGTCGCGGGACCGGTGGCGGGGCGGTGGGTACACTGCCCGCCATGACGACTTCCACCGCCACCCGATCGCCCGTTTCGACCGTTCGCACCGGAGACATCCAGTACTGGTCGAGGACGCTGATCCCGACCGCGAAGGACGCCCCGGCGGATGCCGAGGCACCGAGCCACAAGCTGCTCGTCCGAGGCGGGTTCATCCGGCGACTCGCGGCGGGGGTGTACGACTACCTGCCGCTGGGACATCGGGTGCTGCGCAAGGTCACGGAGATCGTGCGTGAGGAGATGGACCGAGCCGGGGCGAGCGAGCTGCTGCTGCCCGCGCTGTGCCCGACGGAACTGCTCCACGAAACGGGCCGGGCCGACGAGTACGGCGACCTGCTGATGCGCTTCGAGGATCGGCACGGGCGCGACTCGTACCTCGGTCCGACGCACGAGGAGGTCATCACGGAACTGATGCGCTCGGCGGTGAGCAGTTACAAGCAGTTGCCGCTGAACCTGTATCAGATTCAGACGAAGTACCGCGACGAGTTCCGCCCCCGGGCCGGGCTGCTGCGTGGTCGCGAGTTCCTGATGAAGGACGCCTATTCGTTTCACATGCACGTGGAGGGCGAGGGCGGGCTCAACGAGACGTACGACGCGATGTACCGGGCGTACTCGAATGTTTTCGAGCGGTGCGGGCTCAACTTCGGCGCGGTGGAGGCCGAGGCCGGTCCGATCGGCGGCTCGGCGAGCCACGAGTTCATGGTGTTCTGCGACACGGGTGAGGACACCATCCTGCGATGCCCGGAGACCGGGTACGCCGCGAACATGGAGAAGTGCGAGATCGGCGAGAGATCGTGGTCGCTGGAAGGTGAGCCTTCGGGCGAGGCCGAGGATGTGCACACGCCGGATTGTCCGGGCATCGAGGACGTGTCGAAGCTGCTGAAGGTAAAGACTCGGAACATGCTCAAGAGCGTGGTGTTCCGCGTGAAGTCGACGCCGGAGGAACTCGAGAAGTACGGCGAGGAATGGATTGTTGCGGTCGTGCGAGGGGACCATGAGGTCAACGAGGGCAAGGTGAAGAAGGCGGCCGAGGTCGGCGCGATCGAACTCGCCGAGCCGGAGAAGGCGCGGGCGAACGGCTTCGAGATCGGCTATGTGAGCCCGCGTGCGAACCTCGGCAAGAAGGGTGTGCTGGTCGTCGTCGATCCGGATGCGGCGCAGGGCCTGGACATCGAGAAGGGCAAGCCGATGTTCTGGGTGACCGGGGCAGACAAAAAGGACTACCACACGAAACACTTCTGCTGGTCGCGCGATCTCGGGATGACCATCGAGGAAGCGACGACGGGCAGTTGCCCGGCGCTCATGGTGGCCGATGTGCGCAACGCGATGGCCGGCGACCCGTCGCCGAAGGCCGAGGGCGTCGAGCTTGAGGCCCAGCGCGGTATCGAGGTGGGGCACATCTTCAAGCTCGGCACGAAGTATTCCGAGGCGATGGGCTACACGATTATGGGCGAGGACCAGGCGCTGCACCCGGTCATCATGGGTTGCTACGGCATCGGCGTTTCGCGGACGATGGCGTCGGCGGTGGAGATGAGCCACGACGACAACGGCATCGTGTGGCCGCTCGCGCTCGCGCCGTATCACGTACTCGTCACTGTGATGAAGCCCGACGATTCGGCGTCGATGGACGCCGCGAAGAATGTTGCGAGCGGCCTGAGCGCTTCGGGATTCGACGTTTTGATCGACGACCGGTTCGAGCGACCGGGCTTCAAATTCAAGGACGCCGACCTGATTGGCATCCCGATCCGGCTGACGATCGGTGACAAGGGGCTGGCCGAGGGGGCGGTCGAGTTCAAACTGCGCACCGACGGCGGCAAGGGCGAGTTCGTGAAGTTCGACGCGGTGGTCGACCGGTGTCTTGAGGTCGCCGGCGGCTGATGCGACGAAGAGGATGTTCGGCGGCTGGTCTATGAGCGGGCTTTCATGCGCGCTTTAGCGGTTGCTCATCGTCCGGTTCCACCATCTTTGTGTATTGCGAAAGGTTCTCAGGAACCTTACGCGTTTTACTACCGAGATACATGGAGGACCGAACAGATGAGTCTTCAGATTACTTCATTTTTTAAGCACAGAGCTCTCCCGACATCCGTGGCCGGCATTGCCGCGCTCACGCTGGTTGCAGGCTCCGCGTCGTCGGTTGCTGTCGCGCAGGACGCGACGGATGACGACGATGTCGAGTACGAGTGGGAGCCCGGTGAGGGCAAGCATGTCGAAGAATGGTACGACCCGTCGGACTGGTTCAATCAGGACGATGTGACGGATTACGAGGAGCTCGGCGACCGCTATGAGGATCGCAGTGATATGGCGCGCTTCGCCTTTTACAGCGACACGGGTGACATGGACGGGTACTCGGGCACCTACGGCGGCTTTGATTTCGATGCCTACTACGACGGCTACTATGACGGGTATAACGACGATTCGTTTGGTTACGACTCATGGAATGCCGAGTGGGATTCGAGCTACTCGACCTACTACACCGCGGGCTACGCCGACGGGTTCTACGATTCGCAGACCGGTTACGGCTTCGATGCGTATTACTATGTCTACCCGTCCGACAGCACCGCCGATGGTGGGGCGTCCGACAGCGAGCGCGCGAACGATCCCACCCGCAAGCGCGGCGACCGCCAGATGGGCAAGTCAGCTCCCGACGACAAGCAGAACGCGCGCGACGACCGCGGGAATCGCGATGAGGCTGAGCGCCGCAACACCGATCGTGCGGACGATGGAATGGCGTCACGCACGCGCGTCCGCGGCGACGTGACCCGGATCGCGCTGACCGGCACCGAGCGTGTTGACGATGAGCGTCACACGACCGGACGCCTGCGTTTTGCCGACGGCCGCGAGTTCACGGTTGATTTCGGTCCCTATGTGAACGAGAACAACCTGAACATCGATCGAGGCGACACGATTACGCTCATCGGCAAGTTCGTGCAGCGTGACGGTGAACGCGTTCTCCGAGCCTCACGTCTGACGGACTCTGGCGTCACCTACATGTTTGCCGGTCCGAAGCGTGACGTCCTGAAGAAGGACACGAAGGATGGCAAGAAGACGTACGAGGACTGGAACACCCATCCCGCGAAGGACGGGTCGGACGGCAAGTCCGGAAACTGATCTTGCAAGTAAACGCCCCGTCGGTGCTTCGGCACCGACAAATGGTCAGATGGCAGCGCGGCCGGTGCACGAAAGTGTTCCGGCCGCTGCTCGTTTTGTTTCAGAGTGCTGCCCACGACCGGTGGGCCGAGCACTATCAGAGCCCGCTGGAGATCGACTCGGCCAGTTCCGAAGCCGTACCCTTGTTCAGTTCGCCCGACGGCCAGCCGACGCCGAGGCCGGTCTTGGTGTCCGGCTTGGGGATGATGTGGAAGTGGACGTGGTTCACCGCCTGGTGGGCGAGCTCGCCGTTGTTCTGCAGGATGTTGTAATCCGCGATGCCGGTGGCCTTAACGATGGCGCGGCATAAGCGGGGCAGGACCCGGCCGATGGCCGCGGCGGCATCGTCGGAGAGTTTGTCGAGCGTCGCGACCTGCTCCTTGGGAATGAGCAGGGTGTGGCCCGGGCTCAGCGGGTTGATGTCGAGGAAGGCGAAGGTGTGCTCGTCTTCGTGGATTTTGAAGCACGGGATCTCGCCGTTGATGATTTTGGTGAAGACGGTGGGTTGGTCGCTCATGCTTTGAGCATAGGCGACGGAGTGACCACGGGGCAGGGATTACCCGACCCCCGCCTCGACCGCCGCGGCGGCGGGCGGGTGAGGAGCTTCGTGAGCAGGAGGCAGGCGCAGGAAGCGGGCCAGGTAGTGCGAGCCGATGTAGAACGGGACCGTGTCGACGAACGCGGCGAGCACCTTGAATGTGTAGCCGGTCAGGATGAAGACCACGAGCTGCGGGACAACGGAGTGGTCCGTGCTGATCGGCAGGGCGTTCGCGTAGTAGTGCGTGATGAGGATGACCGCGACGGTGTCCACGAGCTGACTGACCAGCGTTGAGCCGTTGTTGCGCAGCCAGAGGTGCTTGCCGTTGGTGAGCTTCTTCCAGAAGTGGAAGACATGCACATCGACGAGTTGGGCCACGAGGTAGGCGACCATGGAGGCGGTGACCGCGCCAAAGGCGAGGGTGCGGACCTCGAAGAAGACGGGCTGGCGACCGGCCTCGTCGAGCGCGATGCTGCCGTCGGGCGCGAGTTGCTCGAAGCCCGGCAGCGCCCCGCCGAGCCAGAGAACCGTGACCACCCATATGTTCAGCAGGAAGCCCACCCAGACCACGGCGTTGGCGCGTCGGCGACCCCAGAACTCGCTGATGAAGTCGGTGCAGAGGAAGGTGATGGGATAGGGGAGCACACCGACGGCGATGGCGAAGGTCAGTTTGGCGCCCCAGAGGGTCTCAACCTCACCCTCCGAGTCAGTGATCTCGAAGAGCTTGATGAAGCGGGTGATGCCGAGGATGTTCAGCATCGTCAGTGAGCCGAGGAAGATGCCCGCGAAGACAAGGAAGGTCGTTTCGCGTCGCCAGTGGAGGACCGCCTCGGGCAGCCGGGCGAGGCCCTTGTGCTCGTGCTGGACACCGGGGAGCGGGGGATTGTGGTGGGCTCGCGACTTGTCCTTGGCCATGGGGGAGAGCATACGCGAGCGTGGGGGCGGAGCGCTCTACAATGCCCGCGATGCACGAGCCGACCGGGACAACGAGGCGGGAGATCCGGGTTCTCCCGGCGCTGGTGGTGAACCAGATCGCCGCGGGCGAGGTGGTGGAGCGCCCGGCCTCGGTCGTGAAGGAATTGCTGGACAACGCCATCGATGCAGGGGCGGGTCGGATCACGGTCGAATTGGAGCAGGGGGGCGTGGAACTGATCCGCGTCACCGACGACGGCTCGGGGATCGATCCGGAGCAGATGGAACTGGCGGTCCACCCGCACGCGACCAGCAAGGTGCGCGATGCCCAGGACCTCGACACGATTGCGACGATGGGCTTCCGGGGCGAGGCGCTGGCATCGATCGCGTCGGTCAGTCGGCTGAGCATCCGCTCGCGTGTCGCGGGTTCGAACGAGGCGGCGCTGATCGAGGTCGAGGGAGACCAGGTCAGTCCGGTCCGGCCCGATGCCGGACCGGTCGGCACGCGGGTTACGGTGCGAAACCTGTTCTTCAACACGCCGGCTCGACGCAAGTTTCTGCGGACGGTTCAGACCGAGCGGACGCACTGCCTGGACATCGTGCGATCACTGGCGATGAGCCACCCGACGATCGGGTTCCGGGTTGAGGTGGACGGCTCGACGGTGCTGGACCTGGCGCCGGACCAGAGCGCGCGGGAGCGGGCGTTTGCGATCATCGGTCCCGAGCACGAGAGCGAGTACGTCGAGGTCTCGGCGGACCGGTTCGACGATGCACGCGGGCTGGCGCTCTGGGGGCTCGCGGGACTTCCGGTGCTCGCGCGTCCGACGACCAAGAAGCAGTTCGTGTTCCTGAACGGTCGCCCGATCCGGGACAAGTCGATCATCCACGCGGTGCGCGAGGCCTACCGGGGGCTGATCGAACCGGGGCGTCACCCCGCGGTGCTGCTGATGCTCGAGATGTCGCCGGGCGCGGTGGATGTGAACGTGCACCCGGCGAAGACCGAGGTGCGCTTCCGGGACCAGTCGCTGGTGCACCGCGTGGTGTACCGAGCGGTGCAGGAGGCTCTGCGCGGGAGGGATCTGACCCCGGGCGCGAAGTTCGGAGGGGGCTTCCGGTTCGAGCGGACCGACGGCACGCGTGAGCACGCGTCGGTGGAGCCGAAGCCGCGACGGGTGGAGGAGTTCATCGAGCGGTTCTCTTCGCAGCCGGAGTCTCAAGGGGGATTTGACTTTCAGCAGCTCAAGCAGGCGGTGGACGAGGACCGGTTGGCGATGGAGCAGGAACGCGAGCGGGTTGCGGCACGCGAGCGTGAGCTGCGCGAGGAGGCCGAGCGGGTGCGTGCCGAGGCTCAGGCCGCGGCCTTCGCTACC
>JANSXG010000136.1 GCA_024743075.1 bacterium | reverse complement strand
GTTCCTCGCCGGCTGCGCCGGCTTCCTCGTGGTGAGCGCGAACCCGGTGCCGCTGATCTTGGGCGTGCCGGTACTGGGCTGGATCGCGCTCTACAGCTACACCAAGCGGTTCACCGCGCTGTGCCACCTGTTCCTCGGCTCGGCGCTCGCGATCTCGCCGCTGTGCGCGGTGCTGGCGATCGACCCACTCACCATGGGCATCCTCGGCGGCGAGCTCGGGCCGACGGGCTGGAGCGTGATCCTGCTGTGCGCGTTCGTCGCGCTGTGGGTGGCGGGGTTCGACGTGGCGTACGCGCTGCAGGACTTCGAGTACGACCGGAGCGTCGGCTTGCACTCGGTGCCGAGCGCGCTGGGGGTGAGGGGGAGTCTGTGGGTCAGCCGCGGGCTGCACGGGTTGGCGTACGGCGCGCTGGTGAGGGCGTGGCTGGTCGAGCCGCGCTTCGGGGCGATCTTCGGGGGCGCGGTGCTGGGCGTCGCCGGGCTTCTGATTTACGAGCACCTGGTGCTGGCGAAGCGGGGCGTCGCGGGCCTGCCACTGGCGTTCTTCACGCTAAACGGGGTGGTGAGCCTCGTTTTGGGGGTCCTGGGGATCGTGAATCTGCTGGCGGTTTAGGTGAAGACATTTGAAATACTCGTCCACCCGGATATGGTTAAGGGGAATTGGGTGCGCTCACGCGGTTTACTCAGACGTACACACAGCCCCCGGAAGGCCGGTCGAGCGCGCTTAAGGGCCGCTCGCCGGCTTTTTTCTTGCGCCTCCGAAGCTGAGTATCTGCTGAATCTGCCGGGTTCAGCGGGCCAAGCGATAGATGGACCGGGTCGCCGTCGCTACCTTTGTCTGGGCTTCAAACATGTCTGAAAGTTCAGAAACTCAACCCGGGACGGTGCGCGAGGCGCAGGATCGATTCATCGAGACCTGGGGTCGCATGGGTTCGGCGTGGGGCATCAGCCGCACGATGGCGGAGGTGCACGCGCTGCTGTACATCACCGGCGAGTCGATGTGCACCGACGATGTGATGGAGCGCCTGAACATCTCCCGGGGCAACGCCTCGATGACCCTGCGCGGGCTGACGGATTGGGGCATCGTCCATCGCCAGCATAAGCGGGGCGACCGCAAGGAGTACTTCCAGGCGGAGATGGACATCTGGACGATGTTCAAGACCATCGCACGCGAGCGCAAGAAGCGCGAGCTCGACCCGGTGGTGGCCTCGCTGTTCGAAGTGCGCGACATGACCGGCGACACGCGTCTGGCCAAGAAGAACGGCGCGGACCCGGCGGAATTGAAAGCCCACAACGATCGCCTCGACGAGATGCTCAACTTCGTCTCGACCCTCGACAAACTCAGCGCGGGCGTGCTGAACAAAGAGGGCAGCGGGCTGCGCAAAGCCCTGTCGCTGCTCGGCAAGTTCAGCTGAGCCGGCTTCCTCGCAACCGACTCGGGGACTCTTCCGTATCCTGAATCATGGCCCGACTCGCCCCGCTCGCGTTTCTGCTCGCTGCCATGCTGTCTGTGTTGGCGATCGGCGCACCAGACGCCCACGCCGACGGCAAGGTGTTCCTGTCGATCGCGTCGGACCCGTCGGGATCGGCGAGCGCGACGATGCCGCGCCAGCGCGCGATTATCGCCTTTAAGGATGGCGAGCAGCGGATGGCGATCGACACATCGTTCGTCGGCCCGGGCGAGGAGTTCGCGTGGCTGGTGCCCTTGCCGAGCGAGCCGGAGATTTTGCCGGCGACGGAGGGGATGTTTGATACCGCGGCGATGATCACGGGGCCGCGGGTGACGGGCCGCGGAGCGCCTCTGGGTGCAATCGCGCCTGGCGTGCTTATCGGCGCGATCGTGCTGATTGCGATTTGGTTCAGAGCGAGGAGAGTCGCTGCGCTGTTTACCATCCTGCTGACTTTGACAGTTGTGTACTTCTGGTTGCCGGCTCTTGGTGGCTCGATGGGTAGCCCAATGAGTAAGGTCGATGTTCTTCAGCAGCAAACGGTCGGTGTCTACGACACGGCGGTTCTGGGTGGAACACGCTCGGATGATGTGGTTACATGGCTCAGCGATAATGGCATCGCGGTGCCGGATGGTGCCAACGGTGTGATACAGGATTACTTGGATCGGGGCTGGGTTTTTGCCGCGGCGAAACTGCGAGGACAAGCGGAGCCGACTGCTGAACGAAGAGCACATCCGCTCCAGTTCCGTTTCACAACGGAGCGACCGGTCTATCCGATGGCTCTCACCGCGGTGGGGAACGAATCGATCGCTTTGGAGCTCTTTGTGTTCGCCGATGGCACCGCCTCGGCGAATGGTCTTGAGGCGTTGACGTCATTCGGAGTGCAAGCAGATCTCCGCGAACCAGATGAGCGCAACGCCGGTAGTCTTCTGCGAAGTCGCCCGGTCACGATCGCGCATCCGGGCTTGGTGGCAATGGCGAGCGAGCTTTCCGCGGTGACCAGACTGGCAGGCTCGCTGTCGGCGCGAGATCAGCAACAAGACATTCCGATCTCGATTCAGAGCAAGATCGAGATTGATCCTCTCTTCAATACGCCCGAAGCGCGATCTGCGAGAGCTCTTGGCGGTGCGGCGACACTTTGGATCGTGTGCGGCGTTGTCTGGTTGCTCCTCGCATCAGTCAGCGGAAGGAACTCCGGTCAGCCTTTGCTCCCGGGAGATAGTTCACGGCTGCTTTGGACGGTGGCCGTTCTCGCGCCGGGCGTGCTCGTTGGGGCAGTGATGTACAAGAGCACACCCGTATATCGAGGCGAGATCGGTCGGGGAGCATCGATGCTGAACGACGAGAAGTCGCTCGAGATCATCTCTCACATTGTTCGGCAAGAGCTCGTGCAAAGTTCACGCCCATCACGGACTGAGGTACTTGACGTTGTCGAAGCTGTGCTCGCCGATGAGGACCGGGATTTCGCAACCGGCGACAGCCCCCTCCACTACCGCATCGAGTTCAACGAAGACGAGACCGAAGCGCGGTTCATCTGGCACGACCTTATCGGCGCGGAGCACCGGGTGGTCATCCCGCTCGTCGGCGGGGATCCGGATGATGAAGCGACTCCATGAGAAAAGCCGGACGCCCTGATGGGCCGTCCGGCTTCGTGCGAGTCGTGTGTGATTCGGTCGTTCGGTCTTAGAGGCCGAACTGCTTGGCGAGGGCGTCGGCCGCGGCGTCGAGCTTGGCGTCGGTCTCGTAGGTGCCGGCTTCGATCTCGGCGCGGATGCGTGCGACGAGGTCGGTGCGGACGGCGTCGGCGTTCAGGGCCTCGGCGGAGAGTTCCACTCGATCGGCACGATCGAGGGTGCGCGGGGCCTCATTGCTGGGCTGGAACTGGGCCTTGGCGGACCGGTCCTGCGTGCTGCGCGCGATCTGGTCGAGGCGGGCGCTCGCGAAGCCGTTGAGGTTTTCGATGTTGCTTGCCATGGGGCGAACTCACTCC
Organism: bacterium; assembly: GCA_024743075.1. Taxonomy (GTDB): domain Bacteria; phylum Planctomycetota; class Phycisphaerae; order Phycisphaerales; family UBA1924; genus JANSXG01. The sequence continues at coordinate 5,236 of JANSXG010000136.1, read as the reverse complement.
TGGTGCGAAAGGCCTCAGAGACTCTGGTGTGCAGGGGCTTCCGTGCGTACGCGCCCGACCCCTGAGGCGTTAGGATGCGCGGGCGACTGGCGCCGGCGACTGATGAACTGGATTTATCCGGAACCTATCCACTTTTCCGGTGACACACTCTGTATCGACGGTGCACGCGAAAAGCCTTCAACTTTGCCACTTGGGCTGAAGTTTGGTTAAGTGCTTTATTGGAATGGACTTATGCAGATAACTCGACGGCGGACTCGGCGCGGAATCTTTCAAAATCCGCTCAATTGCGGGGGAGCAGACCCGATAACTGATCGGTCTTTGTCCGGATGGTCTCGCCCGTTTGGGTGGTCGTTTGTGCTGGCGTTGTTCGGGTGCTGCTTGACAGTCGGCGCGTGTTCTTCCGACGGCGGTGAGTCTGCCCAGGAGGCCGCCGAGCGCGAGCGTCTGCGCCGCGAGGCTCCGGGCGTGTTCGACTCCGGCGCGTCCGGTCGGGCTGACAGCGCGCGCGTCTTCGCGGACCCAGAAGCGACCGGCGAGGCCCCAATGACGCAGGCTCTCTCCATCGATGGGACGAGCGCGCCGACGACCGGTTCGCGCGCTCCCGCTTCGACGCAGCGCACGACTTCGACCGGTTCGGATCCGGACGGCTGGGCGATCCTGCTCGAGCGGGTCTCCGGCCCATCGCACGAACAGCGCGCGCGAGAGCGGGCATCGGTGATCGCGCGAGCGCTGCGCCGCAGCGATGTGCGCTCGCGAGCGGTGAGCAGCGGCTCGGCGGTGGTCATGGGCGGCTACACGGGGCCGGACGATGAACGCGCCCAGCGCGATCTGGAGTACGTGAAGTCACTGGCATCCGGCGGCGTGCGACCGTACGCGATGGCGATCCTCGTCCCGCCGCCGGTCGAACAGGGCGACAACACTCGCTACAGCCTGGTCGAAGCGGCAAAGAACATGGAGCCCGCCTACACGCACACGCTGCAGGTCGCGGTGTTCGCGGGAGACGAGGCGCAGCGCCGCGCGGACGCGGAGCGGTACACGCAGCAACTTCGTCGTCAGGGCCAGGAGGCGTACTACTTCCACGGGCGTCGGGTGAGCAGCGTGACGATCGGCGCGTTCACGAGCCGTGATTTCGACCTGAACACGGGCGTGGTCAGCGCTCGTCTCGAGAAGCTGCAGGAAGAGTTCCCGCACAATCTTTACAACGGCGAGATCCAGCGCGATCGCGAGACCGGTGACCCGTGGAACAGCGCGCTGGTGCTGATCCCTCGCGCCGGCTGATCGTCGAACGGTTCAGCGCGCGCGGAGGACGATGAGCGTGATGTCGTCGCGCTCGGTGTTGAGGCCGACGAAGCGCCGTATGTCCCAGATAACGCGATCGCACACCTCGCGCGCACTGCTGTCGGGTTTCTCGCCGAGCTGGCTCTGCACGCTGTTCATCAGGCGCTCGCGTCCGAACTTCCGGCCGTCAAATGTCATCGCGTCCGTGACGCCGTCGGTGTAGGCGACGAGCGTGTCGCCGGGCTGGAGCACGACCGAATCGTGGTCGTAGGCGAAGGACGCGTCGACACCGAGCAGCGGTCCTCCGGCTTCGAGTTTCTGGACCGCGCCGGGCTTGTCCGCGCTCGGGCGAGCGGCGCGGACGATGACGGGCGGGTCGTGGCCCGCGTTGGCGTACCAGAGTTCGCGTGACTGCGGATCGATCCACGCGATGAAGGCGGTGGCGAACTCGCCGGGGAGCGTGTCGCGTGTGAGCGTGTGGTTGACGCGACGCGCGACCTCGCTGACGGTTTCGGCGTGGGTGGCGTGGGCCCGGAACAGCGAACGCACGGACGCCATGAGCAGGGCCGCGGGCACGCCTTTGCCGACCACGTCGCCGATGACGATGCCGAGCCAACCGTCCAGATCGATGAGGTCGTAGAAATCGCCGCCCAGTTCGAGCGAGCTGTCGTAACGCGCACTCACATCGAGGCTCTCGAAACTCGGTGCTTCGGAGGGGAGCATGCGGCGCTGCACATCGGCGGCGAGTCGCACGTGTCGGCGCATCTGGCGATCTCGGCGGCGCTGCGATTCGAGACGAGCGGCTGCAACGGATGCGGAGATCTGTTCTCCCACGGATCGCGCGAGCATCTGCTGGCTCTGGCGGAAGGTGACCGCGCGCCGTGTGAACAGGCGCATCACGCCGTAGATCTTGTTCTTGAAGACCAGACCGACGCTGAGCATGCTCTTCAGGCCCTCGGCGGTCGCCGCTTCGCGCAGCGGGCGGTCGTGGTACTCGCCGAACTCCGGCACGACGACGACGCCCCCGCTGAGGGCCTGATGGTCCGCGGCGCGCGGGATGTCGAGCGCATTGAACCAGTCGAGAAAGTCGTCGGAGAGGCCGACGGCGGCGTGCATGGCCATCTCGCGATCGTCGCGCTCGAGGAGGTGGACGGTGCCGGCGTCCACACCGAGGATCTGGCGCGCGGACTCGAGCGCGATGCGGAGCACTTCGTCGAGGTCGCCCGCTCCGACGAACAGGGAGCTGAGCCGGAAGAGCACGTCCAGTTCGGCGTTGCGACGGCGCAGCGAGACCTCACGATTACAGAGTTCGACCACGGTCAGCGCGAGCAGGCCCGCGGCCTGGGCGACCCGTTCGATGCGATCTGGATCGGTCGGCTCATCCGCGAGCGGGGCGATGAGCAGGCCGCCCATAGGTCGTTCGGCAATGCGGAGCGGGAGGACGACGCGCCCGTCGGTCAGTCGGACGGGTTTGCAGGAGGCGCCGGATTCGACGGCCTCGGCGATTGGGCGGTCGGCCTCGGTCGGGTCATCGATGCGCCAGGGCGGAGTTTCTGCCGGCTCGGACGCGATCTTCCCGCCGTGGCGATCGCGGAAGGTGACCTCGACGCCGAAGAGCGCGGTCAGCCGGGCGCAGAGTGCCGAGAAGGAACCGTCGGTCAAAAAGTCGTGGATCGCGATCGCCTCACCCGACGGGATCGGCGTTTCGGCGAGCATGGGCGCATCGGTCCTGGTCTGACCGTCGGAACGACTTGGGGTGGGGCGGGACACGGGCCGTTCATGATCGTCTGCGGGGCGCGTTCTCGCCAGCACGACGGTTCAGGGCTGCTTCTCGGGCTCTGGTTGTGGATCCCCGGTTGACTCGGTGTCCTGATCGGGCATCGACCAGAGTTCGGTGAGCACGGAGATCAGCGGGTCGGTCTCCGCCTGGAGCGCTTCGTTGACGCGATCGACGACGGCGAAACCCTCGCGCACATCGTTCGGGCGCTCGGTCTGGAATCCCAGATACGCGAGCAGGAACCCTGCGTTCCGCGCGTTCGCGTCATCCTTCAAACTGCGGCTGCGGAGCTGCTGGCGGATGCGTTCAAGGCGTTCCTTGCCGGGAAGCAATGCTGCGTCGTAGCGGACGGGCGCGAGTTCGGGGTACGCGCGGAGCAGGTCGGCAAGGTTCACGGCGGCGGAGAGGTACAGCCCAGCGCCGAGCTGGGCGTGGGCGCGACCGATCGCGGCCATCGCGTCGCCCGGTTTGGCCGTGAGGGCGGCAACGAACCGCTCTTCGGCGATGAACCACATGCCGTCACCGAGAAGGCGTTCGCCCGCGCGCATGTGCTGGGCGTACAGCGAGCCCGATTCCCTGGGCGCGATCCGGTCGATCGTGGTCGATTGGTCGCGGAGCAGCGCGATCATCCGGTCCATGCGTTCGGTGGACATCGCGTCATCGACGGTCGACGGGTCCCTCTGGGTCGGGTCTTCCGCGCGACGCAGGCGTGTCGGGCCGAGGTCGGGGGCCGTGTTCAGCGGGCCGGGGTTGCGACCGGTCGGACCCAGCGGATCCGGCTGGGACTCGAGTTCGCGGCTGAATCCGCGGAGCAGCCGGTCGAGTTCGTCGACCGCGGCGACGGAACCGTCGCCCTGTCCGCTGATCTGCGAGTCGTTGAGGGTGGAGCCGGGCAGATCGGGATCGAGGCCCGGAAAATCGATTCCCGGCATACTGGATCCGCTCTCGCCGGGGCCCGATGGGGCTGGCGGCGCGCCGGTCGGCTGCTCGGTGCGTACCTCGGGCTCGATCAGACCTCGCAACACCGCTTCTTCGCGCAGGTCACTGAGGATCCTGACATGACCGGGCATACGCTCGGCCGCGATCTCGGCGTCTTCGATCTGGTTGAGGAGTTGCCGGTCACGGATGGCCTGCTCGCGATATCCGGGGATGGAGATGCGCGGATCGAAATCGAACTGCTCTGGGCTGTAACTGCGACCGCTGACGAGCGCGGGGTCGAGGGGGTTCAGGGTGTCGACGCCTCCGAGGGGCGATGCGGTGAGGTAGTAGTTGTTCGACCCGTCGGTCGCGGCACCGATGATCTGCGGGCGCGTCGCATCGCGCACGGCGTACGCGGTCGTTGAGCGGAGGGTCGTGTTGACGCGATCGAAGGCGAGCAGGTTGTCGAGTTCGTTCGAAACGACATTCCTCGAACCGGTGATCTGGCCGGACTGGATACCCGAGCCGGGGCGATCGATGATCAGTCCGGTGCCGAGCCCGGATGCGCCGTCGCGCAGACCGCCGAGGGGGCCTTGCAACTGCAGCGCGGTCGCTTCGATGCCTCTGATCTTGCGAGCGGCGAGCCCGGAGTAGAACGACTCGCGCTGGAAGTTGTAGACGAGGTCGCTGCCCAGACTGCCGCGGAAATCGTTGATGCCGGCGTAGCCGACACTGCCGCGGAACTCGCGCCCGCCCCCGACGTTCCCGGTGACAATGGCGTTGCGGAATGCGATTTCGGACTGCCAGTCGCGGGTGATGCTGTTGACGCCTCCGGAGCCGACCTGAGGGTTGGCATCGAGCGAGTTCCCGGAACCCAAGGCGTCGCCGGAACCGAGAGCATCCTGCCCATCCGAGGATGGGGCGATTGCCAGACCGGCGAGCGCGATCACGGCGATCGGGAGCAGCGATGTGTGGGCGCGGGTGGTCATGGCGAGGCCTCCGGTCTGGGGCGGTTGATGTGCAGCGGATCGGGCGAATGGGCGAATCGGCTGCAACATCAACATTCTAGGGGGTGGTACGGACCTGATAGGGCTCTTGTTCTGCAACGGAAGCGGGCCACGCACGATGGCGTGGCCCGCTGCACTGATTCGAGGGTTTGTCCGTGGTCAGAGGGACTGGACGGGTTCGGGGGCGACATAGGCCGTCCGGGCGTTCTCGACGCTCTGCTCGGAGTCGGAATGAACGAAGACGATGAGGTTCTCG
>JANSXG010000259.1 GCA_024743075.1 bacterium | reverse complement strand
GCGCCGTTGACCTTGAAGCCCGACACGTTGCTGTCGATGCTGCTGGTGGTGTAATCCAGGTTGCCGTTGAGGAGCTTCTTGCCCTGGAACGAGGTGGCCGACGCAACGCGGTCGATGGTCTGCAGGATCGAGTCGATCTGCAGCTGGTTCGCTTCCTTCTCCTCGGCGGAGAGGCCGGCGTCGTTGGCGGTGCTGGTGAGCAGGCCCTGGAGTTCGGTGAGCAGGCTGGAGACTTCGTTGAGACCGCCCTCGGCGATGTTCACCACCTGGTCAGCGCGCTCGGCGTTCTTGATCGCCGCACCGATCGCCGACTGCTCGGCACGCAGGTTCTGCGACGCGATCAGACCCGCCGGGTCGTCCTTGCCGCGGTTGATGCGAAGACCGGTCGAGAGACGCTCGAGCGAGCCCGCGAGGCTCTGGTTGTTCTGCCCCAGCACGCGCTGGGCCAGAATCGACTGAACGTTGGTGTTAATCCGAGACATGAGATCCTCCGTGAACCCTTGCGATGGAGCGGGTGGCTTCCCACCCAGGCGGTTTCAGCCACGATCCTTCGTGGCGATCGTCCGAACCTTGCCACCCGCGGTGAAAGCGGGTGCCGTTCTCGGAACAGCCGAGAACCCGGACGTTCACGAATCGACGCGGCGGGAGGCCTCCTCAAGTCGAAGGAAGGATTTTCGTTCGATAACTTCGCAGGACGCGGCCCACGGACCCGTCAACGGCCCGACCGTCTCGGAATATCGGTCCGCGCGGAGGCCCGATTCGATCGCGCGATCGCGAAGGTCCTGCGGGTTATGCGGGCGGTCCGACCCGGGTTAGCCCGGTGTTTTCCGGACCAATGCTGGCGTGCTGTGGGGCGCTCGGTTCGAACAGCGCGCGGATCAGTGTGTTGGTCGGGGCCGGGCCGTTCAAGGGGGGAACGGCGGCTTCATCCCCCCGAAGTCTGTGCCGCACCCCGGTATTCGCGCTGGTTCGGATGCACCGCCGCCGAGAACGGGTCGATACGGGATTGCGCGCCTCGGCGGGCGTGCCACGCGGAAGGGAGACCCTCTATGAAAACGGCTGCTGTGAAACTGTCGGACACGGAGTTCGACGATCTGCGCAGAATCATCCACACCCGCTCGGGCGTCCGCTTTCAGAACGCGGAGCGTGACGCGCTCGAGAATCGACTTTCGCGCCGGCTTGAGGAGCTCGAGCTGGACGACTTCGGGCAGTACATCCAGTTGCTGACGATGGGGCCGTACCAGTCGGAGGAGTTTCAGGAAATGTTCAGCCGGATCGCGAACAGCGAGACGGGCTTCTTCAGGAACCGGGCGCAGCTCGATGTCTTTTCGGAGACCGTGCTCCCGCGCCTGCTCAACGACCGCGCAGCGACAAAGCGGCTCCGGATCTGGTCCGCGGCCTGCTCGACTGGAGAAGAGCCGTACACGCTCGCGATGCTGGTGCATCGCACGCTCGGTGTGCGTCTGGGCGACTGGCGGGTCGAAATACTCGGCACGGACCTCTCCGAGAAGGCGCTGAACACCGCGTCGGACGCACGCTACTCGTCGTCGGCGCTCGCGTCGGTCGACCCGGCGTTGGCCAAACGGTATTTCAAGGAAGAGGACGGCACGTTCACCCTCGATCCCATGATCAGGAGCATGGTCAGCTTCGAGTTTCACAACCTGAATGACTCGCTCAAGGCGAGGCGACACGGCAGCTGGGATGTGATCTTCTGCCGGAACGTGATGAACTCCTTTGACGATGACGGGAAGGCCTCGTGCCTCCGCATGCTCCACGATCGGCTCGCCGAGGACGGCACCCTCTTCGTCGGGCGGGACGACATGGTCGGCGACACCGACGCCAAATTCCTTCCGCTCAACGATTCGAAGGCGTTCGCCTACAGCAAGGGCTGAACCGGCGGATCGAATGGAGGACTCGCGGTTATGTCAGATGGAGACTCAGACCGATCTCTGATCCGCGACTTCCTTTTGGAGTCGAACGAGCTCGTGGAGCAGCTCGACGCCGATCTCGTGGGGCTGGAGCACGATGCGGACCCAAGCGAGAGGCTCGACGCGATCTTCCGCGCGATGCACACGATCAAAGGTGCCGCGAGCTTTCTGAACATGTCGGGCGTCACGAGTATCTCCCACGCGGCGGAGGATGCGCTGAGCAGCCTCCGCGAGGGCAAGGCACCCATCACGGAATCGGTCATCGACGCGCTCCTGGCGAGCGTGGATGTGCTGCGTGCGCAGCTCGTGGAGGTCGCTGCGGGCGTCCCGCCGACGCACGGCCCGGAGCCGCTGATCGAGACCCTGCGGGCGATCGCCGCTCGCGGATCAGACCGGGCCGGCGCCTCGGACAGATCAGCAGCGTCCGCCGATGGCGATGCCGACCACGAGGTCCCATTCGGCGGCAGCGCGGTAAGAGCCGAGTTCTCTTCCGAGAGGGTCGATGTTCTGCCGTTCATGGTGACAGACCTCGAGGAATCGGCAGCAACGCTGCGGGAAATTGTCGAGCGGATGAGTGATCCGAAGCGGCGCGTCGAGATCGCGAGCCGGATGTCGGACATCGCCGAATCGATGCACGCCACCGCGGACTACTTCGATCTCGTTCTGCTGAAGCGCCTGATCGCTCTGGTGGCATTGG
>JANSXG010000191.1 GCA_024743075.1 bacterium | reverse complement strand
CCTCGGCGAGCAGAACGATGTGCACCCGTTCGCCGTGCTCGGTGGCGACCCGCAGGATCGCGCCTACAACCCGGAAACCCCGGGCCGGCTCGTCATCGGAGATCGCAACCAGTTCCGCGAAGGCGTGACGGTCAGTCGCGGCACCGCGCCGGGACCCGACACGGTCATCGGTGATGAGAACATGCTGATGGCCCAGAGCCACATCGGCCACAACTGCCGCGTCGGAAGCAACAACACGTTCGGCAACGGCGCGAGCCTCGCCGGGCATGTCCACATGGGCGACCGCAACACGCTTTCGGGGTTCGCGATGGTCCATCAGTTCACGAACGTCGGCGACCTGACGATGTTCCAGGGCGGGGCCGGTGTCGGGATGCACGTGCCGCCGTTCGTCATCGTGACCGCCGCGGCTCGCAACACGCTGGCGGGGCTGAACATCATCGGTCTTCGGCGCACGCCCGGCTTCGGCGACGACGATCGGCGTGAGGTGAAGGATCTGTACCGTCGGCTGTTCCGCGACCGCGGCGCAAAGCCGTTGCGTCCGATGCTGGACGAAATCGCGGGGGGCGACCTGACCAGCGCGGGACGGCGATTCGTCGACTTCTGCGTCGACGCGATGAACCCGGAGAACCCGCGCCGGGCGCGTGGGCTCTGCTCGGCTCGGACCGGCGCGAAGTTCGAATCCGACGGAGCGGGCGGTCAGACCTTCAGCGACGCGTAGTGACGCAGCCAGTGCACGGCCTGGCGAGCGAGGATGTCCGTTTCCAGATTCACCTCGTCGCCCTCCGATCGCTCGTCGAGGTTCGTCCAGTCCAGCGTCGTCGGGATCAGAGCAACCTCGAACCAACCCGGCGGGCCGGACTCCGGCTGCTCGACCGCGGCGACTGTCAGCGAGACCCCTTCGATCGCGATCGAGCCCTTGGGGACCACGCACTGCATGACCGAGTCCGGTGCGCTGATCCGGAGGCGGTACTCCGTTCGGTTCTTCGTCACCGCCAGCACCCGCCCGAGCCCGTCGATGTGGCCTTGCACGATGTGGCCGCCGAGAAGCGTGTCCGCGCGGGCGGCGTGTTCGAGATTGACGCGATGCCCCGGCTTGAGCCGCCCGAGGGTGGACCTGGTCAGCGTCTCCGGGATGACATCGAACGCCATCCGTCCGTTCGGAACATCCTCGCCGGCCCGATCGGGGCTGATGACGGTCAAACAGCACCCATTGACGGCGACCGAATCCCCCTCACGAGGGCGATAATCCCAGGCACCCGGGTCGATGACGAAGCGAACGCCGAATTCGCGCGGTTCCACGCTTTGCACGGTGCCAAGGGCTTGAACAAGACCGGTAAACATGGGCAGAGGATAGGTCAGCGCACCGGGAAGAGGGAGCCGTTGGCCCATTTCAGGCCTGCCGGTCAGGTTGACCGGCCCGCCGCGTCTGCGGATACTCCCGATTCGCCCAATCCTCTGAGGAGAACGACCGATATGCCGAGCCGAGTGTGGACTTTCGGAAGCCGTAGCGGCTGCACTAGCGCGATCATCGCAGGCGGCGCGGCGCTCTCGATGCTGCTGACCGGCTGTGCCTCATCGGGCTCCGGCGACGAGTCGAATCCCTCTTCTGCGTCCGCTCCTCAGCCGGGGAACATCGGCTCGGTCACGGATCGAGCCACACCGTTCCTCGAACTCGGCTACCGCCTCAACTGGGCGATCGGAGACACCTCCGCTCCGATGTCGCGGGCGAAGATGGTCGATGTTGTCGATGACCTCGTGCTCGTTCACGATCAGGGCAACTCGATCACGGCGCGCGAAGTCAGCAACGGCGAGACCCGATGGGCTGCAAACCTTGGCACACCGCTGACGAAGTTCGTCGGCAATGTCCGCATCGGCAATCGGGTCGTGTCGGCTTCGGAGAGCGAACTGCTCATTCTTGATGCCGACACCGGTCGCCTCGACGATCGTCAGCGCCTCGCCGTGCTCAGCAACACCGCCCCGGCGATCGCCGACGGGTACATGCTGATCTTCGGCACGGCCAAGGGCGAAGTGTTCGGGCACGACATCCGCGTCGGCTTGAAGCGTTGGGGATTCGCCCTGAACCAGCGGGTGAAGGGCGACCCGGTCATGATCGGTCAGATCGCCGGCGCCGTCGCCGAGTCCGGTCAGGTGCTGCTGGTCAACCCCGCGAACGGCGAAGCGATCGCCCCCCTGCAGCAGATCTACGGCGGTCTTGAGAACGACCCGGTCACCGACGGCGTCAACCTGTACATCGCTTCCAGCGACCAGTCGATCTACGCGTTCGAGAGCACGACCGGCCAGCTCCTGTGGCGCGTGCGCACGCAGAGCCGCCTCGTCGCGCAGCCGACGGTCCACAACGGCGTCCTGTACCAGGATGTCCCCAGCGAAGGCCTGATCGCGGTCAACACACGCACCGGCAAGCGGATCTGGGCGAACCCCGACGTGTCCGGCACGGTCATCGCGGAGCGCAAGGGCGAACTGCTGGTCTGGAACGGGTCCGACGCGGTGCTCGTCGACCCGGCCAGCGGCGACGAGCGCGAACGCGTGGCGCTGCCCGGCGTGCGAGAGATCATCGCCAACGGCTTCGTGGACGGCGAACTCATCGTTCTCAGCGGCGACTCGGCCCTCGCCCGTTTCTCTTCGCGCTGATCTCACACGACCCCCTCGAAGGCTCCTCCGACATGTCCGATCGCTCTCGACGCCTGGCGCTGATCTCGGTCAGCGACAAAGACGGTCTCATTGGTTTCGCGCGCACACTCATCGAGCATGGCTACGAGCTGGTCTCGACCGGCGGCACGCACCGGGCGATCCGCGACGCGGGGCTCGCCGTCACCGCGATCGACGCGGTCACCGGCTTCCCGGAGATGATGGACGGCCGGGTCAAGACGCTGCACCCCAAAGTGCACGGAGGCATCCTCGCGCTGCGCGACGACGAAAAACACGCCGCCTCGATGCGGGAGCACTCGATCGCACCCATCGACATCGTTTGCGTCAACCTGTATCCGTTCGAGCAGACAGTCGCTCGCCAGGGTGTGACCGAACCAGAGGCGATCGAGCAGATCGACATCGGAGGGCCGTCGATGGTCCGGTCCGCGGCGAAGAACTTCCGCCACGTCGCGATCGTGACCGACCCGAAGCAGTACGGGTCCGTCGCCGAGGATCTCGATCGCAACAATGGATCAACATCCGTTGAGCTGCGGCGCGCCTTGGCCGTCAGCGCGTTCGAGCGGACGAGCACCTACGACAACGCGATCTTCCGCTACCTATCGGGAAACGAACCCGCCGATGAAGTCGCGGACCGGTTTCCCTCCGTGCTGGAAGACCGGTTCACGCTGAACCAGACACTCCGCTACGGCGAGAACCCGCACCAGAGGGCCGCGGTCTACGCCGCGCAGGGTGACGCGTCCGGGCCGGATCTGGTCCGCGCCCGACAGCTCTCCGGCAAAGACTTGAGTTACAACAACCTCAACGACTGCGCGGGCGCACTCGCGGTCACGCGGGATCTGTCGGCGGCGTTCCCGGATCGCGTCGGGGCGTCGGTGATCAAGCACACCAATCCGTGTGGGGTCGCGGTCGCCACCGACGCGAGGCACGCCATCGAGCTCGCCCTTGCCGGCGATCCGCTCGCGGCCTACGGGGGCATCCTGTCGGTCAACGCCACGATCGACGCCGACGCGGCGTCATGGCTCGCCGCGAACGCGACATTCTTCGAGGTGATCGCCGCGCCGGCGTTCGAGAAGGACGCCGCGGCTGCGCTCGGCGATCGCTGGAAGAATGTGCGTCTGCTGGAGCTCGGCGCGAACCGCGAGCAACGCGGGTCGGTCAGGACCGTCCGCAGCGTGCCGGGTGGGGTGCTCGTGCAAGATGCCGACGATGCGATCACGATGCCCCAGGACTGGAAGCACGTGGCCGGGCCGAGTCTTGACGAGGCGGAAGCCGATGCGGCGCTGCTCGTGTGGTTGGCGTGCAAGCACCTCACCTCGAACGCCATCGCGATCGGCGGGTTCGACGCAGCGCTCGGTGGTGTGCGCCTGTTCGGTGGCGGCGCCGGACAGATGGACCGTGTGGCGAGCTGCGAACTCGCGATACGGAAGGCCGGAGACCTGTCGAAGATCCGAACGCCGATCGCGGCGTCCGACGCGTTCTTCCCGTTCGCGGACGGGCCGGAGAAGCTCATCGACTCCGGCGTGAAAGCGCTGGTTCACCCCGGCGGTTCGAAGCGCGATTCGGACACGATCGAACTCTGTACTGCTCGCGGCGTGACATGTTTGATCACCGGGACGCGGCACTTTCGTCACTGATGCCGTGACTACGACCTGTGCGACGCGTGCTCGCGCTCCCGAGCGCGCAGGATCGAGGCGTACATCACCGGGTTGATCACGACCGTGAGCAACATGCTCACGATGAAGACGCCCCATCCGGCAGCGGCGCTGACGAATACCGCGGTCAGGATTGAAGCGATCACCACAACGGTGACCGAAGCGCAGATCATCATCGCGATGCCCTTGGCACCGAGTCCCGGATTCGCGGGTCGCCCCTCAGGCGACACATCGGCGATCTCTCCGGCCTGCCGGTCGTCGTAGGTATCCGCAGCAGACCTGCGATTGCGAACCGGTTCGGCTCGCAGAGTTTCACTGGGATTTGCGGCGGTCTCGTCGGTGCTCATGATCTGAATGGCCTTTCCGATTGCCGAATTCAAACACTTCATACTAGGCAACGGACCCTGGATGTCGAACGGCTACAAAATGAGAGAAGTTTCATGGACGAAGCATGAACGATCGGGTCCCCCGCAGCTTCGGCGCGGATATGGTGGATACAGGCATACCCGTGGGCTTCCGCCCGGACGCAGGGGTCCTTGCCAGCTTGGTCACGGTCTGTGTCGGAAAGAGGAGAATCTGCGTGCGTGTACTCATCGTCGAAGACAACCCGAAGATGGCGACCGCCATTCAATCCGGGCTGAACGAAAACGGATTCGCAGCGGACGTCAGCAACACCGGTTTCGAGGGAGAGGAGATGGCGGCGATTGAGCCGTACGACGTCATCATCCTGGACCTGATGCTTCCGGACCGCGACGGCGTGGAGATCTGTCGCAACCTGCGTCGGCGCAAGGTAAAGACGCCGGTGATCATGCTTACCGCGCTTTCGTCGACCGATGACAAAGTCACCGGCT
>JANSXG010000055.1 GCA_024743075.1 bacterium | reverse complement strand
GGTGGAGCAGCCCGGTAGCTCGTCAGGCTCATAACCTGAAGGTCGCAGGTTCAAATCCTGCCCCCGCAACCAACGATGTCAGCACCTCTGGTGCATTTGCCTGAACCGCCCCTTGAGGGCGGTTTTTGCGTTTTTGGCCAGTGGTTTCTGCCTCTCCGGCGCTCATCGATTGTAGAACCTTGCTGTCTTCGACGCTGGCCGGAATCTTTCGTCCAGCGGCGAGGGACAGGATTGCTGCGAGATCGCCTTCGAGCCACAGTTCGGCACGATCGCCGACGGCCGGTGAGACGACGATCCGACCGACGAGACTCCGAATACCCTCGCTGGCCTCAAGATAGGTTTGCTCGTCCTCAAGTGCGTTGAACAGGTCGTCAATGCGCTCGCGATAAAGCAGCGCCATATTGGGGTGAAGCAGCGGTGGCGGTTCCTTCGCTCGCTGGAGATTGTTGGAGAGTTCGGCTTTCCGCGCCTCGAGCGCTGTCATCTTTTCTTTCATGGAAGACGAATAGAAGCCGTCCATGATTGCCTGCAGCATCTTTTCGATCTGCGCTTCGACCTTTTTGAGTTCAGCGCGCTTAGCGGTCAGTTCGCTCGCCGCATCCATGCGCCCCCGATTGACCGCGCGCGTGAACTCGTCGCAGAACTCCTTGAACAGTCCTGGCTGCATCAGATGCTCGCGCATCGCATGAAGCACCCGGCTCTCAAGCTCAGACCGTTTGATGCGGGTGTGGTTGGAGCACGTGCCCTTGTTTTTCACAGTGGAGCAGCCGAACATGTCACGATAGACCATCGAGTATCCGCCGCCGCATTCGGCGCACTTGATCAGGCCCGAGAAGAGGTAGCGTTGACGCTTGGTCTCGGTGAGGCTGTTGCTTTCAGCGCGGGCGTATCTCTCGCTGTTGTCCTTCTGCCGTAGCTTGGCTTTCTCCCACAGATCGTCTTCGACAATGCGCAGGCCCCGCACGTCCTGGACAATCCACTCCTCTTCGGGGTTGGGTCGGGCAACGCGTTTACCCGTCTCGGGGTCCTTGAGGAAGCGCTGGCGGTTCCAGACGATACGACCGATGTAAAGTTCGTTGTTAAGGATGCCGGTGCCGCGCTTTGCGTTGCCATGGATCGTGCTCGGACCCCAGCTTCCGGCGCGCGGTCCCTCGACACCCTCGGCATTGAGCTCATGCGCGATGACACGTGGCGATTTTCCGGCGGCATACTCAGTGAATATCCGCCGGACGATCCTGGCTTCGGCTGGATCGATCTCTCGTTCGCCCCGAACTGGTTCGCCATCCGGCCCCGTCTTCCTGACGACGCGATACCCATACGAATTCCCACCGCCGGACTTACCGTCTTCGACGCGTCCGCGCAGACCCCGGCGGGTCTTGTCGGCGAGGTCTTTCAGATACAAAGCGCCCATTGTACCCTTGAGGCCGATGTGCAATTCGCTGATGTCGCCCTCCGACAGCGTTACGATACGGACATCGGCGAAGGTCAGGCGCTTGTAGACGCCGGCGATATCTTCCTGGTCGCGGCTGATCCGGTCGAGCGACTCAGCCAGCACGAGATCGAACTTCCTCTCTTGGGCATCTGCCATCAGGGCCTGGATGCCTGGCCGGATCAGGCTCGCCCCAGAAACCGAGCGGTCGCTGTAGCTGTCGATGACCTGCCAGCCCTCGCGGTCAGCCCGCTCTCGGCAGATCCGAAGCTGGTCCTCGATGGAAGCGTCACGTTGATTGTCGGAGGAATAGCGGGCGTAGAGCGCGACCTTTATCATGACTCTTCTCCATCAGAATGCGGTGCAAGTCGTCGCGAGCCGGTATCGACGGATTGCTGTTGCAGATAGTCGCGCGCTGCCTGCCGGGCGAGCGCCCGTACAATGGCGACGAGCCGTGGATCGGTCTCTTCGATACTTGGCCGACTGACGGCAAGAACGACTTCGTCGGAATCTGCCTCGATCGCCGACGGCGTTTCGAGCTTCCTGTCGCCCCGCGTTTTCGTTTTTCGCCTCTGCCGCGGCATCCGATCGCCGACCTCCAAGCGACACGTTCTGATGGTGCCACCCAGTCAAGGGGCTTGAGTTCAGCGAAGTCAATAGAAAAACATCAATCATACCAGTAGCTTACAGAGTGTTCGGGCGACGTCAAGAGTCCTTGTTCTCGACCAATCGCCGTTGAGATCGTTCAGGCGGATGGCGTTTTTCTTTCACTTTTCTACCGCGCGTTACGACGCAGCCATTCGACCATTCGATACCTGCGGCGCGTGATAGATGGCGACCATCACTCGGACAACACCATCGCAGGTGTCACAGAAGGGCAGAAGCAACGCCGTGTATCGTTCGTTTTGGCCGATCGACTCTTCGACAAGGATTGGCTGCTGAATGTTCGATATTTCGGCGATCGCTGCTCTGACAAAGTCGCTCGAAGCAATTTCGCCAACTACAGCAGCACCGATATGGAGTTCGCGAAGCGCGCCGGATGTCTTGTTAGCCTCGACAATCACGAGATGATCCTGCCATTCACGCAGCAAATCGGAATCGGCCGCTGACGCCGGTGGCGAACGGTTGTCTACCCGCAGCAGCCTCCAAATCGTGTAGAGCCGATCTAGCGCCGGATGCCGGAACTGAAGGAGTGATTCGCCCACTGGCCACCTCTTTCGGCATTCATTTGCGTCATAAGGGTGTAAAATAACCCTTTATGCGCACCTGAAAACCCTTTAGGTGGCAATCAACGACTGATGCGGGCGGTGATCGGGATTATGATCACCGCAAGACAAATACGTGCCGCCCGAACTCTGCTCGGCTGGACGCAACAAGAGCTCGCCGACAAGGCTGTCGTTTCACTCAACGCCGTCGCACGCCTGGAGGCCGGCAAGGTCGACAGCCGCATCAGCACCGTCAGTGCTGTCCAGAAGGCGCTGGAAAAGGGAGGTGTGCTGTTCCTGTCGGCCAACCCGGAACTTGGAGAAGGTGTGCGGCTTCGTCAGCCGGGATCGTGATTCGGATCCAAACGATGGTGCAGGACTAACACTCGTCACCGTAGCGCTCTTGGGCCCAAGGCCAACTTTGGCCAGGAGTGTTTTGTGTGTCTGTTGGTGGCCCAGAGCAGCCCTTCAACAATGGTTTGCTATCTGGTGAACTATAGCATATGGTTTTCCATATGGAGAACCATTCAGCATCCCTCGACAGTAGCTTTCAAGCTCTTTCCGATCCCACGCGCCGCGCCGTGCTCGCACGCTTGGTGCTTGGGAACGCTCCCGTAAAGGAGTTGGCAGAGCCGTTTGAAATGGGGCTGCCCTCGTTCATGAAGCACCTCAAAGTGCTTGAAGAAAGCGGGTTGATCGAGACGGAAAAGAAAGGCCGCGTTCGAACCTGTCGTCTGAATTCAAAGCAGCTTGCCGCAACCGAGGCGTGGCTGGCTGAGCAACGTACCATCTGGGAAGGCAGAACCGACCGACTTGCCGGATATGTCGAAGCGAACCATTCAAGGGAAAGCCTTTCATGAGCAACCAGCCAGCCGACTTGACAGTTAGCCGAGTCATCAAAGCCCCACGTTCTGCCGTGTGGCGTGCTTGGATAGAGCCAAAACACTTCGAGCAGTGGTGGGCTCCGGCGCCAGTCAAGACGAAAGTCTTGGACATGACGCTCAAAGCTGGCGGAAGTTTCGATACAGAAATGACGCTACCCGATGGTGCCGTGATGGCGTCCAAAGGATGCTTTCTGGAGGTGATTTCGCAGGAGCGCATCGTGTTTACCGATGCGCTGCAAGGCGGCTGGAGACCGAACGAGGAGGCATTCTTTTCGGCAGTCATTACACTTGAAGAGCATCCGGAAGGGACACTCTACACAGCGACCGCGCTGCATAAGAACGATGAAGATCGACAAAAGCATGCCGATATGGGTTTTCTCGATGGCTGGGGTACCGCCATAGATCAGCTTGGGAAGCTCGCCGAACAGTCGGCATGAGGCAGTTGGTATGAGCAAAGCCATACATAGGGGGACATGCGCATGAATGAAGCCACTCAACGGCCGGAGGTCGGTGTTGCCCACGTCGTCCTCGAAACCGATCAGATGGAGGCATCCTGTCAGTTCATGCGCACGATTGGCATGCGAAGTGTCTTTGAAGGGCCGGAAGTCTCCGTATTTGAGCTGCGGGGCGGCACGCATCTGCTCGTGATGGCTAAAGCGGCGGTGACAGGTGGCGACGCCGCTTTTGACCTCATGGTCGATGACATCCATGCAAGCCGCGAGAAATTTGCCGCACTCGGCCTGAATCCATCGCCGATCGAGCCGCGCCCGCAGATCGACCATGACGTGTTTACGGTGCGTGAACCGGCCGGACACGTCATTACGGTGTTTTCCAGTCATGTGATTGGCGCGTTTTGAATCGCCCTAGAATGGCAAGTCAGCAAACGCTGATTCGCGACGCCAAAGCCGATGATGTCCGCGACCTCGCCCAGATCTGGTACGACGGCTGGCAAGATGCGCACGCCGATCTTCTGCCGAGCGAGCTGGCTCAGCACCGGACGCTCGACTCTTTTCGCGATCGGCTAGCCGGAGCGTTGGGCGACATCCGCGTTGCCGTACTGGTAGGCGAGTTGGTTGGGTTCAGCATGGTCAAAGATGACGAACTCTACCAACTCTATGTGGCGCCAGCCGGTCGCGGTTCAGGGATTGCGGCGAGCCTCAATGCAGACGCGTTGGCTCGCATTGAAGACGAGGGATTTCGGGTCGCGTGGTTAGCCTGCGCCATCGGCAACGTTCGAGCCGCGCGATTCTACGAGAAAAGCGGTTGGCGATACAAAGGCACAATGACAAGTGACCTCGAAACCCCGGAAGGGGCATTTACGCTAGAGGTCTGGAGATATGAGGTTCACTTATCCGGCAGATCGTGAAGCTAACTGACCGTCCGGCGTTGGCCGACGACGATCAATTGATTTTTCGTAACAAGGTCTCGTTTTGGCGGCGAAGCCGCCGTTAGCTGATTGGGCAATTTGGCCTTACAGCAGACGTTCACTACAGGCATACAACCGGGTCTATACGCAATGGTGAGGGTTACCTTATTATTCACCGCTAAAGTGCGACGGACGATAGAGCATTCTCTGAAAGCCAAAGTTCTGTAATGCTTGATTTCTAGCAACGGAGATCGAACGCTGCTCAGCAAAAGGCGCCCCAATGACATCTGCTCCCCCCGCAATCATCGCCGCCGGCCGCGAATTCGAACGCCTGCACATCCTGAACGAAGTTACCAACGCGCTTAAGCGGAACGAGCCATGAAATCCTCGCTTCCCTCGGCCGGGACACGTTTTTGGTGGGTGAACCACAGTCAGTCGTCCAGGTACGAACTCGCTGGGGGGTATCTCTGGTCTCCGAAACGAGAAAAAAACGGGACGCGAAGCCAGGCTTATGACAACATGATGCTCATCCAGCCGGGCGACCCCATCCTTTCCTTCGTGGGTGGAAGAGTTTCCTATTTCGGGATCGCGACAGGGTCGGCTCGCGAGGCCGCGCGCCCAACGACGCACAATGAGATTGGTGAGCATTGGAGCAACGTTGGTTGGCGCGTTCGGGTGCGTTGGACTGAGTTGGCCGTGGCCTTCGTCGTGCGCGAGAATTTCGATTCGATCGCGCCGTTCCTCCCCCCAAAGTACTCTCCGCTCCAGAAGGGTGGCGGCGGGAATCAAAAGCTCTACCTCACCGAGATCGGCCCCATCCTATTCGCCAAAGTGGTCAATGGTGCTGGCAGACGCACTGGAGCCCGCGGAATCGACCGTCTGGGAGGCGATGAGCTCGTGGACGAGCTGACGCTTCGAACGACTGGCGAGTCTGGCCTCGAGGACACTGAACGCGAACGCCTCATCCGCGCAAGACACGGCCAGGGCGAGTTCCGCGAGGCAGTCCTTGGTCGGCACGGACGCTGCGTAGTAACCGGTGTTGCAGACTCTCGCCTCCTAGTTGCGAGTGACCTGCTCCCCTGAGATGTCCCCGATTTTGGGTTAGCCTGTTCCTCAATAAAGGAGACAGGCAATGAAGCGATCACGGTTCTCTGAAGAGCAGATCATCGGCATCTTGAAGGAGCATCAGGCGGGGGTATCGCCGGGTGAGCTGTGCCGCAAACACGGCATTTCGGATGCGACCTTCTATACATGGCGCAAGAAGTATGGCGGCATGGAAGTGTCCGACGCCAAACGGCTGAAGGCGCTTGAGGAAGAGAACGCCAGGTTGAAGAAGCTTCTGGCGGAGCAGATGATGGATACATCGACGCTCCGCGAGATGCTTGGAAAAAACTTCTAAGGCCCAGTTCAAGGAGGAATGCCGTGAACTGGGCCATTGAAGAGAAGAGCTACTCACAGCGCCGTGCCTGTGCCTTGGTTGGCATGGCACCGCGCGTCTACCGCTACCAATCTACCCGACCAGATGATGCTGAATTGAGGCAGCGCTTGCGTGAGCTGTCGTCAGAGCGTCGCCGCTTTGGGTATCGCCGTCTACCTCTCCTGCTTCGCCGCGAGGGCTGGGACGTGAACTGGAAGAAGCTGTATCGCATCTACAGGGAAGAACGGCTCACCGTGCGCAAGCGTGGCGGTCGCAAGCGAGCCTTGGGCACGCGGGCACCCATGGCGATCCCGCAGGACGCGAACCAGAGATGGTCCCTCGACTTCGTATCGGACGCGCTTGTCGATGGGCGACGCTTCCGCATCCTGTGTGTCATCGACGACTTCAGCCGGGAATGCCTGGCAACGGTCGTCGACAACTCGCTCTCCGGCGAACGGGTGGCGCGGGAACTGGATGCCATTGCAGAACGCCGTGGCCATCCCTGCATGGTCGTCAGCGACAACGGGACGGAGCTCACCTCAAATGCCATGCTTGCCTGGCAAGAGGACCGAGGCGTCGAATGGCACTACATAGCCCCTGGCAAACCTATGCAGAACGGTCTCGTGGAAAGCTTCAATGGACGCCTACGCGACGAGTGCCTCAACGAACACCTCTTCCGCAGCTACCGGCATGCCCGTGAGATCATCGAAGAGTGGCGCATCGACTACAATCTGCATCGACCCCATACGAGCCTCGACGGGCTCACACCAAACGAATTTGCAACCCGATTCCAAACGGACCACAACGTGAACAGAGCTAGCCTATGAATGGGTACATTCAGGGGAGCAGGTCACGAGCCACATCAAACCGTGGCGCGTCTGCCAGAGCGCGCAGGAACGCCTCTCACCGGCCAACGGACTTGCCCTGGCGCCGCACGTGGACCGAGTGTTCGACCTCGGCCTTATATCGTTCGCCAGCGACGGTGCATTGCTACGTTCGCCGACAATCGGTACGGACGAGCTCCAACGCCTGGGACTCGCACCGGAGGCTTGTCTGCGCGCGTCGAGCCTGCGAGCAGACCAGGGACCATTCTTAACCTACCACCGCGACCACATTCTGAAACTCGCGTAGGCTCGGCGCCGATGACAGCGTGCCCTATTGCCGTACCTGTTCGACCACCAAGACGGGCCTCCGAGCAAGATCGAACGTGTCGGCGGGAACAAGTCGGCCGCTGACATCGTTGTAGAAGCGGAGGGATGACTCCGTCGACCACAGAGGATGAGTCGGTACGATGGCGGTGTCCCGATGGGCGACGCGAAGGAACGGCATATCGAATCGTGCGTGTTCGAGCCGAGCGTCCTCAAAGTAGTTCGCGAGAGCGAGAAGTCTCCGCTTGGTTGATACTTGCCAGGTTCGAAGTTCCGGGACAGTGAACAAGCCATCCAGACCACCTTCGAACGAAGGATCGATCATCGCCCTGAGAAACCCGAGACCCGCCTGCCAGTCGAGAAGCGGATGGTATCGTCGATTGGTGTACCTCTGAACGCAGCCATAACACGAGCGGTCGCACTGATCCCGATGCTCGGGTCGCAGTATCGCGTTTAGGGGCCAGTCCGTCTCGTCATTGACGATCCTCGAGATGACCTCGGCTATCCCTTGGGCGCGGTCGGTCGCTAGCCGACGGCAGAAGCCTGATCCGTTCACGAGTGTGTCCGCCATCTGCAGAACTGGAGTGTTCTGATCCTGGCCGGGAACGATGCGTGGCGAGAGCACCTCAAACTCCGACACGTCCGTGTCGAAGTCCAACGAGGCACGAAGCGCAATCATCCAGGTCGCACTGATGGCTGCCGCCCGGACGCTGGTTCGTGATGCCCGTCGCGAATCCGGGTGACCAACGTCAAGAGCGCCAAGACGAAGGCGGTGATTCAGTTCGATCGGTACGACGGAGATTGAGTTTGTGATGCGGTTCGACGCAAGCCAGAACGATCCTTCGACAGGATCGCGACGATCCCATCTTATTCCAGTCTGAGGGCGCGTCATCCGGCGTTCGTCCGAGTTGTCTGATAGATACGACGCATCCACAGCCTGGGAAGAGAGGCTGATGTACCGCGAGCGATTTGAACGTCGATACTTCGCGGCGTCTGCATCCCGGACCTCAACTACCGAGAAGCCTTCCTCCGCCTGCCCCTTGTTCAGCTTGTGGATGAGACAGCCGGCATCGAAGCGGATCTCGAGGTTGCCGATGGAAGTCTCTAGCGATTCTTCTCGGACCTCGGCTAAGGTATCGATGCGGTTCACGACGGCTTGCAGATCTGGATCTGCCGGACGAAAGCGCGTCCTATAGGCCGTTGGGGAGACGGTCTTTTGAGCGTGCACCCAGTCAATTGATGAGTCGCAGACGAGGCATGGCTCGTCCTCCCGCGTCGATGCGCTGCCGCACACCAAGCAAAGGCCAACGATACCTTCGTCCTGCCTCCAAGATCCGAGCGGTTCGACGTCGACATAGTTGCCACCGCCGTCGGGTGGAGACCCTATGGTCCCGGTGAAGCCGATACAGTGGTGATCGACCTTGTCTCTAGTGATAATGGAGCCTGGCGCATACTCCTGGATCGCGATGTCCTGGTCGCGGTCCATCGTCATCCACTCGAGCGCCTGGTTCGCGCTGGCTGCCATGTCGACTGCCCGGGGCTCTACGTAGAGATCTCGCGTTCTTGTGGGCATTCCGTACAGAGGTAGCTTCCCAGCTTCCGCGAGGGCACCAGCCAGCCCTTTCGGGTCGAACTCATGATCCTCGCGAAGCCCTTCGATCGATTCGTTGACGTCGTCCAGATCAACCATCGAACGGAGCGTGTCGGCATCCACGGACGAACTTGCAGCCAACATGTCCGACAGTCGGAGATACTGGTCCATGACCTCGGGCGCCTCGAGGCCATTCTGGAGCCACGACCAAGCATCGTTTTGCTCGAACCACCAGGCACACGACGGAAACTCGCCATGGATGTCGGGTGGCCTTACGTCGTCCGGTGACCAATGCGTGTTTCCCTCGACTTCTGCTTGCCGACGCAGGTAGCGGAATGCCTCGACTAACCACATCTTCCGTAGGACACGCGATGGGATGTCGATTAGGCCGGTCGTAAGGAATGGCGGCGGCGGTGGGTTCGCTGTCATGGCCTTCGGGTTGTAGTAGTAGTGAAGGTCGTGCGAGTTCGAGCGACAGATCGTGAGGACGGTAGCGAAGGCCTGTCCGCGCCGACCGGCCCGCCCGACTCGCTGCTGATAGTTGAAGCGTGCCGGTGGCATGTTCGCCTGCACGACGGATTGCAGCGAACCGATGTCGACGCCGACCTCCATGGTTGTGGTGACGGAAAGGACATCGATCTCCTCGGCGCGTCTACGGAGCTCGAAGTCACCCTCGTGTTCGTCCGCTCCCTTGACAAGCAGTCCCTTGAATCTGCGGAGCCGGCCGACTGTATCGTCCACCTGTGCCGTCAGCTCTTCTGAGCGTAAACGGAATGGTTCGTTTCCCCCCGTGGCACGTCGACCGAGGTGGTTAGTCTCGCATAGATCTTGCACACGTGCGTTTGGCTCCGACGGCAAGTCATGACCACACCGCGTGCAGATCCGGAGGCCCCGATGAAGGTGGTTGCGGCTACACCGGACGCAGCGCCAGACGTGGCCGGCCGGAGGCGCGGGACGGAAGAAGAGCTTGCCGAGTTCCACGAATCCGTTTCGATGGTCATGCTCCTCCATCCATTGAAGGAAAAGGTCGAGCTCGTCCTGGAGCGTCTGGGACGCCCCGACGATGGCGCGGATGCGCTGATGGTATCGCATCGCATCCTGCGCGGTCGTCCAGGTCCGCCCTTCCTCGTCACCACGCCAAGGGTCTGGCCGGACGCGGTAGCAGTCGCCCATGATACGAAGCCAGGCATCCCTACGAACACATGCTTCATCGTAAACACCCTGCCCGGTCATGCTGGGGTAGCCGAGGCCAGTCTCCTCGAGACCGTAGTAGCTCCGGTTGAACAGCAGGTCCGTGGCGGCTCGCCCGTGGTCGTCGTAGACCTGCCGTTGCGCATCTGCCCTCTGCTCGTCGCGTAGTTCGCCGCCGTACTCTCGCCACCTGATGCCGCCCGAGTATGCCTCGAACCATTTGTGCCACGGATGGTCGCCGAGCAGTTCTCGACCCGCTCCTCGAAGGGGATGAATGCCCTTCTCGATCATCGCTGCCGTCACTGGGCGCAGAGCGTCCGTCGCAAAGCTGCTGCGCTGGACCTCAAGCAGGCTCTCAATCGGTATGGCGACCGGCTGGTTCCCAGCCTGCCTTATAGCGAGCAGGCTTTCGAACTCCTCATCTACACCGGGCGGCGACGCTTGAAAGTTGTTGTTTGCCTCAACCCTGATGGCGTGCAGTTCCATGAACCGTGCCTCGTTGTAGATGGGGTTGGCGTTCCGTGCCTTCTCCAGTAGAAGTTCTCGCTTGACCTCTTGGTGATGGTTGCTCTCCAGTGTCACAGCAAGGCGCGCGGCCTCTCGACGAGAGTCCGAAAAGGCCACTAAACGACCGTCTCCACCCTGCATCTTCAACGTCGCGACCAGTTCGCTGGTCAGCGTCTGAGACGTCTTGTCGAAACCGGTCCGGAATGAACGGATGGGTGACAGCCGACTCTGCCTACGCGCACTACCGGCGATCTGTCTGGGGCTATAGTCGGTCGAGCAACGTGGACATACGAACGGAACGCTCGTCCCTTCGTCTCCGGTTTCTCGCTGTTTGCAATCGCTGCCCGTCGTGGATCGAACGAGGAGATAACCGGGGACGGCTGCCTCGTCATCGATCGCGGAGCTAGGAGGAAGGACGGCCCCGGTCCGGTTATCGAGAACGGCCGCTTGCCAAGTATAGTCTACTTCATGAGAATCTGGCGACTGAAGCGTCGGCCAGAACAGAGCTACGTCGTCGTAGGTGGCATCCTCGAACCGTTCAGTTCGGTTGGCTTCGGGTACGTTTTCGAGGTTCTGCGGCGTCGGCAGAAGCCATTCGTGACTCAAACGGTCCAAGGTATGACCCCGTCGCCCGCCGACGAAGGTTTCGCCGCATGCCTCGCAATATAGGACTTCGAAGCGTCGCCCTCCCCCCGCCGAGGATGACGCAAACGCTTTGCCGCGCTCAAAGTCAGCGTCACGATAGACGATCTGCTCGCCTCGGCGATCGATCGCCGCGAACAACCCCTCAATGTTGCGGAGGAACTGATGCACGCGGAAGCCGGGCGCAGCTCCAAGGGCGATCCTGTCGAAAGCTCCCAGTGTTCCGTCCGCTTCTTCCAGCCACTCCGCCATCGACCGAATGCGCATCAGTCCACGCAGAGCTTTTTCGTCTATGCACCCGAAGATCCGCTTGGATAGATCAGGAGCCGTAAGGGGCCCATCCACCAACTGGGATGCCATGATCTCTCCCGCTCGAACGATCGCCGGGGTAGGTTCGCTGATGCTTCCACCAAGCGTCGATAAGGCGTTCGAAAGCGCTGGCGAACGTCCCTTCTCGGGATCGCGCAAGTCGATGTCGGCGATCGCGCGGAGCACGGTGGGGTTCAGCTGGTCCGCAGAAGACTTGACCGCTATAGGGTCTCCTTCCACGATAGAGCGTTCCCAACTCTCGGATGGGGACAGACTTGCACCAGCGTGGCCGAAGCGTCCGAACATCGCCTCAAGATAAGCGACGCTGTCGCCACGGCGCTCCTCGTCCATTGGGAGCGAAGCGGACGACGACAGTATTCTGAGTTTGTGCGCTTGTTCGGGTTGCGATAGACCCAGACGTTGGAAGAGGACCCGAAGAGTGCCGGCGATCTCCCCACCCGCCGACCCACGTAGTAGATGGAGTTCGTCTACTACCATGTAGAAGCGAGCGGTTTCATTTTCCTCGAGCCAGCGACGCGTTTTGTCCAGGATCGGCTCGTCCACCTCACGTACTAGCATAGCATTCAGCATCGCGTGGTTTGTGACCAGGATGTCCGGCGGCGCGCGATGCATGTCCCAGCGCGCCACTATTTCGTTGCCGTCTGTGGACGGGAACGCAAACCGGTATTGTTCGAGGCCGTCGAGATATGCAGTTTCGTACTCCCGAACTGTTCTCTGCTCATCCCTATAGAGCGTCATGCGCTCCTTGAGCTCGGCGCGCTTTCGCGCGCCACCTCTGCGCGAATAGCCCTCATCCCTTGGGTGGTTCTCGAAGCCGGCGACGGGGGTCTCTCCGTTGTAGCGCCCGAAGTAGATCCGATTACCACGTAGTTCACGATCCATGATGTCGCGCGCGCGCTCCGAGTCGAGCGCTGCCCGAAGACGAGTCATCTGGTCCTCCACCAGCGCGTTCATAGGGTAGAGGATGATTGCGCGAACGGCTTGCGGACGACCCTCCCTCTGCCGACGAGGTCGGTAAGCGCCTCGGAGTGCGAGCCATTCATCAGGCTGATCGTCCGGCGCCCCTGAGGGCCAGGTTGACGCCTCCTTGACAAGCTGTGCGAGGATCGGGAGCAAGAAGCTCTCCGTCTTGCCGCTCCCCGTTCCAGATGTAACGATACCTGGCGTCCCGTCGCCGAGGCCGCGTCGGAGCATCTGCAGCTGGTGCCGAAAGGGTCGATAGGTTCCCCGTCGTCCGATCGGGGACGCTGCATCTTCCACACTATCGAACAGACCCGCCAGAGCCAGATCAACGAAAGTCGCGCGCTCTTCCCGAGAGAGATCAGGAAGCCACTCGTCAGCTTCGCGTCCTTCGATTAGATCCTCTAATCCGACATCGGCACTACGATACCGACGGACGAGTTCTATCAGTGGGTCGCGCGCGAAATCGCCACTGGGCTCCATCAGCTGCCGTCTACGGGCAGCCAGGTCGGGATGATCTATACGGAATGCCGTTTCTACATACGACCTGAAGTAATCTCGGACGCGATTGAGTCCTTCTATTGGATCGATCATGACCAACTCCCCTCGCCAACAAGGAGGGCGCCGACACCGTCCGATGGTATCGCGCCCGTGGACACGGCCGTCCACCATGCAACAAGACGATCGACGTGTACCTGGGCCTCCGCCTGCGCGATTCCGACACCAAAAATGGCCTTCGACTGGATCGCGATTTCCGTCAGTTTGCGGAGGTGCGCAGGATCGGCAACGAGAGGCACGTCCGCTGGATCGGCCTTTGCATCTCCGGTTACCAACATCGCTGCCGCGGGGAATCGTCTCGGATGCGTCGCTGCCATAGCGACACGGTCGCCCCCTGCAATGTTGATGGGGGCGACCCTACCAAGCTGATCTCGTGTTAGCCCGTGTCGGAAAGGGTGATCAGCGACCGACCCAAAAGCGATGACATGCCTGGCCCGTTCCCTCATCGTCTCGCTGAAGGCGTCCAACCAATAGACCGCCGGCGAAAGGTTTATGTTGCGGAGAAGGAGAACGGCACATCCTTCGTCGTGGACGTCCAGTATGCCGGTTGCCTTCAACCGGCTCTCGGCATCCCCGAAGGTAACCAGGGTCGGGTCGCAATCGAGCCGAAAAAGGTGGCCACCACCCGCTACGCCGGCAAGGAGACCGCCGACGTCTCCTGCAACAGATGAGGGAAGGACCGGCAGATATCCCGTGGCTGATAAGACTACGAGCAGCGCGACCGCGTTGGCGTCCAGTCCGATCTCGGCTCCCGCTTCGTGGATGACGCTACACCGATCGTCAGGATGCTGCACCCTACTCGCTCGTCCGATAACCCCAGGAATTGGGAAGGGTTTGTCGCGTCCATATGGAGGCACTTCATCAATTGAACTCTCGATCTCCTGCCGGAGCTCATCAACCTGTCGTGCCAATCCTTCTAGCGCTGCCCCGCGGGACGCATCCCTCGACATCGCGAAGTCTTTGAACTTGGCGATCAGCGACTCCTCGATCTCTTCCGCCAGACCGATCAGTCGATCCTCGACATCCCCATCGATCCCAACTTTCTTTTGGGTAGGTTGGTCGAACTGGTCATCGACGCGCGGAAGATCTACAGACGGCAGCAACGCCTGAGCGGCTTCGATCCTTGACAGAATCTCGTCACTCCGCTCTTCCAACCTTTCGAGAAGACGCGTCTCTGCTTCTTGGAGGACTCGCCGCTCGATGTCCGGCCACCCGGCTCGATCGAGGGTCCATTCGAGAAGGCGCCCCGCTAGGCCGCGTCGCTCGGCCACTGCCGCGGCAGCTCGTAGACGCGCAACCAACCGGGGGTCGACATCCTCGTGAAGAAGCCTCCGAAGGGCTTCGCTAGCATCCATGCCATTGGCCTCTAGGCCGAGCAGCTCGCCCGCCAGCAGCGGCAAGTCGGCGTCGACTATCTCCGGATCGCGGAAGTCGAGATAGTCGAAGGGACGTTGCACACCGTCGGCCGGGCCCAGCACGATTAGGGTCCCCAGTTCTCGGGCTTCGGCGCTGGACGTCTCGTACCGAACGATCGGGACGAGGCCGTCGATTCCTTCCCGAAGGTCGAGCCAAGCGTCGTCGTAGCGCATTAGGTCCGGGCGAATTCCTCTCCAGTCGTGCTCAATGGCGCGCCGCAGGTCAGCGGGTCCGGTGTATCGACGCGGGATCGCCGTGATCCACCGCTGCACAGGAGTCGAGACGCGGAACGGTTCAACGATCTTCTTCGGCGGGTGGACCAACTCGGGGCCGTTCTCATCTGCAGAAAACGATTGGTCGGCATCGATAGTGGCATGCGCACTGAGGTTTGAAGCTGCGCTGCCCATCAAGTCCAAACGGCGCCGCTGAAGCGACGGGCGACTCTCCTTCTCAGACTGGGCTTCTCGGAGTAGCGACGTCTTGAACGTTGAGCCAACCCTACTCGAGAGCACGCTCGTGACCATCGCCATATAAGCCCGGAACGGTTCGATATCCGCGGAAGAAATCTCAACGTTATGTTGCGGGTTCGCCGGAGATAGGCCGTTATGCTCTGACAGCTTGGCTACAGTGACAACGCTTCCAGGTTCGACCTGTGGTTGGACGATGAGATATCTGCTGGACGTCGTCATCCACGTAGGCCCATGGACTTCCCGCGAACGACGATCCGTCGGTCCCCAGACGATTGACGCGTTGCGGAAACCCAAGCCGGGAGAGGGTCGTGCGCGCGGATTGCGCTGGTAGCCGTCGCCAAGGCGCGGGCAGCCTGGCGGTCGGCCGGGTAACCATAGACCCAACTACCATCGACTTGGTCAACGCCGGCGGATCGACCGGACCGCACACGCAGCCATCGCGCCCAGCTGTTCGGGAGAGTCGCGCCGTCGACGCGGCGTTCCAGACGGCCCCTCCGCCAAACGAAAGCCGGCTCGCCGGACACTTCCGCTTGGTGGAGAAAAGCCGTCGTCGCCGATTGGTGCGTTTGTTCCCATGTTTCCTTCACGAGCCAATACGGGGCCTCGTGCCCATCGTCGCGGCTCGCTCGAAGGACGCCGAACTGCTGGCGAACGCTCCACCCCTCTTTTGGGCCGATCGCTCGAGCGGCCTCTGACGGCCTACGGATCGGTCTTTCCACATAGCCGTCGATGGGAAGCCTCGCCTCTTGAGCGACCTCGGCTCCGCGGTCGAAGGCTCCCTCGACTACAGCGACGGCGGCTTCCCACGGCGAGCCTCGTACGATCCGCAACTCAGCTCCGTGCCGTCGAGCACAAGCCGCGAGACGAAGAACGTCCTCCCTGCATACCATGCCGTCGAGGAGCAGACCGTGTGAAGCAGCGATTAGTCGTGGTCGACGGGGGCAAAGAAGACGGGCTTCCGCGCCCCTGACCCAGCCAACCTCGAACCAACCGGCGTCGATGAACGTGCGCAGGATATCCCAGACGGACGGCGTATCATCCCCCGCGATCATCCTGACGAGACGAATCGCCTCACCATAACCGATGCCAAGCGCCGAGCGAGCATAGAGCGCCTCGCCGAGCGTCTTCAGTCTGTGATCGGGTTCGCACGCAATCGTAGCGCTCAGTTCGGTTGGACATTCGGTTGGAAGGGAAGGCGCAGTTCGTTCCAGAATGCCATCCTCGTGAAGAAGCTTCGCCGGATCGAACTCTCTAATGCGGTCGGGGTGATGCGGAACCGCCGTTGAGCGAGCCTCCAGCTCAAGGAACGTCGAACGTTCAAGGGGCACGGACGTTCCCAGTCGAAGCCTGCCATCAAGGGCGTCAGCCTCGACTCTCCAATTTGCGCCTTCTACAGGGAGCAGCCTGACCGGACCTCGCTCGGAGCAAAGCAAGGGAGCCGCCGGTGGACGGGCCCAGTATCGAGGCGAGAATGGCCCAGCGTGCAGAAGTGCGCGGCCAACCTTAGTGCCGTCGCTCCAGCCGACGTCGCGTACAGTTCTACCGAGCGAAGACATCGAGACGGACGATGGTACAAGAAACCAACGCCCGCCCGACACCGATCGGTGGTTCCGGCTGTCCACTGCGTTCCCTGCAAGAGAACGTTCGAGCAATACGAGGTCGCAGCGTGCGCCGTCTGAACAGTCGGCATATCGATCCATTCCCTTATTCGAGAGCTCCACGCGTCCACGCGCGACGGCGTTGGAGACTGGACCGACGAGATCGATCTTGCTCAGGTCCTCTACCGAAGTCTCGAGACCATCAATCAAGGCGTATGTCCTTAGCTCGAACGGAAACGTATCGGAGGGGCGAACGACGAGGCGTCCTCGCCGATCGAGCTCTCGGCGAGATCGTTCTAGGACCTTCCAAAACGTAGCATCCTGATCTCGAGGATCGCCGACTTCCCAAAGCTCCAACCATTTCTCAAAATGGTACTTGTAGGCCTGACCGTACTTTTCGGATCGAGCTACCGCTCGGGCAACCTCTTCATCGTCCAGGCGCCTGTCCTTGGGTATGCGCAACAACAGTCGCTCCACGCGCGTCCGATCGGAGTGGACTGGGAACACGAGGAACCGATGGTAGCGAACCAGCCGAAACCCTTCGTCCGGCAAAACGAGTTCGAGGTCCTGCCGGGCCAGCGCATGCTTCAATGCTTCCCACAACGCCGGCAGCCCATCCAACGATTCGACGTGGAAATCGAGCCTGCGGCTTAGCGCATGACGAATATTCTGCGAGCCCCGCCCCATGTCAGCAATTTCGCGTTGGACGATACAGCATAGGAGGAGAATCAAAATGTAGTCTGGGTAATAAGGATGCTCTCGCCCGTCCGGTCCATGACGCAGCGTTTCGCGCAGACGTCGCCCATCGTCCACGCGCCGCCCGCAATACGCATCGCGCAAGAGTTGAACTACATCGTCGTAACCGTAAGAAGCGGCGAATGCTCTCACGATTTCGGCTTCGCAGTCGATGTGATCAATGATTCCGTCGGCTGCTGAGGCTGCGAAGAACGTCGCAACCACGTCGCTTGCCAGCGAGCGTCCATTTGATTGCATGCTACTCTTTGATCTTTGTTCCTCTTCCTGGCGCGCCCAGCTCTTTACATAGTCTTTGCCTTAGACTGTCTGGATCCTTCGTCTCGCACTCCCACACAACGATGACTCGCCAACCCAGGTCTTGCAACCTCGAAGCATTCGCTGCATCTCGTTTTACGTTGCGTGCGAACTTCGCTTCCCAGAACTCGCGACGGGTTTTCGGCGTGGAGGACAGTCGGCACCCCCGGTGGCGGTGCCAGAAACACCCATGAACGAATAGCGCCGTGGAGCAGGAAGGCAGAACAACGTCTGGACTGCCGGGTAGATCGCGGCGGTGCAGGCGGAATCTGTATCCCAACGCATGCAGCATTCGCCTGACGATCATCTCCGGCTTCGTGTGGCGACCTCGAACGCGGCCCATCAGCCTGCTCCGCGCCGGCTCGACCGGTGGATCGATAGAGTCAGCTATTCCTTAAGTCCTCAAATGGACGCATACTTTCTCCTCCTTCGAGAAGCGTCAGGGGACCGAACGAGAAAGCAGGTTCCACTCCGTGCTCGTCTAGATCAACCACGATCCTCGGAGCGCCGCCAACTCGCTCGATGCACCAGACCGCCTCGGCCTCGTCGCACCAACCAAGTTCTG
>JANSXG010000026.1 GCA_024743075.1 bacterium | reverse complement strand
GACTTCGAGCAGGTGGTAGCCGAACTGGGTCTTGACGGGGTCGGAGACCTGGCCAACGGGCAGGTCGCCGAAGACGACGGCGTCGAACTCGGGGACCATGTCGCCCTGGCCGAACTCGCCGAGCGAGCCGCCGGCCTTGCCGGAGGGGCACTTGGAGTGCTGCTTGGCGAGGTCGGCGAAGTCGGTGCCGCCCTCGATCTGCTTCTTGAGGTCCTGGGCCTGATTTTCGGTGTCGACGAGGATGTGGCGGGCTTCGGCGCGGGCCATGGTTTTGCTCCGTTGGAGGGTAAACGGCGGCGATCGCAAGCCACCGCGTGGGAATCGGGTCTAAACCCTAGCGTCGTCCGCTGGAAGAGTCGACCCGCCCAGCGGACGAACGAAACCGGTGAGCAGAAACATGAACGAGGCGTTGAGCTGCAGGGCTTCTTCCACGAGAACCGAGTTCAGTCCGAAGATCACCGGCTCGAACTTATCGAACGGATATGAAGCCGCGTAGAACATGCAGCCGAGCCCGACGAGAAGGAAAAACGGACTGCGAAGCACCGCGCCCGAGCGGCCTTGAATCATCGCTCGCCGAGGGAAGAATTTCACAGCGAACACGACCCAACCGACGCCGACGAGGCTCCGCAGTCCGAGTTCGATCCCGTCCAGGTAGCGACTCCCGTCTGCGCGAGCGATATCCACTTCGCGCAGGAGCATGCTGATGGCGAACAAGGCCATCGCCATGCGCGCGTACCTGTCGAATTCTGATCGGGCTGAGTGTCCACGCCAAAGATTGAGCACGGCCGCCAGTCCGAGAAACGTTGCCTGCGCGTTCTCGAGGAGGTGGTTCTCCAGAACGACATCCGGATCGCGCTGCCACAGCACTTGGCACAACATGGACAAGAGTGCCACCGAGAGCACCAAAGCCAGCGCGAGCAAGAGACCGCGTCTGGGGTTGTGATGCTGCGGGTCTGGAGGGCGGCGGGAGATCGCCGGGTCAGCTGCGTCTTTGTCTGGCGCTGGGGGACGATCGGGCATGGATGGCACTCTATCCGGGCCAGGACTTGCCCGATAGCCGGGCGGCGCTGACCGCACCATCTGCGAAGCGCCGCCGGGTTGGCCCGAGCAACCTAACCGGTCCGGGTGCTCAGTTGCTCGTTGTCGCGTGCGGTCTGCCGGATCGGGAGGGTTCGGATGTACTCGCGCAGGTCGCGGACGGGCTCGGGGCCCGGTTCGGGCATTGATTTCGGGGTTTGCAGCGGCTTGTCGACGATTGCGGGATCGCCGAATCGGACATCCGGGGTGATCTCAAACCATCCGCCGCCGACGGAAGCGCCGTCCTGGATGTGCAGCGATGGGGCGCGACAGCCGCCCTTCCAAACCGCTTTGGCGCCGATCAGGACGGGGCCGCCGGAGATGACATCGCCTCGCAGCGCGCCCTCGACCTGCACGCCCATGGAGGCCTGCACGACGTTTGCGAGGACGCGGGCCTTGCGATGGATGATGACCATTCCACAGGTTTGGACCGCGGCGAAGGACTCCTTGCCGCGGATGACGACGTCGTCGACGCGGAGGCCGCGGTAGCAGTGGGTGCACATGGTGGTGAGCGCACGCTCGCCGACCTGCAGCGCGTGACCGCAGTGGTAGCACCGAACTTGACGCTGTGGCATGTGCTTGGACATCGCGATGCCGGGAGGTGTCTCCGCTCACGAAAAACGCCGACCCCGCAGTCTGCGCGCGTTGTCGGCGTGAACGATTCGGTCTGGTGTGTCGCTGCGTCGACCTCAGGCCGCGGCTTCATCGCCGGACGCGACGGTTTCGGCTTCGCTGCCCATGCGGGCGAGGCGGGCCTGCGCGTCGGCGAGCTTGGAGCGGGCCATGTCGACCGGACGGGTCTCGACCTGCGGTCCTTCGGCCTTCTCGACGCTGCGCGAAGCGCGGGGCTCCATGTTCTTCACGGCGTCGGGGCCGACGCGGCAGTGACCCAGGAAGTTGGCGCCTTCGGCGACGATCATCTTGCTGGCAACGACATCGCCGGTCATGCGAGCGGAGTCGGAGAGGTGGACGCACTCGCGGGCGACGACATCGCCCTCGACGGTGCCGTCGATGCGGACGACCTCGCCGTCGATGGCGGCCTTGCACTTGGCGGTCTCGCCGATCTGGATCTCGCCGTTGGAGGAGATCTTGCCCTCGAAGCTCCCGAGGATGCGGGCGGTGCGATCGAAGGTCATCTCGCCCTTGATGTGCGTTCCGGCGCCGATCACCGTGATCTGTTCGTTGTTCAGTTGCTCGTTCATTTCCGCGTCCCTTCTGCGGTTTGGATGCTCTCGTCCGTGAAACTCAGCGCGCCCGCCGTCGGGCGGGCCGGGGTTCGACGCCGCTTTGCCTTCCGGCGTCGCACCCACGAGCCGCCGCGCGACCATCCGGTGCCCAGCGAGCATCGGCCTGATCCGCGGGCTCCCGATAAAAAACTTGGAGGCAGGCAGAGCGCGGCTCAGGCGAGCGCAGGACGGGCGTTATCGGGCCCGCAGGCCTTGCGCGTGGGGGTTATTCCTGCGCGTCGGACGCTGGTGCATCGCGCTTGAAGCCCTCGGGCTCGTAGCGCTCCTCGTCGATGCCCAGAGCCCTCTCGTTCGGGCTCGCGGATCGGTCCCAGCTGTTGCGGTCGACGATCTGGGGCGAGGTGGGGCGGTACTCATCGCGTCCCTCGGTGTCGAGGAAGAGGCCCAACGAGATCAGGTCGTCGCGGAAGGATCGAAAGTCGTCGTAGGCGATGACCTCGCCGAGAGCCCGGTCGCTGTTCGCGGTGGTATCGAGCTTGATGGTGTAGCGGTCGTTGCCGCGCCGATCCCAGTAGATGGCGATGGAGCCGAGGTCGGCGCAGCCGGCGCTCCGGTTGCTGAGGACGGCTCGGTCGTTGCCGTCGCCGTCGATGAACATGGCAATTGAGCCGTCGCGGGCCGATCCCATGTACTGTCCGACCGTGGACGGGTTATCGAGGTTGTACTGATCTGAACCCTCAAGGTCGACGGCGTGGCCGATCGAGAAGTGCGCAGCCGCACCGAGCGAGTGCCAGCCGTTGCGGTAGCTGTCGTCCCCCGCGCGATCTTCGAGGACGCCGACTCCCCACCAGTAACCGGCACCCTGCGACCAGACGGTGGCGTGGTAGGAATCATCGCCTGCGTTGTCGAGGAGCATGCCCCATCCGCCGGCGAGCGAGTGGCCATCGCCGAAGTCGGCGCGCCGGCCATAGCCGACGCCCTGGGCGTATGAGGCGGACAGATCGCGGTAGGTCGGCAGGTTCCAGCCGTTGTCGCGGGCGCGGTATTGGTCGTTGCCGTCGAGATCGATGAGCAGGCCGGCGCCGCGGGTGCCGCCGAGGCCCTGACCGAAGGCGTCGAGCGTGTACTTGTCGTTGCCGGACTGATCGAGGAGCAGAGCGACGCCGCAGTGCGCGGTGCCCTGCGTGTGGAAGCCGGAGGTGACGTACTGATCTGTGCCTGATCGATCGACGAGCAGGGCCGTGCCGTAGAGAGCTCGGGCGACGGAGTGGCTGGCGCCGAGGTAGCGGTCGTTTCCGCCGAGATCGAAGATCGCTCCGATCCCGAACAGTCCGCAGGCGATGGAGCCGTCGAGGCCCGCGGCGTCGTACATGTCGTTGCCGTCGAGGTCGATGACGGTGGCGATGGGGCGCAGAAGGCCTTCGCCGTTGCCGGCGACGACGCCGGCGAGGTTTGGAGTGCCGACGCGACCGAAGTACGAGTCGTCGCCTCCGAGATCGACCACGAGAATGGCGCCGTCCCGCGCGGAGAGTGTGCCGAGGCGGGCGACCTCGTCGAGCGGAACTTCCATGCCGACCGCGAGCCGATCGGCTTCGCTGGAGAGGATGCGTACCGGGCCAAGCGGTGTGTCGAAGGCGAGGCCTCGCAGGGGGCGTCTCTCGTCGGGGCGCCAGCGGGCCTGGGCGCGCCACGCTTCGAACTCATCGATGGCGGCGCTGGCGTGGCGCGCGTAGACGACGGATGCGTAGGCCATCATCGAGGCGTCGTAGCCCTCAAGGAGAGCGCGGGCGGCGGGCGTCGGGCGGGCGTCGAGGCCGATGCCTGATGGGTCGGCACGCCAGAGTTCCTGAGCGCCAGCAAGTGCGTCGGAGAAGGAGTAGGTCGCGGCGGCGAGTGTTCTGCCGTCGACGCCGGCGAGTCGGAGCTGCTCGATGGCGGCGGCGCGGATCAGTTCGGGATCGATCGCGCTTCGGATCCAGCGGCGCGCTTCTGCGTCGGCGATGAGCATGCGCACGACGAGGCGCTGCACCGGCAACGGCAGTTCGGACCACAGCGGGCGGGTCTGATCATCCAGTACCGGCGGTGTTTCGGTCTGGGTCGGATCGGCGAAACGCTCGCCGATCGCTTCGAGCGCTTCGGTCGGCGAGGCGTCATGCTGGATGTATGCCACGCCCCACGATCCGGGTTCGGGTGCGCGGACACCTCTGGCGGCGGCGACGTCGAGGAGCGCGTAGGCCTCCTGCGTCAGGTCGCCCAATCGGAAGCGGCGTGCGCCGGTCAGGATCCGGTCGCTGACGCGACCGGTCTCGCGGGTGATGGCACGCGCATCGCCGAACAGACGGATCGTTGACTCGAGCAGGTGCGCATCGCGGCCGTAGTTGGCCATCTGGTCGCGGGAGTAGCCGATCGGGCCGTCGAAGCCCGCGAAGTCCTCGATCCCGCTCCACGTCTGGGTCGGGATGAGCAGACCGGCGCGAGAGTCGCCCGGCCAGGCGAGCACTTCGGCGGGCGTGGCGTCGACGGTCTGTCGGGCGTTCGCGGCGCTATTGCAGACGAGGCCGAGGACCGAGGCGGCTGCGAGGATGGCGACAGGCTGCTTGGGCATTCGTGGTCCTTTCGGAGGGCTTCGTGCTGAGAAGTCTACGCAAAACTGGCTTCGGTCCTACAGGGGTATCGGGTATGCTCCGGGCTGGGCGAGGCACGCCCGGAAGGAGTGCGATATGCGCCTGATTCTCACGGCGATTGTGTGCAGCCTGCTGACGGTCGGGGGCTTCTTCGTCTACAAGCAGTACCAGCGGTCGGAGATGAAGCAGGACGCGCGCACGCACGTCATGTCGATGGTGCAACGCAACTCGCAGGATGTCGGTGCGGACGCCAAGGCTCGTGTTGATGAGCTGGTTGACTCGTTCCTGGACGAGATGTTCCGGCGTCACTACGAGTCGGGCGGGTTGACCAAGCCGGCCGAGTTTGATGAGGTAAATTTCTCGCGCGAGTTGTTTGCGAAGATCTACGAAGAGACGCGCGGCACGGGTGTCTCTGAGGAGACGAAAGACTTCGCCGCGCTGCTCTTCGCGCAATCTCGCCCGCTTCAGCAGGGCTCTCTCGGTGGCGTCGGCGGCGGGAGGCTTCCGGAGGACACACCGGAGGATGATGTTCCCGGCGAAGACGACGGGGCGGGCGGTTGATCAGTCGTTGTTGCGCTGGCGACGGCGCTGGCGTTCGGCCTGGCGCTGCATGACTTCCAGCTGCATCTCGATCTGACGCTTGTACATCGCGCGTTCGCGCATGCTGATGCCGGCTGCTTCGAGGTCGAGGGTGATGGCCGTGTTCCAGTCGCCGGAAACGACCTCGTAGCCGACCTGGTCGTCGAGGCGTTCGAGCAGATCGGGCATGTGACCGGCGCCGTAGATGATGCCGATGGTGTCCCAGTCTTTCTGTGCGGCTTCGGGGAGCGCTTCGAGCAGGCGATCGACGATGACCTGGTTGCGCTCGTCGATGATGACCTGCATGAGGGCTTTGCCGTCGGGACCGGGCATGCCGATCTCGAGGATCTCGCTCTGGGCGAGCATGTCCATGAGCATCATCTTGGCGCGGGCCTGCGCTCCGGGGAACGTCTCGACGATGCGCAGGACCATGCCGATGAGCTGCGCCGGGAGCCCGGTACCGCCGAGCTGATCGAAGAGCGCGGAAGCGTCACCCCCGAGGGCGGCGACGCGCTGCTCGATCTGCGAGGTGGACATGTCGGCGTTGCGCCAGTTCATGCCGTCTTCGCTCATCTCCTCGAGTTGAAAACGCAGGCCGAGTGCGCTTGCCAGCTGGACCTGGATGCCGTCGACCTCGCCCCTCTCGGCGGGTGCGAGGGGGCGCTGATCGCTGAAGCGGAGGTCGCGGTTCGGGCCTTCGCCGCCGGGTTCGCCGTCGGCGCCGTAGGAGACGAAGTCGGCGTCGCCGTCTTCGTCGGTTTCCATTGCAATCGGGAAGCCCCAGCCGTCGACACTGGCGGTCTTGAGCAGCGTGCGAGTTTTCTGCTTCTCGGCGACCTGATCGATCATCTCGTCGATGCTCGAGGAAACGCCGATCTGGAGTGAGAGCGTTGCGAGCAGGCGGAGTCGCTGGCGCGTGAGTTCGCGGGCCTCGTCGTCGTTCGCGGGCTCGACGTTCTCGCCGCCGGCGGGGAGGACGCCCTCGTAAAGGATGAGGGGCAGGGGGTTGAGCGTTTCCTGCATGGCGCGGTAGTACTCGCGATCGCCGATGTGGACGGCGCCGACGATGAGCAGATCCGGTCCGGTGCCGTCCTTGGGCTTGAGGACGCGCTGGGCGACCTGCATTTCGAGCACGCCGCCGGGCATGAGTTTGGTGCGCACCCACGGAGCGATCCGCAGTTCCTCGACCGCCGAGAGACTTGGGTCGCGGTCCTGCGCAGCGGACACGGTGTGGGGAGTCGTGGCGATGCTGCACGCGCCAACGAGGGCGGTGATGCCGCAGATGCGTCCGAAACGGGAGGTCAGTCGGTGGAGTGGGCGGTCGGGGCTGGGCATGCTCGGGTTCCTCACGGGCGGTTTCGTTCGGCTGACTCTAGGCGTTGGCCGGGCTCTTGGTTGTACCCGAGACGGGTGGCGAGGTCGCGTCTGCGCACGAAAAAGCCCGCTTCTGCGGGCTTTGTGGCATGCAAGAGAGGCGGGGAATCAGACCGCGAAGGAGGAGCCGCAACCGCAGGTGGAGTTGGCGTTCGGGTTGGTGAACACGAATCCGCGCCCCATGATTTCGTCCTTGAAGTCGATAGTGGTGCCGTTGAGGTAGAGCAGCGACTTGGGGTCGCAGATGATCTTGACGCCGTGCTGCTCGATCTCCTCGTCGGTGTCCTTCTTGACCTCGGTGAGATCGAGGATGTAACTGAACCCGGAGCAGCCGCCGCCCTTGACGCCGACGCGCAGGCGAACCTTGTCCTTGTCCAGTTCCTGCTGCTCGATGATGGTCTTGACCTCGCGAGCGGCGGTGGGGGTGAGGACGAGTCCCTCGGTCTGGGTGTCGGTTGTGGCGGTGGTCATGGGTGAACTCCTATCGGTGGCAGGATGACCGGGTGTTCATCCGGGCCTGCGTGATGCTTCGCGGACATTATACGCCTCGCGTCCCGGGAAAGATCGGCCGGATGAGGGGCGATCTTGGGGGAACTGCCGGATCGACGTCTGTATAACGCGAGAGCCGGACGCACTGACGCGTCCGGCTTTATTGCGGATTGGGAATGCGGTTTGGCGACGCCTCAGTGGGCGTGCTCGTGTTCTTCCTTGAGCAGGCCGTTCTTCTTCTGGTAGTCCTTGATGGCGCTCTTGATCGAGTCCTCGGCGAGGACCGAGCAGTGGATCTTGACGGGCGGGAGGCTGAGTTCTTCGACGAGGTCGGTGTTCTTGATGGCCATGGCCTCGTCGAGGGTCTTGCCCTTGATCCACTCGGTGGCGAGCGAGGAACTGGCGATAGCCGAGCCGCAGCCGAAGCACTTGAACTTGGCGTCTTCGATCTTGCCGCTCTCGTCGACCTTGATCTGGAGCTGCATGACATCGCCGCACTCGGGGGCGCCGACGACGCCGACGCCGATGTCCTTGCGGGTCTTCACATCGGCGGTGGTACCGAAGTTGCCGACGTTGCGGGGGTTCTCGTAGTGGTCGATGACTTTTTCGCTGTATGCCATGG
The DNA here is from genome assembly GCA_024743075.1 of bacterium. Lineage (GTDB taxonomy): Bacteria > Planctomycetota > Phycisphaerae > Phycisphaerales > UBA1924 > JANSXG01. Next base: position 16,986 of record JANSXG010000026.1, on the reverse strand, counting down.
GTGTTGTCCCTTTATCTGTTCGTTTCGTTCGTGAACCTCTCGGTCGCGGCGCCCGTCAGTGGTTCTGCCATTCGATGGCGTTGACGTCGATGCCTTCCTTGAACATGTCCCAGAGCGGGGACAGGTTGCGGAGGTGGTTGACGGCCCAAGTGATCTTCTCGATCGCGAAGTCGACCTCTTCCTCGGTGGTGAAGCGTCCCATGGAGAGGCGCAGCGAGGAGTGGGCGAGGTCGTCACCGACGCCGAGGCTCTTGAGCACGTAGCTCGGTTCGAGCGAGGCGCTGGTGCAGGCCGAGCCGGAGGAGCAGGCGATGTCCTTGATGGCCATCATGAGGCCTTCGCCCTCGACGTAGCCGAAGCTCATGTTGAGGATGTTGGGCAGGCGCTTGTCGCGGTTGCCGTTGATCTGCGTGTGCTCGATGCCCTTCTCGAGGCCCTTCTCAAGGCGGGTACGCAGGGCGAGCAGGCGATCGCGCTCGGAGTCCATCTCTTCCATGCAGAGTTCGGCGGCCTTGCCGAGGCCGACGATGCCGGGGACGTTGAGCGTGCCGGAGCGGAAGCCGCGTTCCTGGCCGCCGCCTTCGATCTGGGCGGTGACGCGGATGCGGGGGCGGCGGCGGCGGACATAGAGGCCGCCGATGCCGTTGGGGCCGAACATCTTGTGTCCGGAGAAGGTCATGAGATCGATGTTGTCCTTGACGACGTCGGTGGGCATCTTGCCGACCCACTGGGTGGCATCGGTGTGGAAGACCACGTTGCGGTCGTGGCAGAGCGCGCCGATCTGGGGCACCTCGTTGATGGTGCCGATCTCGTTGTTGGCCCACATGATGGTGACGAGGATGGTGTCGTCGCGCATGGCCTCCTCGACCTGCTTGGCGGTGATGACGCCGTCGGCGGGCGGGCTGAGGATGGTGACATCGAAGCCCTGCTTCTGGAGACGCTTGACCGGGTCCAAGGTGGCCTTGTGCTCGTGGGCGGCGGTGATGATGTGCCCGCGACCGGTCTGGCCGGCCGGGTTCTTTGCGTACATCTCGGCGGCGCCCTTGATGGCGAGGTTGTTGCCCTCGGTGGAGCCGCTCGTGAAGATCAGTTCCTTGGGCTGCGCGCCGATGAGCTGAGCGATCTTCTCACGGGCATCGTCGACGGCTTCCTCGGCGTCCCAGCCGAACTTGTGGTTGCGCGAACCGGGGTTGCCGAAGACTTCCGTGAAGTAGGGCAGCATCGCTTCGACCACGCGCGGATCAGTGCGGGTCGTGGCGGCGTTGTCGAGGTAGATCGGGAGTTTCAGGCTCATCGGTGGTCTCGTCTCCGTGCGCTGCGATTGGCGTTGTGCAATAGCGATTTAGAATCATTCTAGTTTAGCCCGCCGACGCGTCGTGAGCGGGACCGGAGCGGCAAAAACTGAACGATTCGGTGGCGGCGGGCATTCCCTATTTGTTGGTCTGCGTTGCGCTGAGGCGGACGACTTCGATCTCTCCCTGGGGCATCGAGTTGTCGAGGCCGTGGGCGCAGCGGGTGGGCAAGTCGGACGCGAAGCGCTGGGCGTTGGGGCGGTCGTGCCACTCGCCGGGGTTGCGGGTGGGGTGGTAGAGGTGAAGGCAGTCGATGTCGCGGATGGCGATGACCGATTCGGCCCCGGTCTCGTAGACCCGTCGGCAGAAGTCGTCGTCTTCGGTTCCCCAGGTGTGGTACTCCTCGTCGTGTCCGTTGACGGCGATGTACGTCGAGAGGCGGACGCTGTGGTGGCCGCCGAGGAGTTTGGGCTTGTGTGGCTTGACCAGCAGAGGGCCGATAACCGGGATGCGCTTGAGTCGCTGCTGGCGCGCGTAGCGACGGTGACGCTTTTCCAGCAGGCGTCGCTGCTGGTCGGTGATCTCGAGCGGCATCTCGCCCCGCCGGGCCCTGGATTCGTCGAATTCGGCCAGTTGGGCCTTAGTGGTGTTCACCCTGAACGGGATAACCAATTCCGTGGACTCGGCGAGCCGGGCGTGCTTGGCGATCGCGTCCTTCTCGAGGAAGCAGTCGCCGTCGAGGAAGAGCAGTTGTGGGTCGCGGTCGACCTGCTGTTTGGTGAGGATCGGCTTGCCGGCCTGTTCGCCGGGCAGCCGACCGGTGAGGGCGCGGACGGCGTTGTTGCGGACTTGGGCGAGGCGTTCGCGTCCCTGGTGCTCGCGCCGGACGAGGGTGATCGGGAATCCGAATTCGGCGGCGATGTCCGCCAGGTGGTCGCGGATCTCGTCGTCGTTGTTGTCGCAGGAGACCGTGACCGAGGCGGGCATGGTCGACTGGCAGGCGATGCCCAGCAGCGTCAGCCGGAGGTGTCGCGTGGTGTGCGTTGGGATGACGACGTGGACGGGGCGCATGGGAGCCAGTGTACGGCTCCGGGGCCCGGTCAGTCTTTGAGCATCCGCAGTTCGTCGCGGAGGATGGCGGCGAGCTCGTAGTTCTCGGATCGGATGGCTTCTTCCAGGCGCTGCTTGAGCTCGGTGCGCTGGGAGGAGGGCAGCTTTTTGACCAGTTCGTCGCGCATGCCGCGGAGCAGCTGGGCCTCGTGGGAGCCCTCGAAGGTGTCGGCCTTGCCGAGTTCGTCGTAGATGCGTCGGAGCTGGTTCAGGCCGTCGTCGATGGCGACCATGGCGGCCTTGGGCTCGTCGTCGGCGAGCATCTGGGAGGCGAGGGCTCGGGTCCGCATCATGGTGATGTAGGGCCGGAATTGCGTGAGAACATCGCGATCTTCGTCCTCCTCGGCATGCTGCTCGCAGAAGTCGATGACGCGGAGATTCCGGCTGGTGTCGCGGAGGACGCCCATGAAATCGCCCAGCACCAGCAGTGAGATATACCTGTGGTAGTACTGAACCGCTTCTTCACGCAATGCCCGGCAGTCTTCGGCGTTCAGCGTGAAGGGGTCGTCGTCGGACTCTTCGGAGCCCTCGGTGTCGAAGGGGTTGGAGTCGCCGAGTTGGCCGAGCGATTCGGGTGAGTCGGGGCCAGGCTCCTCGACGAGGGCCTCGAAGTATTCGAGGAGGCTCTCGTAGCCTTGGGGGCGTTCGCCGTCGGGGCGTCCAAAGGCTTCCATCTGGAGGAGGCCGAGATCGAGTCTCATCTGCACCTTGGGCTCGCCGTCGTCGCCGCTGATGAGGCGGACATTGATCTGGCCGGACTCGTAGGGCCAGTCCCTGAGGATGCTGCTGAGGTCGTTGGACACGTGCTGGTTTCCTTCGGAGCGGAGCGGTTGGGCACGGATGGTGGCCCCGGTGTGGATCATCGTACCCGTCGCCGATAAACAGGAGAATTTTCTTGCAAACTCGGGCTAAGTCCAGTATTACCGGTCGCTTGTGGAACTGTTCCGCTTGTGTACACGGATAGAATGCCACAGCGTGGGCGGGGGATGGATCCCTGGGAAGATCCAACCGATACCACGAAGACTCCGCGTTTTGCGGAGAGCACAACGGTCGTGAGCGGGTACAGTGTGCTCGCGAGCGGACGAGGTGGGTTCGTCGCGCCGGGTTGCGCATCGCAGTTGAGAGGGACCGATTGACAATCCGTCATGCCGCGGTGCGGCGCTCGCCAGCAACGCACCGATTCGTGGCACGGCGGCCCCGCAAAGCGGCTCACGCGCAGCGCGGGGACACGGGGAGGAAGCGTCGAGAATGTCGCGCAGCGAACTCGAGACCGATCTTCAGCTCTATCTCCGGCAGATCAACGAAGTTGCTCTGCTGACGCCGGAAGAGGAACGCCTCTACGGCTGGCGTGTCATCAACGAGTCGTGCCCGCAGGCGCGGGACATGCTCGTTCGCGCGAACCTCCGTCTCGTGGTCTCGATCGCCAAGCACTACACCAACCGCGGCCTGACGCTGACCGACCTCATCGAAGAGGGCAACATCGGTCTGATCCGTGCGGTCGAAGGGTTTGATCCCGCGCAGGGCGCCCGGTTCTCGACCTACGCGAGCTGGTGGATCAAGCAAGCTATCAAGCGTGCGCTGATCAACGCTGGCCAGCCGATGCACGTGCCGGCCTACATGGTCGAGCTGATCGCCAAGTGGAAGCAGGCGTGCATCCGCTTCAAGGACGAGCACAACCGCCACCCCACCTCGGAAGAGTGCGCGAAGCTGATGGGCCTTCCCGTCAAGAAGATCAACGTGATCCGCAAGGCGGGTCGCGCGATGTACTCGGCGGCGTCGACCGCGACCGACGGCGAGGGCAACACGGTCGATTTCTCGTCGCTGCTGGCCTGCTCGAACACCGAAACGCCCGAGGGCGAGATGCTCCGTCGCGACGAGATGCAGACGGTGTTGAAACTTCTCGATGCCATCGACGAGCGTGAGGCGCGGGTGCTGCGTCTGCGGTTCGGGCTCGACGGCAAGGAGCCGCTGACGCTGAAGCAGATCGGCGCCGAGATCGGCCTGACGCGTGAGCGTGTTCGCCAGATCGAGGTCGAGGCGCTGCGCAAACTCAATCAGCGCCTGGCCGACGAGAAGCCGAGCCGGTGGTTCCGTCACGCGATCGAACGCGAGGCCGAGTCGAACGGCTCGAAGCCGCCGTCGCGCCGTCGTCCGGCGGCGAGCCGCGCGGCGAGTTGAGTCAGGCAGTTCGGATTTGAACCCAGTTACTTCTTCGGCGCCTTGTAGAACGGCAGCTTGGTCACCTCTGCGCTCGTGGTCTTGTCGCGACCGAGGTCGACGTCGAGGGTGGTTCCGGGTTCGGCGTACTCCTTGTCGACATAGGCCATGGCGATGGGCCGACCGAGGGTCGGGCTGGTGCAGCCGGAGGTGATCTCGCCGACTTCGGTGCCGTCCTTGAGCAGTTTCATGTGCTGGCGGGCGGTGCGTTTGCCTTCGATGAAGAGGCCGACGAGCGTTTGGCGCGGGCCGCCGGAGGCCTGGGTTTCGAGCAGGGCGTCCTGCCCGATGAACTTCTCGCCGCGTTCGTCCTCGTGCTTGTCGAGGTTCATGGCGAAGCCGAGGCCGGTGGCGAGGGCGTTGGTTTCTTCACCGAGTTCGTGGCCGTAGAGCGGCATGCCGGCCTCCATGCGGAGCGTGTCGCGTGCGCCGAGGCCGGCGGGCTTGACGATGGCGTCGGCCGAGCCGGCGTCTTTGAGGAGCATCTTCATGGCCATGCCGACGGCCTTGGCGGGCAGGATGACCTCGACGCCGTCTTCGCCGGTGTAGCCGGTGCGGCTGACGAGGAGCTTCATGATCATGAGGTTCTTCTCGACGAAGCGATAGCGCTTGAGCGTCGGTACTTCGCGCGAGACCTTCGAGACGATCTCCATCACGCGCGGGCCCTGGATCGCGACCATGGCGGTGCTCTCGGTCTTGTCGTCGATCTTCGCCTTGAGCTGGTGATCGCTGGTGACCTGCTGCATGTGCGCGACGACCTTGGGTCGGTTGGCGGCGTTGCAGACGATCATGAACTCGTCATCGTCGAGGCGGTAGACGAGCACATCGTCCATTATGCCGCCCCGTTCGTTGCACATGAGCGCGTAGCGGCACTGGCCCTTGGTCATATCGCTGACGCGCCGGGTGACGAGTTTCTCGCAGAGGCGCCGGGCGCCAACACCGGAGATGTAGACGCGGCCCATGTGGGAGACATCGAAGAATCCGCCGGAGGTGCGGGTCTGCTTGTGCTCGTCGTGGACCCCGCCGCCGCCGGTGGGCCAGGCGTAGGTCATGGGCATGGACCAGCCGGCGAACTCGACGAACTTCCCGCCGTGCTCGGCGTGGAAGGAGTGGAGGGGGGTGGTCCGGGCGTCGGTGGCGGTGGTCATGGCGGGCTTCCGGGGCAGGTAGGGCGAGTGGCGTTTCGAGGATCGGTACGGACCGCCCAGTGTATCCGCTCGGCGGCGTGGCTTGGCGGAGCCGGGGAGTGGGCGTGGCCGTCGATATCATGGCCGGATGCTCTGGCAGATCCTCGGTGGAATCGGGCTGTTTTTGCTCGGCATGATGCTCATGACCGACGGGCTGAAATCGCTCGCTGGTGGGGCGTTGCGTGCGATCCTGGCTCGGCTGGTGCGTGGCCCGGTTTCTGGGGTCGGCTGGGGCGCGGCGCTGACGTGCCTGGTGCAGTCGTCCTCGGCGACGACGATGACGACGATCGGGTTCGTGAGCGCGGGGCTGCTCAGTTTCCCGCAGGCGATCGGCGTGATCTTCGGGGCGAACCTCGGGACGACGAGCACGGGGTGGATCGTGTCGCTGCTGGGGTTCAAGTTCTCGATCGGCGTCGTTGCGCAGCCGCTGATCTTCGTGGGGGTGGTTCTCCGGCTGCTCGGTCGAGATCGGGTCGCGGCGCTGGGCACCGCGATTGCCGGTTTCGGGCTGCTGTTCGTCGGGCTGGATGTGTTGCAGGCCGGGATGGCGGGGTTGAGTGAGAGTGTTTCGCCCGAGAGTTTCCCGGCGCCGACGCTGCTCGGATCGTTCGCGCTGATCGGGATCGGGATCGCGATGACGGTGGTGCTGCAGTCGTCGAGCGCGGCGATCGCGACGACGCTGGCGGCGCTGTACGCCGGCAACATCACGCTCGATCAGGCGGCGGCGATGGTGATCGGTCAGAACATCGGCACCTGCGTGACGGCGGTGATCGCGTCGATCGGCGCGAGCCCGTCGGGGCGACGGACGGCGGTGGCGCACATCGGCTTCAACATCGTGACCGGGCTGCTCGCGCTCCCGCTGCTGCCGTTCATCGTGGATGTCACCGACTGGGCGACGCAGGGGATCGAGGGCGGGTCGGACACGATCGCGCTGGCGGCGTTCCACACGATCTTCAACGTGCTGGGCGTCGTTGTGTTGCTCCCGCTGCTCGGCCCGTTCTCGAGACTCGTTGAGCGGATCGTGCCGGTGCGCGAGCCGTCGCTATCCGAGAATCTGGACCCGTCGGTGGCGTCGGTGCCTGCGGTGGCGCTCGATACTATTCGCAGTGCGCTTGTTCGAACCCGGTCCGCGCTGGCCGAGGCGATTTCAGCGCGGCTGGAGTCGGATCGACGGATCGCGCCGGCGCTGGTCACCGAGGCGAGGATCGCCACGGAGCGGGCGGCCGATCTGATCGGTCTGATTTCCACCCAGCCGACCGTCAAGTCGGACTGGTCGAGCCAGAACAACCTGCTGCACGCGGTAGATCACCTGGTCAGTCTGATCGACGCGAGCGAGGAGGCGCCTTCGTCGGCCTTGCTGAAGGCGGATGAGGGAACGCGCGCGATCACGAAGCGGCTGCAGATCGCTCTTAAATCGATTGATGATCCGGGTCATCTGGAGACGCTGAGCCGCGAGGTTGCGCAGGAGCGGGCGATCGAGCGGAAGGCGATTCTCGAGCGAACATCGACCGGTGGTCTGGCCCCGAGCTCGGCGATGCGCCGCATCGATGCGGTGCAGTGGGCCGACAGCGTGCTTTTCCATCTGTGGCGATCGGGTCGGCACATCGCCGACAGTGGTGCACCGAGGCCAGGCGAGGCGCCGGAGACTTCGGACTGATCCGCTGGGCTGGGGCTCCCCTTCGCTGTTGGACCGGTTGGCGTCCTTGCGTAACCGAGGCATATGATCCTCCCCTTGAAACTTGCCCTTGCCCCGCTCAATCCGACCGTTGGTGATCTCGCTGGTAACCGTGCTCTGATCGAGAGTGCGATCCGTGGCGCGGTGGCGTCCGGCGTGCAGATGCTCGCTCTTCCGGAACTGGTCATGACCGGATACCCGCCCCGTGACCTGCTTTTACACGGTGGGTTCATCGAAGACGTGATGCGTCAGGTTGAGCGGATCGCATCGGGCGTTCCGGACGGCCTGACGGTGCTGATCGGCACGCCTTGGCGCGAGGGGACGGGAACGCTGCTGACGAACTCGGTCGTTGTTGCGCGAGGCGGGCCTCGCGGGGGGGGGATCGTCGAGCGGTACGACAAGCGACTGCTTCCGAATTACGACGTGTTCGACGAACTCCGGTATTTCCGCCCCGGTGATCGCCCGGTGGTCATCGAGGTCGGCGGCGTGCGGGTTGGTCTGGCGGTGTGCGAGGACCTGTGGCGCGGCGTCGATGCGCACACGGATGACCGGTACGCCGGGGCGCCCGATCCGATCGCGGAACTGAAAGCGGCCGGTGCGCAGCTGGTGGCGGTCCCTTCGGCGAGCCCGTTCGTGCGCGGCAAGAGCGTCACACAAGGGCGGATCATCGCGCAGCAGTGCGAGCGTCTGGGCATCGCGATCGCATCGGTCAACCAGTGCGGCGCGAACGATGATCTGATCTTTGACGGGCATTGTGCGCTGTACGAGCCGGGGCCGTTCGGCGCGATGCTGACCGCGAGCGGCGTGCCGTTCGAAAGCGGTCTGGTCCTGACGGAGTTCGAGCCGGGTCGCGAGCCGCGACCGTTGGAAGCGGATCCGTTCGAAGAGGCGGACCCGTCGGGCCTGCTCTGGGACGCGCTGGTGCTCGGTGTTCGTGATTACTGTCGCAAGAGCGGGTTCTCGAAGGTGACGCTCGGCGTCTCGGGCGGGATCGACTCGGCGGTGTGCGCGGTGCTCGGCGCTGCTGCCGTCGGCGCTGAAAGCCTCACGGGAGTGGCGATGCCCAGCCGGTACTCGAGCGAGGGCAGCCTGACGGACGCGGAGGAGATGTGCCGGCGGATCGGGTGCGGGTACACGGTCCGCAGCATCGAGGCCGGGCACGACGCGCTCTCGGATGATCTTGATGAGACGCTGCGCGGGCTCGGCGTGGAGTCCGGCGCCGGCGGGCTGACGGATGAAAACCTGCAGAGCCGCCTGCGCGGGCTGACCATGATGGCGGTCAGCAACGCGACCGGTGCGCTGCTGCTCACGACCGGGAACAAATGTGAACACGCGACCGGGTACGCCACGCTCTACGGCGACCAGAACGGCGGGCTCGCGCCGATAGCCGATCTGCTCAAGGGCGAGGTGTACGGCCTGGCGAGGTGGATCAACGCGAATCCTGAGCGCGGCGGGTTTGATGGTCCGCCGATCCCGGAGTCGACGATCACCAAGCCGCCGAGCGCCGAACTGCGTCCGGACCAGAGGGATTCGGACTCGCTGCCGGACTACGACTTGCTCGACGAGATCGTGGCGCGGTACGTGGACGGCAAGGAAGACGCACGGGCGATCGAGGCCGATCTCGTGTCGCGTGGCGCCATCGAAGCCGACGAGCTGCGGCGCGTTGTCCGGCTGATCGATCTCAACGAGTACAAGCGCTTCCAGCTCGCGATCGCGCTGAAGGTGCGGCCCGTCGCGTTCGGGCGCGGACGCCGGCGACCCATCGTGCAGCGGTACCGGCCGTTCAACGGCAACTGATTCGGCTTAGGATTCGTCGGAGACGAGATAGAACCGCCCGATGTTCGCGTTGAACACCTCGCCGAGTTCGCTCGGATCGAGCGAGAGCGACTGTTCTGGCGTGTCCGGATGCAGGCGGACCATCCGGTAGTGACCCTCCATCGTGCCCCACGGCGTGGCGAGCGGGCAGAAGGACTCGTACTCGTGCGAATGGCCGGGTCGGATGACCGGCTGCTCACCGACGACGCCCTCGCCCTCGACTTCGTGCGATTCGCCATCGGCATCGGCGATCAGCCAGTAGCGGCTCAGAAGGCGCACGGTCGTTTCGCCCTCGTTGACGATGTTGATGCGGTAGGTGAAGACGAAGCGGTTCGAGTCCGGATCGGAGTGCTCGGCGATGTACCTCGGGCGGACGACGACACGCACCGAAGCGCCGGCCTCGGTCGTTCGGGTGTCCGAGCCGTGTTGCGGTGCGGTGGATGCGGACATCTGGGCGTTCATCGCGTGGTCTCTCCGAAGGGTTCCTCTTCGGATAATACGCAGCGGCGGGCGAATGGTTGCCGCGAATCGACCGATTCTTAGGCCCGGGCCTGATACGCCTGCTTCATCCAGCCTTGCAGCTCGCCGTCGACTTCATCGAGGCTGGCGAGGTCGATGAAGTGGGTCGCCCGCTTCTTCATCCAGGGTTTGGCGATCAGTCGGTCGGTCGGCGCCTCGGGCCCGCCGGGGAGGCGCAGCCCGAGGCGGACCGCGCGGAGCCGGGGTTTGACGACCGCGAAGGTACGTCCTCGCGCGAGGGTGACATGGCCGATGGCGGGGCGGATTTCGACGCCGTCACCCAGCTGACGTGCTGCGAAGACGATGGCGTCATAGACCGGGCGGAGCGGGGCGTAGCGCCCGCTGTACTGCTCGTCGACGAGCTCGTCCTGGCTGGGATCAACCTTGCCAAGGTGGCGCAGGGTGACGGCGGCGATGAGCCACGCGGTCTTTGGGCCGACCTGATAGTGATCGAGGATCCAGCGGCGCACATCGCGATGTTCGGCTTGGGCGGGGTCGACGCCGTCCATCGAACCGTTTACGGCCGGGCATTCGGCGGCAACGATCTCGATCCACTCGTCGAGGCACAGCCCCGTCCGCGACTCCAGGTTGCGGATCATCGATGCGGCGATCGCGTCGGTGGAGCGCGGTTGCATGGCATCTCCACTATCGGCAGATGCGGTGTCGGGCGTGAGCGGCGATCAGCCCGCGGCGTACATCACGAGCATGCCCGCGGCCATGGCGGCCATCGTCAGGTCCTCGATCAATGTGACCTTGGTCATCGGCAGGTTCAGTGCGGTACCGAGGCAGGCACACTGGATCCTGCGCTTCTCCATAAGCGCCTTGAGCACACCGACCGAGCCGATGAGCATCAGCGCGAGCGTGACGATGTTGGTCGCGATCGGGAAAGCGTTCAGCAGATACAGCACGCCGAGGGCGAGTTCGACGAACGGGTACGCCCAGCCCCACCTGGGCGCGGCGCGGGCGATCAGATCGTAGCTGAAGTACGCGTTGACGAATCCCGGAAGGTCGAGCAGCTTGAAGAACGAGAAGACGATGAAGAAACCGGCCATGAAGTGACGCATCATCGTCATCAGGGACCAGTTGTCGGTCGCGAGCGCGACCAGAACGGTCGTGCCAATGATGTACCCGACGATCAGGAGCAGGGGGTAGAGCGAGTCGCCGGATTGATCATCCTCCTGCTCCAACGCGGGTTCGGCGTCGCCCTCGTTGGCGAGCGTGTAACCGCCCCGCTCTCGGACGGCCTCGCGCATCGCCTCGAAGTCTGCATCGCCCTTCGTTTCAACGGTCGCGGTTCCTTCCTTCAGCGAAACTTGGGCGTCGGTGACGCCGGGAACCGACTCCAGCGATTCGGTAACCCTGCGCACGCAGTTCTGGCAGGTCATGCCTCGGACTGAGTATGTAGTCGTGGGCACGGTGCGCCCCCTTGTGGCCGTTCCGGCCTTCGCGATCAGGTCAGTTTCTTGATGGCCTGAGCCTGGTCCTTGGACATCGTGAAGAACTTGTGCATCTTCGTGACCTTGAAGACGCCCTGGATGTTGTCGTTCACGCCGAACATAGCCATGCCGCCGCCGGCGCTCGCGCAGGTGCGATGGAAGTTGATCAGCGAGCCGATGCCGGACGACGCCAGAAACTCAACATTGTTCATGTCGATCGCGACGCGCCAGTTCCACTCCGGCGCGTGCGCCTGGAGATCGCTGAGGATCGACCTGGCGTCCTGCTCTTCCAGCGATGGCCCCTTGAGGCGGAGGATCAGGACACCGGAGGTTGGTTCGAGCGTGCAGTGCGTGGTTTCGCGCATGTCCTCATGGTAGCGGACGCCGGCGCCGCCGGGTTCGGCCCATCAGTCGCGTTCGAGTTTGTGTTCGAGGACGCGGACGAGTTTCGAGACCGCGGAGTCGATGGCCTCATACATATCGCCGCAGGTGTGTTCGGCGACGAGCGGGTCGCGTCCGGCGGGACGGGCTTCAATCAGGCAGCGCTTGTCGTCGCCGGTGTCGCGATGGGGTTCGTTCTCATCGGAGAGGTGGACCTCGATGCGCGTCAGTCGCTTGAGGAACCGTTCGAGGTGCTGGTGAATCTGGGCTCGGATGTGGTCTTCGATGGCCGGTGTCGTGGTCATGCCGCGGCTGTTGACCTGGAAGGTGGTTTCGGTCGTGTGGTCGGCGGTGAAGTCGGTCATGAAGATGCGTCCTTCCGGGAACGGAGTCGGTGGAGCGGTCTCCCGACGAGGGAAAACCCGACGGATCGTAGGCCCGGAGCCGGAGCGATTTCGATATCCGCCTTCGCGTGCGTTGCGGTGGGGTTCACGGCGCTGGTTGGGCTTCGATTCGGTCGAGCACGCGCTTCAGGAACAGCGAGGCCATGCCCTGCTGGTCCTTGTCGGGGACGTCCACCTCGATGGAGGTCACCGTCGGGGTCTGACGCCGGACCTCAACCACGAGCTTGGCGTGCTTCGCGAAGCGGTAGTACACCCAGTAGCGGCCGTCCTCGCGGACCTCGTTGAGCTTGCGGAGGGCGAGTTCCTTTTCGGTCTGCTCGACCGCCTCGACCACGGGTTCGAACTCGGCGATCTCGTAGATCCAGACTTCCGCGCCGCTGAAGAGCGAGACGCCGGTCTGCGCCCCGTTCACGGCGGCGCCGATCAGCGCCGGCTCGACCCCCGTGCAAGAACCAAGGCCGATCGCGACGCCGAGGAGGCTAGCGGGCCAGAGGCGTCGGGTTGTCGCGGTCGCTGGTTTCATGGTGAGTCCGGGACGCGCCTGAGCGTGCCTGCGCATGGTAGGCGGTGTAGTGCGCGACACCCGCATCGGTCAGGATGCGCGGGTCGGAGAACAGCCAGAAATTGCCGCCGATGATGATGCCGACCAGAGGCGGGATCAGGATGGCCAGCAGCACCGGCGGGCTCCAGATGCCCGCGAAATTCAGGATGAACACGCCCATGACGACGAACGCGCAATAGTTCAGGATCTTCGTCGTCCGCTGCGGGTTCGCGACCATCCTGTTAAGGAACAGGCGCGGCGCGAACGCTCCGGCCACCATCATGCCCGCGAGGATGAGTCTGGCCGGATCGATGCCGCCGCCGAACATGACGTAGAGCAGGTAGCCGACGATGATCAGGTTGATGATCGTGGTGCGCCAGCCGATGTTGCGCTGGTAGTGCTTGAAGCGGTGGGGGAGCATCGGGGCTTCTCTTCCTTAGTCTTCGCGGAGGGCCGGGACGTCGTCGGGGTCTGGGGTTGTGGCCTGCGTCAGCACGAAGCTGCGCTCGGCGAACAGTTTCTCCATGGTGTCCACCGGGGCTTCGACTTCCGTGAGCTTCGTGCCGCAGACGACGAGCAGGCGGACGAGGTTGTGGTAATCGTCGAGGGCGATGTGCTCGCGACCGGGGCGGGCGTTGGCGATCGCGTCGGCCTCCTCGTCTTGGACGGCCTGCAGGTCGGCCATGTTGTGGTAGTTGCCCAGGGGCAGGCAGAGGCAGGTCGATTCGTAGCCGTAGGCCATGTACGTGGTGGACTCGCACGCGCCGCCGGGCATGAGTTTGCGCTGCCACTTGAAGGCGGATCCCGGGCGGTCGGCGTTCTCGATCTGGCCGGGGTCGTTGTCCTTGAGTTCGCCGTCGGCCTTGGCGATGTCCGCGGCGACCTTGGCGATCCCGGCGGTGAGCGCGGGGCTGAAGGTGGACATGCGGTCGCCAACGCGGACGATCGGCCCGCCGCCGATGGGCGACTCCGGGAAGCTGCGCGAGTTCTCGAGCAGCACGTAGCGCCCGTCGCGCGGGAGCAGCTTCTCGCGGCAGGCGGCGATCGCGCCGACGAAGCCGATCTCCTCGGCCCGGGTGAAGAGCAGACGGACGTGGCGCGACTTCGGCTCGTCGCGCAGGTCGTCGATGGCGCAGAGCGCCGCGGCGACAGCGGCGAGGTCGTCGCAGGCGTGGGTGTACAGGACGCGCCCGGCCTGCATGCCCGGCTTGGCGGTCTCGGCCTTGACCTCCGGCTCCGGGAAGTCCCAGCGCCCGATGTCGCCGGGCGCGAGGCCTTCGAGCGATTCGCCGGAGGCGAGTTCGGCGCTCGCGGTGCGGAAGGGCTTGGTGGACTTGTCGCTGGAGGTCACGACCGCGCGGATCGGTCGATCGTCGTCGGTGAAGAGGACGATCGGCGGGCGGTTGGCGAAGTACGGATCGAGCACGCCGCCGCGAAAGCTCAGGTGCAGCGTGTTGCCGTCGATCGATTCGACGACGAAGGCCGGGTGGTCGAGGTGGGCGGTGATGTAGAACGGACGCTCGGTGGCGGACGAGGCCTCGACGTGCTCGATGGTGAGGTTGCCGAAGCGGTCGGCGGTGAGCGAGAGGTCGGGTCGCTCGCTGGCCCACTCGTGGATCCACTCGACCACCCGGCGCTCGCGCCCCGCGGCGGTCGGGATCGCGGTGAGTGCGAGCAGCCACTGCTCGTGCAGGGCGCGTGAACCGGAATCTGTCTGGCTGTTCATGGCGAGCAGGGTAGCAGGGGGGAGGCGGGGGCTGCACGGGGGCGGTGGGTCTTCCCAACAAGATGTTCGGATGCCAAACTCAGTACGCTTGGCGTGGTCGGTCGATCGCCTCATCCACAAGGACCTCGAATGTCCCAGACCCCGATGCCCGACGAACAACGCTGGGGCTTTTGGTACCGGCTCGTCGCCCGCCTGTGTCTTGTGTGGGGCCTTGCTGTTCTCGTGCTGGTGACCCTCAACCTCAATTCGACAGCACCGGGTGTAGACACACTGCAACTGTCGCGGTCATTTACGATTGCAGGCGTGGCGCTCCTCGTAGCTTCCGGAGCGCGCTGGATCCGTCTCCGTCGGTTCGCGGTGTTTGTCGCGTGGTGTCTCGTGGTCGCCGCGATGCCGCTCGCAGACTTCGTATTCGTGTTCCGACGCGCGGCGATGATCTCCCCGGCCGGATTGGAAGACGCTTGGGCACACGCGGTGTCGATCCTTGCTGTTGTGCTCACTCCGGTGTTGTTGATCGTTGCTTCGGTCATGGTCTCGCTTGCATGGGTACACTGGCGCGCGCTCGATGCCGTGCTCAAGTCACCTTCAGTTTCCACTGACCCCTTCGAAGTTGAAATTCCCTGGCAGCCATCGGTCGAGGAAGGCGAAGATCCGGCTTGGGATCCTGACCCACTGCGGATCACAATTGTCGTCGCAGCCACACTGGTCTGCGCTTGGATCGCGGCGAAGATTGGCATTCACGCATACCGCTCGTACAGGATTTACGATCTGATTTGGCCCGATGTCGCGCTGCTCGGCTCGGTAATTTCCTGGCCGGTTGGTATGGCGATCTGCATCTTTGACCGCAGGGTTCGCCGGTTCGTGCGGTGGTTTGCTCGGCCGCTGGCGCTCTACACCGTGCTCGTCTTCGCGATCGCGGGGGTACTCGCAATGTTCGACTAAGCCACCTTTCCAAACTCAGCTGAGCCTGTTTCTTCAACGAGCGTCGACCCCAAAGAACCGCTCCGTATTGCGATCCAGTCGCTCGTGGAAGTCGTCCGCGCTCTCGCCGGTCAGTTCCCGCTGAATCCCCGCCAGCGTCTCGGCGATGTGGGGGACGAACTTCGGTTCGTTCGGGCGCACGCCGCGATGGGGGTGGGGGGTCAGGAACGGGGCGTCGGTCTCGACCATGACGCGGTCGCCGCCGGTGACTTCGAGCAGCAGGCGTGCGGCGGCGCGGACATCCTCGGCGTTCTTGTAGGTGACCACACCCGTGAAACTGACCCACGCGCCGAAGTCGAGGATCAGCTGCATGTCGTCGGGCGAGCCCGTGAAGCAGTGGAACACGAAGCGCGACGGGTCGAGCGCCGTGTCGCGCAGGATCGGGATGAGCTCGGCGAAGGCCTCGCGACAGTGGATCACGACGGGCTTGTCGATCCGGCGGTCGGCCGGGGCCTCGCGCAGCTCGCTGATCATGTTCAGCTGGTGGTGCAGCACGGGGAGCTGGATGTGCTTCGGCGGCTTGTCGTAGTGGTTGTCGAGGCCGAGCTCGCCCCAGGCGACGCACTCGGGGGCCGACGCAACCTCGGTGATGTTCGCCCAGGCCTCGGCGGCCTGTCCGGCATCGGTCGGCACACGGTCGGCGTAGAGCGGGTGCACGCCGCTGGTGCACCAGACCCGCTCGTGGGCGCGGGCGATCGCCAGCGCCTCGCGACAGTCGTGGGGCGTGGTCGAGATCGTGATGCACCCGCTCACGCCGGCAGTGCGGGCATCGGCGAGGACGGCGTCCACGCGCCCCTCGTAATCCGGGAATGTCAGGTGGCAATGGGTATCGATCATGGCGGTGCAAGCCTATCTGCTCCGTCCCGTTTCTGCGTCGCGATCTGGCGTCGCCGGTAGCATGGGGGCCAGCGAAAGGAACACCATGCGCTTCGGACGGCTCACCGGTTTCTGGCTCATCGCCGCGACTCTGCTCGCCCTCGGCGCCCCGGCGTTCGCCGGGGACGACCGCGAGTTCGAGCGGTTCTTCATCGTGAAGATCAACGACCAGCGCGTGGGCTTCGCGCGCGAGGCCGCGGCCGTGCTCGACGACACGCTCGTGACCAGTTCCGAGATGGTCTTCCGCATCGCGCGATTCGACGACGAACTGACCATCAGCGTGGACACCGAGTTCGTCGAGACGCTCGACGGCGAGCCGATCTCCATGCGTTCCACGACCGACCTCGGCGGCGCGAAGACCGTCGAGGCGTACGTCTGGGACGGCGAGACGGTGAAGCGCACGACCATCAACGGCGGCAGGCGCACCGTCCGCGAGGAGAAAGCCCCCGGCGGCACCTGGCTGACCCCCGGCGAAGTCGGCGCGTACGTCAACGCCCGGATCGAGGCCGGCGCGGACACGATCGTCTACTCGACCATAGACGCCAGCACCGGGCTCGATCGCGTGCTGAACAAACTGACCCGCGTCGGCGAGGAACCCATCGATGTGCTCGGCGAGACCATCGACGCCGTCCGCTGGACGGTCACCCAGTCGATCATGCCCGACCTCGCGATGGTGAACCACACCGACGCGACCGGACAGACCCTGCGCTCCGAACTGCCCTTCGGCGGCATTACGATGGTCATGGAGCGCGCCGAGCGTGCTGAGGCCCTTAAGGAAGTCCCGGCGGTCGAGATGATGGGCTCGACGCTGGTGGAACCGGTCGGT
>JANSXG010000133.1 GCA_024743075.1 bacterium | reverse complement strand
GTTCAAACGAAAACCTTCCCAGAAACAGACAGGCCGCCCGAGAGCCGGACGGCCTGTCGCAGAGCTTCAGCGGGGGACTGGCCGGCTCACAGAAGGCCGTCTTTCTGGGCCATCATGCGGAGCATGTCGACACAGCGCGACGCGTAGCCGAACTCGTTGTCGTACCACGAGACGACCTTGAAGAACCGGTCGTTGAGTTCGATGCCGGCCTTGGCGTCGAAGATCGACGAGCCGGGGTGCGAGACGAAGTCCGACGATACGACCTCCTCCTCGGTGTAGTACAGCACGCCGGACATGGCGTCGGAGGCCGCGGACTTCATCGCGGCGTTGATCTCGTCGAGGCTGGTCGCCTTCGACGTGCGGAAGGTCAGGTCGACGCAGGACACGTCGGCGGTCGGCACGCGGAAGGCCATGCCGGTGAGTTTGCCCTTCACCGCGGGGATGCACAGCGCGACCGCCTTCGCGGCGCCGGTGCTGGCCGGGATGATGTTCATGTAGGCGTTGCGCCCGCCTCGGTAATCCTTCTTCGAGGGGCCGTCCTGCGTGGGCTGGGTCGCAGTCGCGGCGTGGACGGTGGTCATCAGCCCCTCCTCGAGGCCGAAGGCGTCGTTGATGACCTTGGTGATCGGCGCGAGGCAATTGGTGGTGCAGCTCGCGTTGGAGATGACCTGATCCTTCGCCGGGTCGTACTGGTCGTGGTTGACCTTGTAGCACATGGTCTTCACGGCGTCGGGGGTCTTGGTCGGCGCGGAAATCAGCACGCGCTTCGCGCCGGCGCTGAGGTGCTTCTTCGCGTCGTCGCCGGCGGTAAACAGGCCAGTCGATTCGAGGACATAGTCGCAGCCCAAATCCTTCCAGGGCAGCGACGCCGGATCGCGCTCGGCGGTGGTGCGTGTGGCCTTGCCGTTCACCGAAAACGAGCCGTCGGCGACCTGCACATCGGCTTCGTTGCCGCCGATGCGGAACCGGCCGTGCATGGTGTCGTACTTGAGCAGGTAGGCGAGGTTGTCGGCATCGACAAGGTCGTTGACGCCGACGATCTCGATGTCGGGCGTCTGCGACGCGATGCGGTAGACGAGACGTCCGATGCGACCAAAGCCGTTGATGCCCACTTTGAGAGCCATGGGGGCTGCCTTTCTGGAAGCGTCGCTCGACAAACACGAGCGGTGAGATGTGGAAATGGAGGTCGGGGCGCAGGCCGGACAGGGCCCGGCTGCCACAGAATCGAAAAGGGTAGCCCTGCCGAGGCAGGGCTTCAATCCGGCGCGATCATTCAGCTGGCCATCAGTTCGGCGAGGCGGTCCAGCCCCTCGATGAGGCGGAGCTTCGCGGTCGCGAAACTCAGGCGGAAGTGTGTGTCCTGCTCGGAGAACACGCCGCCCGGGATGATGAGCACGTTCTTCTTCACCGCGGCCTCGAAGAACTGCTTCCCGGTCATGCCGAGGCGCTCGGGGACCTTGATGAAGCTGTAGAAGGCGCCGCCGGGCCGAGCAACCTCGGTGTATGGACCGAGCTTCTCGATGACCAGATCGCGTCGGGTCGCGTAGTCACCCAGCGGGCCGGACATATCCGCTTCAAAGGTTGCCATGCAGCCCCACTGCAGCGGCGTGGGCGCGCATACAAAGCTGTACTGCTGCAGTTTGGCGATCTCCTGAACCAGTCGGGGCGGTCCGGCGATGTAGCCCATGCGCCAGCCGGTGCAACCATAGGTCTTGCCGAAGCCGCGGATGAGCAGCGTATCCTCGTGCGAGCCGGGCTCGCGACAGGGGCTCGGACACTTGCGACCGTTCTCGAAGTCCTCACGCGCATCGTCGAAACAGAACTCGTCGTAGATCTCGTCGGAGATCAACAGCACACCCTTGGCGCGACACAGTTCGAGCAGTTCGCGACACTCGGCCTGCGTCATCACCACGCCCGACGGGTTCGCGGGCGAGTTCAGCAGCACCGCTTTGGTCGCGGGCGTGATCAGCGGCTCGACGCGCTCGGCGGTCATGCGGAAGTCGGGGTAGGTGTCGCAGCGAACGGCTCGCCCGCCGGCGAAGGTCGCCATGTGCGGATACGCCACGAAGTACGGATCGGGAATGATGATCTCGTCGCCGGGTCCGAGCAGGGCCATGTTCATGAGGAACAGGGCGCCCGAGGTGCCCGATGTGACGGCGACGCCGAGTTCGCTGCGACCGGCATCGGTCGACGCATCGGGCCAGCCGAGGTCGGAGGCGATCCACGATGCGCAGCGGTCGCGGAGTTCTGGAATGCCGCCGGTCATCGAGTAACCGTTGCGGTCCTCGCGGATCGCGTCGATCGCGGCATCCTTGACACTGGCGGGCACCGGGAAATCGGGCTGCCCGATCGAGAGGTTGATCGGGTCGTTCATCGTCGCGCCGAGTTCGAAGACGCGCCGGATGCCGGAGGCGTCGAGCGACTTGGCGCGGGGAGAGATCAGCCGGTCCAGATCCATGGCGGGTACCTCGGGCGAGGGCAAATGCGGTGGGCAGCGCAGAAAGAAGGGCACTCGCAAATCGAGCGCCCTGGTCATGCATCGATGGTCATCGAAGGGCGCCAAGCGACGCCCGCGGACTCAGCGGACCTTGCGGTTGCCGGTCTTCTGCAGGTGGAGGACCTTCTTGTCCTGCGGATCGAAGTCCTTCGTGTCCTTGAGGCGCTCGATGCGCTCGTGACGCTTGAGCACGTTGCGGTGCTTGGTCAGGTTGCCGGCGGTCTTGAGGGACTGGTCGAGGCTCATGGGAAGATCCTTTGCTCTGGCGATCCGGCGTCTTCGATGTGCCGGGCCGACAAGAATAGCGAGAAACGACGGGCTGTTCAAGGCCTCGGGCGATCCGGGATGGCCGGATCAGTCCAGCCGGGCCGGGTACAGATCGTCGAAATCGGTGGCCCCACGCTCGGTGGACTGGAACCGCTCGCCGATCTGCTTGATCCGGTCGACGAGGTCCTGTGCCTCCCGGTCGCGGAACGTGCCGCCCTCGAACCCCCGTCGCGTGGAGAGATTCCAGCGATTCGACCGGCTGCTGGGGTACACCACGGCGGCGACGCCGTTCTTGCCGAGGTACAGAGCGGCCCGCTCAGCCTCGTCCCACGGGTAGTTGGTCGCCAGGATGAAGTAGTTCAACCCGGGCTCACGCGGGTCACGGACGCCCTCGCGGACGAACCAGACATTCTCGAGAGGCGAGCCGGTCCGAGGCGGGTTTGCGGTTGAGCCGCTGTTGTTGACCTGCCGCGTCGCGCCGTCGGTGTTCGGGCGGTTGGGCGTGTTCTGCTCGCTGGAGACCCGGTTGAGCGGGTCGGCGATGGCCCCGCCTCCCCCGCCGTCGGGGTCGTCGCTGGTCAGGGCCCGGAGTTTTTCCTGCTCGGCGATGCGGTCGCGCTGGGCGTAGCCGAGCATGTAGCCACCGAAGATCAGGGCGATGACGCCGGCGATCGCGAAGAACAGGTAGCCGACGGGGATTCGGATGGTGCGCCCGGGCTTGATCCCGAAGGCGGAATCCTCCTGATCATCTTCGATGGGGTCCTCGACCGGCGGACGCCCGCCGCCCGGCTTGTTGATGGGACGCGAACCGAGCAGTTCGTAGAGCGCCGGGTTTTTGCGTCGCTGGGACATGGCTGGGCATTATCACCGGGCGGGGTTCAATATCAAAGCAAATCCGGAGACTATCGGACTCACCCGATGCTACCGGCATTCCCGGAACCGGTCGCGTTCCCCGTCCCGATCACGGACGACTGAGCGAGCGACGCGGTGTGGCTGATGCTGATCAGCCAGCCGGTGATGCCTTTCGACTCGGCGATCCGCTGGGCCTCGCCGGACAGCCGGATCGAGGGCGCCCCGGCCGGGTCGCGTCGGACCTCGATGTCCGTCCAGGCGATGCCGTCGCGCCAGCCGGTGCCGAGCGCCTTCAGCACCGCCTCCTTCGCGGCGAACCGGGCGGCGAAGTGCTCGGCGGCGCGCTTGCGGCTGGCCTCGCAATAAGCGATCTCGTCCGGCGTGAACACCCGGTCGCGGAAGCGCTCGGGGTGCTCGGCGAGCATGCGCGCGATGCGCTCGACCTCGATGAGGTCGATGCCGTGGGCGAGGATGCCCGGCTGCCGGTTCGCGTGTCCGTTGATCAAATCGCGTTCGCTCGATTCAGTCGCCGGCTTTGGCTGGCTTCTTCGCTTCCGACTTGGTCTTGGACTCGGACTTGGTTGACGAGGATTCGGCTTTCTTCTCCGACTTGCTCTCCGACTTCGAGTCGCTCTTGCCGCTCTCGCTGTCGGCTTTCGCGGCCTTCTTGTAGGACTCACTGCGGTAGTCGGTCTCGTAGAAGCCCGAGCCCTTGAAGATGACGCCGGCGCCGGTGCCGATGAGGCGCTCGAGTTTGGGCTTGCCGCACTCGGGGCACTTCTTGAGCGGCTTGGCGCTCATGGACTGGAACTCTTCGAACTGGTGCTCGCAGGCGTTGCAGCGGTAGTCGTAGGTGGGCATGTGGGTTACTCGCTGTCGGCGGCGTCGCCGGTGCCTTCATCGCTCGGGACGGTCTGCTGCTGCTCGTCGGCCGCCGAAACGGTGACTTTGGCGGGGCGCAGCACGCGCGTGTGCAGGGCGTAGCCGGACTGCTTGAGTTCGACAACCGAGCCCGGCTCGACCTCGTCGGACTCGACGCGCTCGACGGCTTCGTGCCGGTTCGGGTCGAATTCGTCGCCGGTGCTCGGGCTGATCGAGGTGAAGCCGACCTGGGACAGGCCCCGCATCATCTCCGAGCGGATCATCTCGATGCCCTGCATGATCGCGGACGCGGGCGTCTTCTCCGGGTCCATCTTCATGGCCATGTCGAACGTGTCGAGCACGCTGACGAGCGTTTCGAGCACGCTGGCCTTGCCGGCTTCGCGAGCACGCTTCTCGTTCTCGCCGGAGATCCGCTTGTAGTTCTGCAGGTCGGCCAGCGCCCGGTGGTAGTTGCTCTCCGCGGCGAGGAGGTCGGCGCGGAGGGCTTCGGACGGGTCAACGGGCATCGACTCGCCGTCGAGCGATTCGCCGTCGATCTCGGCCAGTTCCTGCTGGATCTGGTCCATTTCGGTCTGCGCGGATTCGTTTTCGGCGGCGAGTTCGTTCAGGCGATCGCGCAGTTCCTTGGCGCGCTTCTTCGTCTGCTTGTCGCTGGGCTGTTGGTTCTGGTCGTTCATGGTGGTTACTTGGATGGGGAGAGTGTGGTGGGCCGGTCAGTTGCCGAGCAGGTCCTTGACCTTGCTCCAGAAGCCGTCCTTGCGCGGGAGGATGCCTCCCTCGCCCTCGAGCTCGGCGAGTTCACGCAGGAGTTCCTCCTGACGTGTTCCGAGTTTCTTCGGGACCTCGATCTCGGCGACGACGATCACATCGCCGCGGCGTTTGGAACGGAGGTTGGGCAGGCCCGCGCCCTCGACGCGGAACACCGCGCCGTGCTGCGTGCCCTTGGGGATGACGATCGACGCCTGCTCGCTGAGCGTCGGCACATCGAGGTGTGCGCCGAGCGCCGCCTGCGAGTAGCTGATGGGCATCTCGATGATGAGGTGGTCGCCGTCGCGCTTGAAGACCTCATGCTCCTCGACGCGCACGACCACGTGCAGGTCGCCTCGCATGCCCGAGCCGTCGGGTGAGATCTCGGGGCCCGGCGGTTCGCCCTCGCCCCCGACGCGGACCGCTTGGCCGTCGCGGATGCCGGGCGGGATGTTGACCGAGAGTTTGCGCTTGCGCGGCACGCGCCCCTTGCCGTGGCAGTCGGAGCACTTGTCCTTGATGGTCTTGCCCCGTCCCTTGCAGGCGGGGCAGGTGGTCTGCATGCGGAACATGCCGCCGAAACCCGTCTGGACAACCTGGCCGTGCCCGGCGCAGGTCTCGCAGGTGACGGGCGTCGAACCGGGCTTGGCGCCCGAGCCGGAGCAGGTCCGGCAGACGTCGAGGCGGGTAAACTCGACATCGACCTGGGTGCCGGTGAGGACTTCGGCGAGGGAGATCTCGACTTCGGTTTCGAGGTCGTAGCCGCGAGCGGGACCGCGACGACCGCCGGCGCCCGGGCGTCCGCCCATGCCGCCGAAGATGTCGCCGAACATCGAGAAGATGTCTTCGATGTTGGTGAAGCCGTGGGTGGCGGTGGCGCCGCCCATGCCGCCCTTGAGGCCGGAGTGGCCGTACTGGTCGTAGACCTTGCGCTTCTGCTCGTCGGAGAGCACCTCGTAGGCCTCGGCGCACTCCTTGAACGCCCGCTCGGCCTCGGCGTCGCCCGGGTTGCGATCCGGGTGGTACTTCATCGCCAGCCGGCGATACGCCCGCTTGATCTCGTCACCATCGGCGGTGCGCTCGATGTTGAGTACTTCGTAGTAGTCGCGGGTGGTGGTCATCGGCTGCCCGTCCGTGGAACGCTTGGGGTCGTCGTGCGGATCATGAAACGGTCCCGCCCGCTTTCACGGTCGGGACCGGGGAGGTCGTTCGGAAGGACGAATCGATCAGTCGACCGCGCCGGCGACCGGCTCGGCGTCGTCCTTCAGGTCGGTGATCATCACGTCGGTGGTGAGCATGAGGCCCGCGACGGACGCGGCGTTCACCAGCGAGCTCTTGATGACCTTGGCCGGGTCGATGATGCCGGCCTTGACCATGTCGACGTAGGTCTCGGAGACGACATCAAAGCCGTTGTTGCCCTTGAGCTCCTTGACCTTCTCGACGACGAGGTCGCCGTCGAGGCCGGCGTTGTCAACGATCTGCTTCAGCGGAGCTTCGACCGCGCCGAGGATGATGTCGTAGCCGATCTTCTCGTCGCCCTTGGCCTTCTTGCGTCCAGCTTCGAGGGCGTCGATGGTGCGGAGCAGCGCCGTGCCGCCGCCGGGGACATAGCCCTCGAGCGCGGCCGCGCGGGTCGCGTTGAGCGCGTCATCAACGCGGTCCTTGCGCTCCTTCATCTCGGTCTCGGTCGCGGCGCCGACGTTGATGATGGCCACACCGCCGGTGAGCTTGGCCAGGCGCTCGTTGAGCTTCTCCTTGTCGTAGTCGCTGGAGGAGCGCTCGATCTGGGCCTTGATCTGCTCGGCGCGGGCGGTGATGTCCTTCTTCTTGCCGGCGCCCTCGATGATCGTGGTCGAGTCCTTGTTGACGACGATCTTCTTGGCCGAGCCGAGTTCGCTGAGCTCGATGGATTCGAGCGAGCGACCGAGGTCCTCGGAGAAGAAGGTGCCGCCGGTGAGGGTGGCGATGTCGCCGAGCATCTGCTTGCGGCGGTCACCGAAGCCCGGGGCCTTGACGGCACAGACCTTCAGCACGCCGCGCAGGCGGTTGACGACGAGAGCGGCGAGCGCTTCGGACTCGACGTCCTCGGCGATGATCAGCAGCTGCTTGCCCGATCCGGCCACCTTGTTGAGCAGCGGGAGCAGGTCGTTGAGGTTGGAGATCTTCTTCTCGCGGATGAGCACGAGCGAGTCTTCCAGCACCGCCTCGGCGGTCTTGGGATCGCTCATGAAGTAGGGCGAGAGGTAGCCCTTGTCGAACTGCATGCCCTCGACGTACTCGAGGGTGGTGTCGGAGGCCTTGCCCTCTTCGACCTCGACCACGCCGTCGGCGCCGACCTTGTTGATGGCCTCGGCGATGAGTTCGCCGATGGTCTTGTCGTGGTTGGCGGAGACGGTGGCGACCTTCAGGTAGTCGGCCTTGCCCTTGCAGGGGGTGGCGAGGGAGTCGACGGCTTCCGCGGCGGTCTGGGCGGCGGCGTTGATGCCGCGCTGCACGGCGACGGGGTTCGCGCCCGCGGTGATGTGGCGCAGGCCGCCGGAGAAGATCGCCTCGGCGAGCACGGTGGCGGCGGTGGTGCCGTCACCGGCCTGGTCGTTGGTCTTCTTGGCGACCTCGATGACCATCTTCGCGCCCATGTTCTGCATGGGCTCGGGGAAGGAGACTTCCTTGGCAACCGAGACGCCGTCTTTGGTGACCGACGGGCCGCCGTAGGACTTCTGGATGGCGACGTTGCGACCGCGCGGGCCCATGGTGACCTTGACGGTCTTGGCGAGGCGCTCGAGGCCCTTCTTCATTTCGAGCAGCGCGGCGTCTGAGAACATCAGCTGTTTGCTGGACATGGTGTGGATCCTTCTCGTGTATTGATCGGTGGGGAGTCAGTCGTTCGGGTGCTCGAGAATCAGTTCTTCTCGAGGATGCCGAGCAGTTCGGACTCACGCATGATCATGTGGCTCTCGCCCTTGATCTCGACTTCGGTGCCGGCGTATTTGCCGAACACCACGGTGTCGCCCTTCTTGACCGACGGCTTGGCGAGGTTGCCGTTCTCGAGGCGCTTGCCGGGGCCGGCAGCGACGACCTTGCCGGTCATCGGGCGCTCCTTGCTGGACTCGGGCAGGTAGAGGCCCGAGGCGGTGCGGGTTTCGGGTTCATCGGGCTTGACGAGGATGCGATCTTCGAGGGGCTTGACTGCCATTGCTGTGTTCTCCGTGATGCAAACGCGTGGTGCGTGTTGTGGTTTGGTACTGTCGTTCGTTGCGGGCGGACACGCTTCCGTCGTTAGTCCGCCCCTTCGTTGAGCCCGGTCTCTTCCACTTCGGTGAGCTTCGGGTCGTGCTGGTTCTGCTGAGCCGCCCATCGGGCGAAGCCGAACGGTTCGGACTCGTCTTCCTTCTTGTTCGTCGCCGGGCGCTGCGGGAGCAGCACGCCTTCGACGCTGGCGATCATGTGGGGCGGGACGTTGAGCACGGTCGGAAGCCCATCGTTGCCGTTGCCCATCATCGTGTAGCCGGTGATGACGTCGCAGATGGGGCTGCCGGCGTTGATGATCGAGGCCACCTTGCCGGCGGACTCGGTCACCTCACGCTTGGTCGGGCCGACGTCCCAGCGGTTCTCACCGAGGAAACACCGTCCGCGACTGATGTGCGTCGAGACCTGCGTGATGGCGAACTCCCGACCATCGATGAGCGTGACCCGAAACACCC
>JANSXG010000226.1 GCA_024743075.1 bacterium | reverse complement strand
TCATGGGGATGGGCGAGCCGCTGGACAATCCGGAGGCGGTGCTCGGGACGATCGGCGTGCTGACGGATCACCACGGCCCGGCGCTGGCGATGCGACACATCACGATCTCGACGGTCGGTCGCCTGGACGGGCTGGCGATGCTGCGCGAGCGGGTGCAGGACCACGGCTGGAAGCAGTTGAACCTGGCGGTGTCGGTGAACGCGCCGAACGAGGCGATCCGCTCGCAGATCATGCCGATCAACCGGGCGATGCCGCTGGCGAAGCTGGTGGAGATGCTGGAGCAGTGGCCGCTGAAATCGTCGAAGGCGATCTGCGCGGAGTATGTGCTGATCCCGGGCGTGAACGATCAGGACGAGCACGCGGACGAGCTCAGCGCGCTGCTGAAGAATGTGCGCTGCTGCGTGAATGTGATCCCGTACAACCCGAGGCGTGACTCGCCGTGGCCCGCGCCGGAGGAGGAGTCGGTCGAGCGGTTCCTGCGCCGGTTGGAAGCGAACGGTCAGTTCTGCAAGCGTCGGCGGACGAAGGGCCGGGACACGATGGCGGCGTGCGGGCAGCTTGGGAATGAGAAGATTCGGGCGAGAAGGTATGTGGGGAGTGCATGAATTCTCGGCCCAGTGAAACCGACAGGCAGATCGCACGGTTCGTTGCCTCGGTGTTTGATGGCGAACGGAAGGTCATCCGTCACCAATCGGAACCGCCCGGCCGTCACATCGATGTTGTTCAGTTTCCACCGTCGGCGGTGACCTCCGGCATGAAGGTGTGCAGCACGCTTGGCCTGAGTGCACTCCCAGTTGGGATCGAGGTCGAGGGCGTTCCTCTTGGTGTCGAGTTGTACTGCGCGATGAAACCGGATGCCCCGATGCTTGGCGACGTTGTCGCAACCTGCGCATTTCACATCATGGATGGCTACGCGCACGCTCGTCCGAACGCGCTGGTGCGTCACGCGATCGAGTGCATGGATGACACGACTGATCTAAACGTTCGCCACGCGCTGCTTGTTGATCCGTTCTGGGGCGAACTTCGGACGCAGTACTACCCGACGAGGGTAGTCACTTGGCTCTTCGTCTTTCCGATCACCGATCCTGAATTGAAGATGATCGAACGGGTCGGCTGTGAGGCTTTTCTCGATGAGATGGAGCGTCAGAAGTTTGACTGCTTCGATCTTCGACGCGACAGCATTCAAGCGGACCTCTAATCAATCCCGCAAGACAGCACATGACCCGAATCGCCTACCTGATGTCCCAAGACATGCTCCCCGGTCAGCCGAACACTCGGCCGGATTTCGGATTGCACGGGATCCAGTTCGGGCCGCTGCGCGCCGGGTGTGCGGCGCGGGGGATTGAGCTCGTGGAGACGGTGTGGGATGAGCCGGACATCGAGTCGCGCGGGTTTGATGGGTTCGTGGTCGGCACAGTCTGGGACTATGTGAAGCGGCCGCAGGAGTTCGTGGAGGCGATTCGCCGCATCGAGCGGGTGGCGCCGGTGTGGAACCCGGTGGAGACGGTCGTCTGGAACACGCAGAAGCGGTACCTGATCGACCTCGAGCGCGGCGGGGCCAGGGTCCTTCCGACGCTGTGGCGCGAGCGGGCGGATGAGGCGACGATCCGGGCGGCGTTCGATGAGTTGGGGGGCGAGCGGATCGTGGTGAAGCCGGAGGTCGGCGCGGGGGCGTGGCGTCAGGTGCTGCTGTCGCGTGGGGACGCGATGCCCGAGGCGGAGAAGCTGCCGCCGGGGCGGGCGATGATCCAGCCGTTTGTGGAGTCGATCCTGACGGAGGGCGAGTACTCGCTGCTGTACTTCGGGCGGGCGTTCTCGCACGCGGTGCAGAAGCTGCCCAAGGCGGGCGAGTACCGGATCCAGGCGGTGTACGGCGGCACGGACCGAGGGCACACGCCGAGCGCGGCGGAACTGGAGGCGGCGCAACGGGTGATCGATGCGGTGCCGGGCGAACTGCTGTACGCGCGGGTGGACATGGTGCGCGCGTCCGACGGCGGGCTGATGCTGATGGAACTGGAGCTGATCGAGCCGTACCTGTACCCGGTGGAGGGCGATGATTTCGCGGGGCGGTTTGCGGGGGCGCTGGAGGGGTTGGTGGCGCGAGCCGCTTCGAGGTGTTGATGAATCGGAACCTGTTTAGGCTGGCTGCTATATCACCCGGCCCCGCTTGAGTTCGAGCAACGGATCGTGAGGTGCACACATGCACCACCGCCGCGCAAGAAATTCCTTTTCGTGATTGTCCACACAACGGACGGCACACGTCATCGGGTCCCCACGACCGCCCGCCAGTTTTTCCAGGAACTCACCTTCTTCAAGCGTGATGGTGATGCTCGCGGCATAGAGTTCAGAGGGAGTGACTGAGTGCGCAACAAGTTGCCGGAAAAATCGACCTCGACTCCAGTCGCCGATCGGCTCGCACCGACCCGGGAACTCGGCCTTTGGATCCAGCAGATCAAACTCGACTCGGTTTAACTCAAGCCTGTCCATCTCAAGCCGCAGCACACCCAGCCCCCAGTAGCCGCCGACGTCGTTGTAGCGGCTCATGAACGTCATCAGCATGTTGTCAGCAACACCTTTGAGGCGTTTTCCTCTGGGCATTGGCGGATTGTATCGATGACGTCGACCAAGTCGCGTATCGAGTCGAGGCGTTACAAGATGTATGCTGCGAGGTCTACGAGGAGGAGATATGAAGCACTTTCAAGCAGCGATTTGGCTCGCATGCGGCCTGACCCTCACCGGCTGCGCCACAACTCAGAACGGGCCTGAGGCCCCAGCATCGGAGGAGGAACGGATGGAACTGGGAGCGTTTTCGATCAGTCTGGCGGTGAAGGATCTCGCGGCGTCGCGGGCGTTCTACGAGAAGCTCGGGTTTGAACAGGTCATGGGCGAGCCGGCGCAGAACTGGGTGATCCTGCGCAACGGGACGACGACGATCGGGCTGTTTGAGGGGATGTTCGAGAAGAACATCCTGACCTTCAACCCCGGCTGGAACCATCGGGCCGAGGCGCTGGAGTCGTTCACGGATGTGCGCGATCTGGAGCGGATGCTGCGCGAGCGCGGCATCGAGCCGGTGCAGTCCGCCGCGGCGGGCGACGGGCCAGCGCATGTCGAGCTGGAGGATCCGGACGAGAACCCGGTGCTGATCGATCAGCACGTGGGGAAGCCGGAGTAGGCGGGTCAGCGTTTCCAAAATCTTCCGAAGCGTCTGGCATGGACGAGCGACCTCCGAGACTCGTCGACCACGATGGGCGGGTTCGCCCTTTCGATGACCCGCTCCAACGCCTGTCCTCCTTTGCGGACGGCGTATTGGCGCTCCGCTTCGGTGATGGGGATCATCCAGAGGAAATCGACTCTATCGCCCGCGATGGTGAGTCTCGGGAACTCCGGATGCTCGAAGTACGGGGGCAGAAAGAAAAACGCGGTCAGCTTCGATGGTTCGGCTGTCATCGGCTGGCCGTTCTGGACGGTGTGCCAATAGTGCAGGTGCGTGTCGTGCTCGAACGGCATCTCCGCAAGGCCT
>JANSXG010000220.1 GCA_024743075.1 bacterium | reverse complement strand
CTCCTTCGCTTGGTTCATCCCTGCCCGGCGCGACCACCGGGGTCCTCACGCGGCTGCACACGCCGGAGCGTGCTTCATGGTTCGACGACCCTCAACCGGGGACGCGTGCATTCTAATGAAACACGCACGCCGTGCTTTTGGACCGCTCGCCTTCCGACGAGCGGCCCCACGCTCGCATATCGGTCCTCTCCGCCCGCCGCGTTGACCGACTTCCGCGCGAAACACCGATTTCTCCCCGCGTGCTCCCTGCCTTTATCGGAGTCGATCCAACGGAAGCGGGTTTCGGCAGTTCTTGCGCCCACGGCCCTCGTACGCGGGCAGGTCCCGCGTAGTTCATCGCTCACTGCAGGACACTCCCCCGCATCGAGGAACCCGGCGCGCAGGGCTATACTTCGGGTCCAATGGCACCCCTCCAGACCACCGATCCCGCTTCCTCCGGCCCGGCCCCATCTGCCCCCCAGATGGACGCCGCCCTCCAGCGGACCCTCGCGCGCCACCCCCGCCCCCTCGGCGGCGACCCCATGAAGCGGGACAACAAGTCCCTCCTCTCGCTCTCCGGGATGATCCTCAACAACCGCTCCGACGGCGGCCAGGACGTCAAGCAGCAGCTCGCCCTCAAGCGCAAGCCGAAGTGGCTCCGCGCCAAGATGCCCGGCGGCCCGGAGTACCACGAGCTCCGCAAGAACCTCAAGGAACACCGCCTCCACACCGTCTGCGAGGAGGCCGGCTGCCCCAACATGGGTGAGTGCTGGGCCCGCGGCGTCGCCACCATCATGATCCTCGGCGACACCTGCACCCGCGCCTGCGGCTTCTGCAACATCAAGACCGGCAAGCCGAACCCCATCGACCCCGACGAGCCGCGTCGCGTCGCCGCCTCGCTGGCCCTGATGAAGCTCAACCACGTCGTCATCACCAGCGTGGACCGCGACGACCAGCCCGACGGCGGCGCACAAATCTGGGCCGACACCATCTTGGAGTCACGCCGGGCCTGCCCGGACATGTCCATCGAAGTGCTCATCCCCGATTTCAAGGGCGACTGGGACGCGCTGCAACTCGTCATCGACGCCGCCCCCGAGATTCTCAACCACAACCTCGAAACCGTCCCCCGCTGCTACCCGGCGGTCCGGCCGCAGGCCAAGTACGAGCAGTCCGTTGAACTGCTCAAGCGCTGCAAAGAGGCCGGGCTGGTCACCAAGACCGGCATCATGGTCGGCATCGGCGAGAAGGACGATGAGGTCGTCACGCTGATGCGCGACGTCCAGAAGCGCGCCCGGACCGACATCCTCACCATCGGCCAGTACCTCCAGCCCACCCGCAACCACCTCCCGATCGACCGCTGGGTCACCCCCGAGCAGTTCGAGTGGTACCGCGAGGTCGGTATGGACCTCGGCTGGAAGGTCGTCGAGAGCGGCCCGATGGTCCGCTCCAGCTACCACGCCGACATTCAGGTCGAGCAGCTCATCGGCAAAGACCGCGAGAGCTACGAAACCTTCCGGCGCCTGATCGGCAAGTCCAGCGCCAGCGCCCCCGCCGGCCCGGGCAAGGCCCCGGATATCGAGCCCGGCCTCGGAAACACCGGCTTTACGGGCGGCTGCGGCGGGATGTGAAGCAGCAAGGGCGATGAATCGGTTGACGCTCACGATGCTTCTGATCCTCGCACCGCTCATCATCACCGGCTGCGCGTCGAGCGTCGCGCTCACCCAACCGAATCTCATCGCGTCGCGCGATCCGCTCCACGCCTGGCTCGGCACATGGTCCGGCACCGCCATCAACCACCGTCCCGACGGCTCGTCCTTCGATTTCCCGATGGTCATCGACATCGGTCCGATCGAGGGTTCGACCGACCGCTACACTTGGACCATCACTTACGGCGAAGGCGAGCGCCGGCAGGTCCGCCCCTACGAACTCGCCGTGATTGACCCGGACACAGGCCGCTTCGCCATCGACGAGAAGAACTCGATCGTGCTCGACACCGTCCTGCTCGACGGCGCGCTCTACAGCCAGTTCGAGATCGAGGGCGTGCGCCTCTCCACCGTCAACCGTCTCGGCCCCGGGCCCGACGAGATGACCTGCGAGATCCTGACGACATCCACCGAAGCGGCATCGATCACGGGCAATTCCCAGGGCGTGCCGCCGGTCGGGCTGTTCCCGCCGCGTTCGCTCCAGCGGGCGGTGCTCACGCGCTCCGCGACTGCGAACTAGAACCCGTCCGGCCTCATCTCCGCCACGCCCATCGCCCGCTCGATCGCCAGCCCCGCCGAAGCGAGCCGCCCCTCGTCGAACAGGTGCCCGACCAGCGTGATGCCGTGCGGCCTGTTGTTGCTCCGGAAGCCTGTCCGCAGCACCAGCGCGGGGTGGCCGGTGTAGTTGGTGATCAGGAGGATCGACCCCGCGAAGCTCGGGGTGATCAGCACATCGAAGTCGTTCATCGCCGTGCGCATCATCGCGCACACCTGCGAGCGCAGCCGCTCGGCCTGGATCAGTTCATTCGCCGGCACGAACCAGCTCGACCGGAAGGTGTTGGGCCACGCCTGGGGCGACTGCCACTGCATCGTGTCGTCGCTGTTCGAGAACGTGATCTCCTCGAACGCCGACGCCGCTTCGCACTCGAGGATCGTCATCATCACGCCGTACGGCATCTCCGGCAGCTCGACGGGCACCATCGTCGCGCCCGTCGCTTTCATCGCCTCAAGCGCCTGCCGGTCCAGGTCGATCGCGCCGCGCCCCTGGAACCACGCCGGCACATACCCGACGCGGAGTTTCGAAACATCCGCGCCCGCGTCGAACGCCAGCGGCCGATCCACGCTGCTCATATCACCCTCGTCCGCGCCACGGATCGCATCGAGCACCAGCACCGTGTCCTCCACGCTGCGGCAGATCGGGCCGATCTTGTCGAGCGACCAGCACAGAGCCATCGCGTCGGTCCGCGAAACGCGCCCGAACGTCGGGCGCAGCCCGGTCGCGCCGCAGCGCATGCACGGGGAGACGATCGAGCCGAGCGTCTCGGTCCCGATGGAAAACCCGACCAGACCAGCCACCGTCGCCGAAGCCGACCCCGCGCTCGACCCGCTCGAACCCTGCTGCGGGTTGAACGGGTTCTTCGTTGAGCCGCCGAACCAGATGTCGCCATAGGCCAGCGCGCCAAGCGTGAGCTTGGCCACCAGCACCGCCCCCGCCTCTTCGAGCTTGCGCACGACCGCCGCGTCCTTCTCCGCGACGCGGTCTTTGTACGGCATCGCACCGTATGTGGTCTTGATCCCCGCGGTGTCGAGCAGGTCCTTCGCGCCCCATGGGATGCCGTGCAGCGGACCTCGGTACCGCCCCGCCGCGATCTCCGCGTCGGCCCGCTTCGCCTGCTTGAGCGCAAACTCTTCGGTCAGCGTGATCACACACTCAAGCGATGACCCGTGCTTCCTCAAGCGATCGAGGTAGATCCTCGTCAGGCGCTCGCTCGACAGGGCGCCCGACGCGATCCATCGCGACAGCCGCGTCACAGGCGCGAAGGCGATATCCGCATCGCTCACGGGGAGTTCGTCGGTAGTCAGCGGGCTGCGGACCATCGCGTCGGCCTCGGGCGTCCGAGGCTCGCCCCATGCGTACGCCCGGAACGCCGACGCCTGCCCAACACCGTTCGGCAGGTCCGCCTGCTCCCGCCGCTGCCGATAGCGCTGGCGACGCGCCATGACCAGCATCAGCGCTTGCTCGCGCTCCCGCTCGGTCAGGTCAAGGTCGATGAGCT
>JANSXG010000135.1 GCA_024743075.1 bacterium | reverse complement strand
GGCTGAGTCCCTCCAGAGGGCTGCCCGGCTGGATCTGACCGAGGAAGGCGGGCTTGAACTGGTTCATCCCGGCGTTGGTGAACAGCAGCGTCGGGTCGTCGTGCGGCACGACCGGCGACGAGGGCACGAACGAGTGCCCGGCACGCTCGGTGAAGTAGTCGATGAACTGCTGGCGTACCTTCGCTGAGGTGTAGGCGGTCTGGGTCGATCCGTGGGATGACATGGACTGGCGGCTCCGGGCTGGAAACAGAGGCATCGCGAGGGCGGAAGACCGGCCCTGCAGAGCGGCCATCCTACCCTGTTCGGAAGATGCCGACCGACGGCCGGCTTGTCTCGAATCAGTAGGAAAACGCCCGCTGCACGGGGTTCGAGAGCGTGCCGATGCCCTCGATCTCGATCTCGACGGTGTCCCCGTCCGACAGAAAAACCTGAGGACTCCGGGCCATCCCCACTCCGCTGGGGGTGCCGGTCAGTATGACCGTGCCGGGAAGCAGCGTAGTGCCGCGACTAATCTCGGCGACGAGTTCCGCAACCGGGAAGATCATGCTCGCGGTGGAATCATCCTGCATGACCTCGCCGTTGAGCCGGGTGGTGAGGCGCAAATCGTCAACGGGGCTGTCCAGCGCATCCAGCGGGACGACACCGGGCCCAAGGGGACAGAAGGTATCGAAACTCTTCCCCCGGCAGAACTGGCCGCCGGACCCGGATTTCTGCCACCAGCGGGCGGAAACGTCGTTGGCGCAGGTGACTCCGAGAATCGGGCCGCCGGCATCGAGGATGGTTTCGGGATCCAGGTCGCGACAAGGCTTACCGATCACGATGGCGAGTTCACCCTCGAAGTCGACCTGTTCTCGTTCGCCGTGGGCGTCTGCGCCCGTCAGGACCTTGTCCGAACAGACGCGCGGGATGCGGATCGGCTCCCCTGTCAGGCACCCCGCGGCGGGGTTCTTGGTGAACAGCATCGGCCGATCGGGGACAGCGGCGCCCTGCTCATCGGCGTGTGCCTTGTAGTTGCGTCCGACGCCGATGATGTGCCGGATCGGGAGAACATCGTTGGACCGCAGACGCACACCGACCGTCGCGCCGAGCGACGGATCGAGCCCGATCAGATCCATCGCGCCCCGGCTCACTGCTGCTCCAGCCGATCCATCGCGGCCTTGCGACCCTCTTCCTGATCCCGCAGCTTGCGGTTCAGTTCCGCGCGATACTGCTCCATTCCGGGGGGCTCGGGGAACATCTCCGCTAGGAGTTGGGGCGGGACGCCCTGCTGGGCGAAGACGCTGATGAGCGCGTCGTAGACGACCCGCTGGATGCTCGACGGTACCCGCTGGTACATCAGCGAACTCTGGAAG
Source organism: bacterium (assembly GCA_024743075.1). Classification (GTDB taxonomy): domain Bacteria; phylum Planctomycetota; class Phycisphaerae; order Phycisphaerales; family UBA1924; genus JANSXG01. The sequence goes on along the minus strand of JANSXG010000135.1, from coordinate 7,472 downwards.
ATTTCGATGTCGCTGTAGGCGAGGATGCGAAGAAACACCTCGCCGGCGGCGATGGCGAAGTCCGGGTGCATCTCGTCCATGCGGTTGCGATCGCGATCGACGAGCGTGACCTGGTCCTGGAGGTCGAAGTACCGCTTGTGAACCTGGCGGGCGTATTCGATGTTGCCCTCGAAGGCTTGGCGATCCCCGTTGAGCAGACCGTTCAGAAACGCGCCCCGGAGGGCCATTTCAACTTCCGACGCCGCGACGTGCGGGATCGTGAAGCGGTCGTCCTCTTCGAGCTGTTTCCGGACGAAAGTGGCCAGGTCGAGGCCCAAGTCCTCGAAGAGAGCAGGATCGTTGACGTTCAGGCCGGGGAATTCACGCAGCTCGGTAAACCAGTAATTGGCCTGCTCGATATCCCCGAACCGGTAAGTGGTGCGGATCGCGTCCTTCAGGAAGTTCTGGAGGCCCTGGATGTAGGTGCGGAACGCCCGGCTCTCATCCTGCGACCGCCCGCCGCGTGCCGCGACCTCGAGAACGATCTCCGCGTACGACGGGATGTAGTGCAACGACACCATCGTCAGATGGGTGTCGCGGATCGGGTCGTACATGACCGTGCCGGAGCGGAAGAGCTCCTGCAGTGAGTGCATGGTGATCCGGTCGGTGTTGAGCGTGTTGAAGTTCCGGACGCCTCGACGCTGCAGTCCGAGTTCGACGCCTCGGTGCGACCAGTACACGGCGTGCGACGACGGGTGGCGCCAGTCGAGCGGACCGAACTTGGCGGTGTACCGCTGCATGCGTGTAGGGGACATGTTGTACTCGTCGACGAGCACGCGCTTGCGGACGTGCGGGATCAGTCGGGACCACGCACCCGGCATGACGATTTCGCCGTCTTCGCCGACCGTGTCCGCGTACTTCTCGTCCCGGTAGAGCTCGGTGAACACGGAGTTCGAGTCCCCACGCTGCGCGAGCTGGCGCTCCGCGCCTTCGCGGGCGAACGGGATGCCACCCTCTTCAGCCGACTGCGTAAACCAGGAGTTGTCGAGCGCCTGCTGGACCGCGTAGAGCTCCAGCAGGTCGTAATTCAACTCCAGCCCGGCTTCGTCAACGATGCGCGTCGCCAACTCATTGACGAGCGAATCCTCGATGCCGAGGCGGTTCTCTTCGATGACGTCCCGGTTGCGATCGGCGAGTTCGCGATCGATCACGCCCCCGAGCGTCTCGGGCGCTGACACGACCTCTTCGAGCCAGTCGACCATCTGCTGCGTCGCGGCTTCGTTGCCCGACTGAAGCCGCGGCGGCTCGCCGAGCAGCATGTGCCACTCCCTTGCGAGTTGCTTCTTGTAATAGCGGTTCGCATCGTCCATGAACCCCTGGACCTTGTGGTTGAAGATCCACGCCAATTCGCGGTGAAGCTGCACATCGTTCGGGTTCTTGGGGATGCCCTCCTGGCGAAGCAGCTCGATTCCGGCCTTCACCCACTGCCATCTTTCCTCGCGGGTCGAGGTCGCGACGGAGATGTTGTAGGCCATGTTCCACGCGTGGAACGACCACACGCGCGGGAAGCGTGGTTGGAGACGCGTGATCGCGGCGGACAGCTCGTATGCCTCGTGGAACTTGCCCTCCTGCTTCAGCCGGTCGGCGCGCATCCAGAGGTAGTTCACGAACAGGCCGCGGAACGCGCCCATGGCGATGCCGGCAGCGACCTCGGGCGGATCACCCTCGGTCGCGTTGTCGGTGTAGGTGAGCTGCGCGCGTCCGGCCTCCGCGCTGACCTGGGTCGCCACCAACCCCGACCCGATCAGGCAGAAGAGCAAGACGAGCGAGCAGATACCCTGCACCATGCGGTTGGATTGGTTCACGAGACCAGACTCCTTTCAAGGGCGCCAAGCGCCCCTGATCAACACTACGCACGAACGTCCGATTCGTTCGGACGCTCGCCGAGCCGTCAGTGGCCCGAATAGATGCCCAGTTCGCGCTGGCGAAACACCAGCGTGCCTGACGCCAGCGCGACGACAGTCCAGATCCCGATGACCGCGACCGTCTGCAGGAGGTCACGCCACCCGAGCAGGCGCCCATCCGACAGGCTCTCGATCGGTCGGAGCGAGACGTACGGCCCCGTCATCCAGACAACCACTTCGGTTACGCCTTTGGCGATCATCTGAAGAGGCAGTATGTTGCCTTCCGGCGTCGTCGTCGCGAAGGAATCGAGCGACTGAGCCATGTACCCGGCGCTCTCGGTCGCGAACAGCACGCAGAGTGTGACGACGACCGCGACCGGGAAACTCACGAACGTGGCCATCGCGATCGCGACCGCGGCGATGAATCCCAGCTTGATGAGCAGGACCGTGCAGATGCGTGTGAAGTTCAGTTCGTAGCCGCCGGCCGGGTACAGCAGTTCGAGGCCGTCGGGAGGGAAGACGAAGGTCTGCGGGTTCTCCGGGAAGTTGAAGACCTCGACCTGTAGCAACCCGTCGCCGCTCAGCGCTGCCGAGGGAATCCGCATGAGCTGTGTGACCTTCAGGCCGACCTGACGAACACCCGCCTGCTGACGCTCGCCCATGGGCGGCGGCCAGAGTTGGCCGTTGACGCGAAACCCGAGGCGGTACAGAGCCGACGGATCGTTCGAGCCGGCTTGGATCTGGTACCGGAGGGTGAAGTCGATATCGCTGCCAACGAATTCCTCGAGACCGGCGAATGTGAAAATTCGGGCTTCGCCGAGGCGCACCGCTCGACGAAGGGTTTCCGCCTCTCTGCGAAGGTCCTGGCGGAGGGCGGATCGCAGGTCCTCGTTGATCTCAACCGACGGATCGTTGGACTTCATCTGTGCGAGGCGACGCTCGACGGCCTGCTCAAGCCGTTCGTCGTCGATGACCTCGAGCAGCGGCTCTCGCCCTACGCGGGCGACCAGCACCTGGTCTTCGAGCAGGCGTCGGTCGAGCGTCCGGGAGTCCCTCCCGTCCTCCATGATGGAGGTGTTGCGGATGCCGCCCTCCACGGACTGATCGACCACGCGGTGGTACGCGACCTCGCCCTGGGCCGGCTGAAGTTCGAGGTACTTCGTGAAGAGGAACACGCCACCGGATACGACGAGCAGCAGGATGGCGTTGAGGATCATCACGCCGACCCACTTGCCGCCGATGTACGCCCACGCCGGGACCGGTTTGGTTGCCGTCTGCCAGATGATCTTGTCGCGCTGCTCGAACGCGACCGAGGCCGCGCAGAAGAACACCGTCATCAGCGCGAGGATCATGTAGCCGAAGCCTGCGCCGTACTGCATCCACTGCTGCACGCGGTATCGCAGCGGCTGTTCTTCATTGAGCACGCTCGGGATGAACGCCAAGAGGATCAGAAGGATCACGATGAAAACCAGGCTGATTTTCATCCGGACCGCTTCGTTGAGCAGGTTGCGCGCGATCGCGAAGACCGGGTGCGACGCCCCAAGCAGCAGGCGGGCGAGTTCGAGCATGGTCACGAGAATAAAGACGAGCGGGATCACGCCCAACGCCAGTTTGCCCAGCCCAGAGACGCCGGGAATCAATGACATCGGGAACGCGATGCCCGCCGCCAGCAACGCCAGGCCGAGGTAGGTGATGGCCAGTCCGAGCCAGATCGCGGCGAGGATGAACAAGGTCGCCACGACGAAGACAGCCGCCACCACGACCTCGATCGGGCGCTCCTGCTGTGCCGCGGCGATCCGGGCCTCAAGACGCTGCTCAAGCAGTTCCGTGGTGTCCCGCCCGATCCGGTCGGACTCGGGGGCCTCGGTTTCGGGCGCGGCCTGCTCGGACTGCGTCTGCTCGGGCAGCGCCGAGTTCATCGAAATCACGATGCCGGCGTACGTCCCGATCGAGACCACGAGCACCGCAACGGTCGCGATGATCTTGAACCGCAGCGTCTTCTGCAGAAGATCGAGGCGTTGCCAGAGTTCAGAAAACTTCACGGCTGCTTGCCCTTGTCGTCATCCGAGTCGGAATCTCCGAGCAGGCCTTCGATCACGCTGGAATCGACGTCTTCAGAGCGCGCCTCCTCGCTGACGTCCGCCGATCGCTCGGCTGCGGGTTGCGGGGCGTCGTCCTCGTAGAGATCACCGAGCAGTTCGTCGATGACGGCGTCGCCCGCGTCTTCGGCCCCAGAAGGGCCTGCTGTCGCGGCCGTCGCCTCGGTCTTCATCTCGTCCTCGGCTTCGGGCTTGGAGGCGTCGGTGAGGCTGGAGATCAGTTGTTCGGCATCAACCTCGCCGGACGCCGACGCGCCGCCGAGGAACGCCGCGGTCGAGCCGCCGTGCTGGGCACCGGACGTCGCGGCCCGCTCGGTGCGTGCACGCTCCACCAGCCCGACAAACAACTCCTCGAGCTTCTGACGCGCCGGATGAACGCGATCAAGGTGTTTGGCGCGACGCTCGAGCACCGCACGGATCTCCTCGATGGTCTCCTCGTCCAGAGCCTCGGTCTCAATGACTGATCGCGTGCGGCTCGCGAGGAGTTCGTCGCAGGTGCCGGCCGCGCGGATCTTGCCGCCGTAGAGGATGACCATGCGATCGACCACGTCTTCGACGTCGCTGAGCAGGTGTGACGACAGAAGGATCGTCTTGCCGCGCTCGCCGAGGTGGCGGATGAGGTCGTTGACCTGCTTGGTGCCGATCGGGTCGAGACCGGTCGTCGGCTCGTCGAGGATCAGGAATTCGGGGTCGTTGATGAGCGCCTGGGCGAGGCCGATGCGGCGCTGCATGCCCTTTGAGTACTCGCGGACCTGCCGGTGCTGCACGCCGGCGAGTCCGACCATGTCCAGCAGTTCGTCGATGCGACGGCGCCGCACCTTGTGCTCGAGCTTGAAAAGCTTTCCGTAATACTCGAGCGTCTCGCGGGCGTTGAGGAACGGGTAGAGGTACGACTCTTCCGGCAGGTAACCGATGCGCTTCTTGATCGTGACATCCGACGGCGGCTTGCCGAACACCGCCAGACGACCCCCGCTCTTCTTCAGCAGTCCGAGGATCATTTTGATGGTGGTCGACTTGCCCGAGCCGTTCGGTCCGAGCAGGCCAAAGATCTCACCGGGGCGGATCTCGAAACTGACCTCGTCCACCGCCACCGCGCGGCTGCGCATCCAGAAGTCCTTGAAGGTCTTCGAGAGGTTGTGCGCGATGACCACCGGCTTGTCGCCGGTGCGTGCGCTGGTCTGGTCCTGCTCGGTCTGGAGTTGAGTCATGCGGTTTCCGTAGGGTGTGCCGGACGCTCCCGGCGGAGACTTACTGGAAGCGACTTTCGGCTCGCTCACGCGCGGCCTCGGCGTCACGCTGGTTGCGTGCGCGCTCGGCACGCCTCGCGATCGCCGGGTCGTCGTTGAGCAGCAATTGCACGGAACTGGATCCCGAGGGCAGCATGAATCGCTCGACGAAAGACCTGCTGTTCAGCTGCGCCATGGCGTTGCCCCAGCGGTCGGTCACGAACAACGCCGGGTTCGCCCGGTACTGCTCAAGGGCGATCGCGAAGCGGTTCTGCTCCTGCTTCGCCCTGTTGACCACTTCGACGCGATACGATTCGGCATCGCGGATCTGTGTGGCGACCTGCCCCTGAACCGTCACGTTGCCGAAGTTCCTCGGCTCGTCGGTTCCCGCGACGGTGATCGGCTCACCGGTCAGCGGGTCTTCGATCCGAAGCGGTTCGGTGCGGTACTCGCCGTCGATGACCGCGAAGATCGTCTGCAGCGTCTGCTCGGCCTCTGCCTCGCGACCGAGAGCAATATACGCCTCGTAATTGTCGATGAGTTGCAGGAGCGTCTCCGCGGCTGGCCCAGCCGCCTGCGAGAGGATGTCCGTCCGGTCACGGCGGGCGTTCTGGCTCTCTGATTCGGCCTGCGAGACCGCGTTGTTGACCTCGTTGAACTGCTGCACGACCGGGAGCGGCGGGTACGCCTGAGTGAGCTGCACCGAACTGATATCGATGCCGGCCCCGACCGGGATGCCGTCCGCGTCCTCGCCGCCGATGCGATCGAGGTTGTTCTGCGCGATGCGCCGGATCCGCTCTTCGATCAGGCTCGTGCGAGCGGATGCGGAACTGCTCTCATCATTGGCCGAAGCGCCGCGTCGAAGAAGATCGTCGATCGAGACCTCGGCCACCGTCTGCACGATCGCGGAGTGGATCGCGCTCTGTACGATGGCGGCCTCGTCGTCGGGGTGGACGTTTGCCAGGAAGGTGCTCGGCTCGCTGCGTGAGTAATTCACCTCGAACCGTGCGTGGGCAAGGCTGCGATCGGCTGTGATCAGCGAACCGTCCACTCCGGGCGTCAGCACGCCACGCCCTCGCCCGATCTGGGTGAAGTCCTGTGCCTGCTGGGCGGCGGTCAGCCTCGGGAAGAACCAGTCACGGACTGTCACCCGAACCGTGCTCACATCAACCTTCTGGATCGAGCCGAACGGACGCGGGAGCGCGAAATGGAAGCCGGGCTCAAGGTCCGTCGCAACGATCCGGCCGAACCGCGTTTCGACACCGCTCTCCGACTCGCCGACGGACTGAAAACCGTTCAGCACGAACAGGCCAACGAGCACGAACATGACGATCTGCAGGACCCGATAGGTCGCCTGCAGCGCGTCGGCGAGCGAGCGGTTGGCCATCGCCATCGACGCCGACCGCTCGGTGCGGGCATCGTTTTCTTCGGTGAGCGTGAGCGACGCTCCGCGCCGTTCCTCGACCTGCATCTCCTCAACCGAGGAGGCGTCGCCGAGGTTCAGTTCGCCGTCATCTGGCAGATCGCCGGGCGGGTTGGGCGTGTTCTGATCGTTCATCAGTTCGCGCCCTCGCCGGAGCCGCTCTTGTTCGCTTCCCCGTGGTTCACGACCTCGCGCAGATACTCGCTGTTGAACATGTCCCAGCCCATCAGGCCCTGGTCGGCGATCCAGGTGATGTTGGTCGAGAGGCCGTTGGCGATGAAGTCCACACGCTTCAGGAACTCGGCGAGCACCGGGTCCTCAGCCTGGATGGCGAGGAACTCGGTGGCTTCCTTGTCGCCCTGCGTCCGGATCTCCGAAGCCCGGAGGTTCGCGAAGGTCAGAATGCGATCCGCCGCGGCTTGCGCGTCCTTGCGGATCTGCTCCGCGCTGGCACGCCCTTCGGAACGGGCATCGGCGGCGATACGGGTCCGCTCGGCTTCCATGCGCTGAATGACGTTGCGTGTCACCTCTTCGGGCAGCGTGACCTGCGTGATGTAGACGCTGCCCACCTCGACGCCGTAAGCGGTGAGAGGGTCATCCCCGCTCGATGTGTTGATGCCATCGAGGATGCGTTGTTCGAGTTCCGGGAGCTTCGACTGCTCCGGGTTAAACAGATCAACGAGCGAGTAGTCGCTGACGGCCGAGAGCGAACTGCGGAGCTTGCCCTCGAGCATCTCGCCGGCCCGCTCGTACTGCTGCTCGGGATCACGCCCGGCGACACCCGCGTTGAACCGGCGGTAGAACGTCCGCGGATCGGCGACGCGCCAGGTCACGTTCACAT
>JANSXG010000190.1 GCA_024743075.1 bacterium | reverse complement strand
TCGATCAGCACGCGCTGCACGAGCGGGTGATGTTTGAGAAGCTCAAGGATCGGATTGCCTCGAAAGGGTCGCTGGAGTCGCAGCGTCTGCTGATGCCGACCGTAGTGGGCACGACGGAGGGTCGGGTCGACCTGCTGGAGCAAACGGGGGAGCTGTTCGAGCGACTCGGGATCGATGCGCACGGAGCCGGGCCATCGAGCGTGAGCGTGCAGTCGTTCCCGACGTTTCTGTTCGAGAAAGGTGTGGAGCCGGGGCCGTTCGTCGAGGAGCTGCTCGAACGCTGCGAGGCCGAGGGCTTCGCGATCGGGAGCGAGGAGGCGCTGCACGAGATCCTCGACATGATGGCTTGCAAGGCGGCGGTCAAGGCCGGAGACCGGATGACGGATGAGGAACTCGGCGAACTGCTGAAGTTGCGAGCGGAGATCGAGCGGTCGAGCAACTGCCCTCACGGACGCCCGACGGCCATCCGGCTGAGCGTCAGCGAACTGGAGCGTCAGTTCGGGCGTTCCTGAGCGGATCCAGACGCCATCGCGGATATACGGACGCGTCACAGACCGCAGGGCTTGCCCGGAGCATGCCTTCCGACGGCCCGCGGGCGATTGATCGAAACGCCAAGCGAGCGATACCTCGGTTTCGGACGAAAGCGCGGGAGCGCTGCTACGCAGCCTGAAATTGTCCTCTTGAGCCAAGGGAATGTTCGCATGCGTCGCTCATCTGCTCTTCTTATCTGTTCCGGGCTGCTCGTCACCTTCTCGTCGCTGACCGGGTGTCGCAGCGACCCAGGCCTGTGGTCGATGAACTACAAGCCGATGAGCAACTACGAGCCGATCGAGCGCGAGCCGAGCGAGGTCCGCTTCGAGCGGGTCATGAGCGTGGATGAGCTCAAACTTGTGCCGCAGGAAGAGGGCCTGATCATCATCGGGATGACGCGGTTCACGACCGCGCCGTGCCTGGAGCCGGACGAGTCGGGCGCGCCGGACCCGAAGCTCCGCCAGTTCGCAGCTGCTGCGGGCGCGGATGTCGTCCGATGGGCGGGGCGCACGCTGGAGTTCGGCGGCGGCGACTGGGAAGACCTGCACGAGTACCGCGCGGTCTTCTACACCTACGAGTGGGCGCAGTCGACCGGACTGACCTTCAAAAACCCCGAGCCGGGGTCGTGGGTTCCTCAGCGGTCGGGCGAATCGGCAACGGACCTTGCCAGCGAGCCGGTTGATCTTGATTCCTGAGGGCCGGCCGGCGGCCGTCACGCTAGCATGAAGGCGTGACGGCTGAATCGACGAACACATCCAACGGGAATCATGGGCTTCCGCTGATCGGGTGGCGTGAGGCGGTGTTCTTTCCTGAATTGGGCATTGGGCCGATCCGCGCCAAGATCGACAGCGGGGCGAACACGAGCGCTCTTCACGTGAGCGATGTTGAACGGATCGACGGCGATCGTGTGAGTTTTCACATTGCGCTTGATCGACACGGGCGTCGGCTGAGCGACCGGCTGGAAGCGCCGATCGTCCGCACGAGCACGGTGAGGAGTTCGACCGGGCACGCGCAGGAACGGTTTGTCGTGCCGCTCAAGCTCGCCGTGGGCGAGAACGAGTTCGAGGTCGAGGTCAGCCTGGTGTGTCGCAAGGGCATGTTGTGCCGGATGCTGCTCGGGCGTCGTGCGCTGGCGGACCGGTTCCTGGTTGATGCGGCGAGCATGTATCTGGTCTCGACGAGGCCGAGGAAGCGGCCGCGCCGCAAGAAAAGTGCCAAGGGCGACTGAGTCCGGGTAGGATCGGTCATTATGAAGATCGCGATCCTCTCCCGGGCCCCGAAGAGTTACAGCACCAAGCGTCTCCGTGAAGCGGCGGCTCAGCGAGGTCACACCGCTCGGGTGCTCAACACGCTGCGGTTTTCGATCCACATCGAACACGGCGCGCCAGACCTGCTGTTCCGCGGCAAGGCGGTGTCGACGTACGACGCGGTCATCCCGCGCATCGGTGCTTCGGTGACCTACTTTGGCACGGCGGTGGTCCGCCAGTTCGAGCAGATGGGCGTCTTCTCGCTCGCGCCGGCGGCCGGCATCACCTATTCGCGCGACAAGCTCCGCTCCCTGCAGATGCTCTCACGCTACGACATCGGCATCCCCGACACGGCGTTCGTGCGCGACCGCTACGACATTCTGGACGCGATCGAGCGCGTCGGCGGCGCTCCGGTCATCATCAAACTCCTAGAGGGGACACAGGGCGTCGGCGTGATCCTTGCGGAGACCCAGAAGGTCGCCGAGGCGATCATCGAGACGCTCCAGTCGGCGCGCCAGAACGTGCTGATCCAGAAATTCGTCGCCGAGAGCAAGGGCAAAGACGTCCGCGCCTTCGTGGTCGGGGATCGCGTGGTCGCGGCCATGCGCCGGACCGCGCAGGGCACGGAGTTCCGCTCGAACGTCCATCGCGGTGGCCTCGCCGAGTCGATCGACTTGCCCGAGGAGTACCGCGAGACCGCGGTGGTCGCGGCGCAGGTGCTGGGGCTGCAGGTCGCGGGCGTCGACATGCTCGAGGGCAAGGACGGACCGCAGGTCATGGAGGTCAATTCATCGCCGGGGCTCGAGGGCATCGAAACCGCCAGCGGGGTGGATGTGGCCGGCGCGATCATCGAGCACATCGAGCAGCGCGTGCAGTTCTCGGAGGTGGATCTGCGCTACCGCTTGGCCTCGAGCAAGGGCTACGGTGTCGTCGAATTGCCGATCGTGCCACGATCCTCGCTCGCGGGGAAACCGTTGAGCGAAACGAAACTCCGCGAGCGCGATATCACCGTCCTGAGCATCCGACGTGGGCGCAAGGTGGTCTCGAACCCGTCGGGGGGACGACAGATCGAGGAGGGCGATGTCCTGCTTTGCTTCGGCAAACTCGACGAGATTCGCACGCTCATGCCCGCGCCGAGCAAGAAGCCTAAGTCGAAGCTTCGCAAGAGGGCCGGCACGAAGAAGCCGCGTATCGAGAATCCGGAGACCGAGAAGTGAGCTTCCGTGACATAAAGGCTCGCAAGACGTTCGAGATCGGTGGCAAGCGCGTCAATCTCGGCTCGCAGCGCACGGTCGATCTGACGATCAGCGAAACCTACAGCGGGCACCCGGTCGTGATGCCCGTCCATATCGTTCGCGCCAAGGAACCCGGCCCCGTGGTCGCCGTTACCGCTTCGGTCCACGGCGACGAGATCAACGGGATGGGCGTGGTTCGGCAATTGGTCCTCGACCCGGGCTTCAAACTCAGCAAGGGCACGCTGGTCCTGGTGCCGGTAGTGAATGTGCTCGGATTCGAGCGGTTCAGCCGCTACATGCCGGACCGTCGCGATCTGAACCGTAGTTTTCCCGGATCAGGGGGAGGCAGCCTGACGGCTCGGGTTGCCAACGCGGTCTTCGAGCAGGTCATTCGACGCTGCGACTACTGCATCGATCTGCATTCGGCGGCGGTGCGTCGCACGAACTTCCCGAACGTCCGCGCCGATCTCGATCAGCACGAGACGCGCCTGCTCGCCGAGTCGTTCGGTACGGAGCTGGTTATTCATGGCAAGGGGCCGGACGGCTCGATGCGCCGAGCCGCAACCGACGCCGGGGTCCCGACGATCATCCTCGAGGCCGGCGAGGTCTGGAAGATCGAGCCCACTATGGTCGAGGTCGGGGTGCGAGGCATCCGGAATGTGCTGATCGCGCTCGGCATGGTCAAGGGCCGGCGCAAGCCGGCCCGTTACCAGGCGATCGTTCGCGAGACAACCTGGCTCCGAGCGGTCCACGGCGGCGTGCTCCGTTTTCACGTGTCACCGGGCGATGTTGTGGCCAAAGGCCAGCCGGTCGCGACGAATACGGATCTGGTTGGGAGAGAGAAGAATCTGCTTCTCTCCAGCGCGTCGGGGATCGTCCTCGGAATGACAACGCTCCCGGCGGTCAAACCCGGCGACCCGGTGTGTCACATCGCGCGGCTGGACGCCGACCAACTCCGCTCGGTCGTCGCGAGCCTCGATGAATCGCTGAGCGACCGCTTCCGCGACTACATGGCTTCGGCCGTCAGCGTCGAGGAACACAGCGAATCGTCCGACTGGGCGATCTGAGCGCCGCTTACACGTGCTGCAGTTTGTTCACGCAATTGAGCGCGGCGACCTTGTAGCACTCGGCCAGCGTCGGGTAGTTGAACACCGTGTTGATGAAGTAGTCCACGGTGCCGTTGAGGGCCATGACCGCCTGGCCGATATGGATGATCTCGGTCGAGCCCGTCCCGATGCAGTGCACCCCGAGGATGTGGCGGGTCTCCTGATGGATCAGCAGCTTGAGCATGCCGATCTGGTCGCCGAGCAACTGACCACGGGCGATCTCGCGGTAGTTGGCGATGCCCGTTTCGAACGGGATGTCCTGGTCGGTCAGTTGCTGCTCGGTCCAGCCGACGGTGGAGATCTCCGGGATGGCGTAGATGCCGTAGGGGAAGAGTTCCGGGACGGAACTGGTCGGTTTGCCGAACATGTGGCAGGCGGCGAGGCGTCCCTGCTCCATGGAGGTGGAAGCAAGAGCAGGGAACCCGATGACGTCGCCGCCGGCGTAGATGTGCTCGATCGGTTCGTCCGAGCCCTCGCGCATGACCTGATAGTTGCCGTTGACCCTGATCCGCCCGCGGTTGTCGGCGTTGACCCCAATGGAGTCGAGCTTGAGTGAGTCGGTCGCGCCCTGTCTCCCGATCGCGTAGAGAAGACACTCGGAGCGGATGGTCTTGCCGGACTCGAGTGTGGCCTCGACCAGTTTGCCGGTCGAGGAGCGTGAGCCGGCCGGGGCTTCGATGAGCTGCACGCGGGTGACCTTCTCGCCGAGGCGGAGGGTCATGCCGATGTTGCGCAGGTGATACTGGAGCGCCTCGCGGATCTCGGGGTCGAGGAAGCCGAGGAGGTGGTTCTGGCCCTCGATGAGCGTGACCTTGACGCCCAGCGCCTGCATCATCGACGCGTACTCGGTGCCGATGACCCCGCCGCCGACGACCGTAAGCGTTCGCGGCAGTTTCGACAGGCGGAGGATTCCGTCGGCGTCGACGATGTAATCGTCGTCGAAGGGGATGCTGGCGGGTCGGGCCGGTCGGGTGCCGGTGGAGATGTAGATGTTGTCGGCCGTGATGGCGGTGACTTCGCCGCCGTGGCGCGCGTGGACGAGGTGTTCGCCCTCGAACTCAGCGGTGCCGCGGACGATGTCG
>JANSXG010000209.1 GCA_024743075.1 bacterium | reverse complement strand
GCCTTTCCGCCGGTTCAACAAGAACTGGTACAACGCGATGGCCGGCGCCGCCCTCTTGGGCAACTCCGAGGTCGCCGGAGGCATGTACATCTTCCAGAAGGCCGGCAAGGACTACACCGTCGTTTGCAAGGAACTGCACTACAAGTTCTTGCGCCCCTGCTTCGGCCCGGCCGTCTACCGCGTCCTCGACAAGGACGAGGAACTTGAAGCGCTTCTGAAGAACGGCGGCGAGTTCAACCTCGACCTGACGATCAACATCTTCCAGCCGCCGAGCAAGCCCTCGGAGACGGAGAAGCGGGTCGGGCGCTGCAAGGTGACGTTCCACGTCACACCGAAACAGCACCACAAGGATCGCAAGAAGGCCGGTCGCAAGACCGCTGTCCGCGGCACGGTCTGACCGCACAGTCGGTCGATCCCCTACAAACCGTTCGGGCCCGGTTGCCACCCGGTTACACTTGTCGACATGGAAGGTGTTCTTGCTGTCGTTGTGATCATCGCGGTGATTGCGCTGGGTGTGGTCGTCGCGATCCACGCGCACAAGAAGCGACAAGAACGGATCGCCGCGCTGAGCGCCATCGCCGCGAAGCGCGGGTGGCGGTTCAGCGAGCAGAGGTTCCGCGACCACGACGAGCAGTACGCGCACTTTGAGATCTTTCGGCGCGGCCACTCTCGCGCCGCCTACGACACGATGGCGGGCGCGCTCGATGTGTTCGGTGAAAACTCGTACGCGCAGGCCGGCGACTTCACTTACAAGGTCACCAGCGGCACCGGCAAGAACCGCAGCACACGCACCTACCACTTCAGCTACCTGATCATCGAACTGCCGTACCGGATCGTGCCGGACGTGCTCGTGCGCCGCGAGAACCTGTTCGACAAGTTCACCGACATGATCGGCTTCGACGACATCGACTTCGAGTCCTCGGAGTTCAGCAAGAAGTTCTGCGTGAAGTCGCCGGACAAGCGGTTCGCGTACGACCTGATCACGCCGCGGATGATGGACCACTTCCTGCAGGGCTCTCCGGTGCCGGGGCTCCCGGCGATCGATATGGAGAACAGCCGGATCTGCCTGAGCGACGGACGCTCGCGCTGGCAGCCGGAGCACTTCGAGCAGGCGATCGCGTGGGCGGAGCGGTTCTTCGAGCTGTGGCCGGAGCACCTACTGGCGACGCTGCGGGAGCGGTGGGGAGTAGACTCTTCGCCATGAGCCCCCCCGTCATCATCCTGATCGTCGTCGGCGTGGTCGTCCTGCTGCCCTTGATCTACGTGCTGGCGATCTACAACCGGCTGGTCAGCATCCGGGCCCACATGCGTGAGTCGTGGTCGGATGTTGATGTCGAGCTCAAGCGGCGCTACGAGCTGATCCCGAACCTCGTCGAGACCGTGAAGGGCTACGCGACCCACGAGCGCGAGACGCTGGAGCAGGTCACGAGGCTGCGCAACCAGGCCGCCGCCGAGCACGACGACCTCAGCTCACAGTCGCGCGACGAGCAGGCGCTGATCGAGGGGCTGCGCCGGATCTTCGTGGTCGTCGAGGACTACCCCGAGCTCAAGTCCGACAAGAACTTCCGCCAGCTGCAGGCGGAGCTGGCGAACACCGAGGACCGGATCGCCGCGGCGAGGCGGTTTTTCAACGGCAACGTGCGCGAGCTGAACCAGCTGGTCGAGATGTTCCCGTCGAACCTGATCGCCGGGGCGTTCGGGTTCTCCCGCTCGGAGTACTTCCAGCTCGACGATGACCGTCAGCGGGCGGTCCCCAAGGTCACGCTCGACGCGTAAGCCGCCTACATTGGCATGATGAGCACCGCTTCCGGAACCCCGTCCACGCCCTCCCGGCTCGCGCCGAGCACGCTCCGCGCGGTCCTGCCGGCCCTGTTCCTCGCCAGTTCGTGGACATGGGTCATCGGGATGTGGTTCCCGTACTACCTGACCCGTGATTTCGGCTGGGTCGCCTGGCTGGTCTTCGCGATCCCGAATGTGATCGGTGCGGCGTCGGTCGGGCTGATCCTCCGGCCCGGCACCTCGCGCGATCCGGCGACCTGGGAGCCCCGCTCGTCGGTGAAGCTCACGACCCAGCACGACATCGCCTGCATGGCGTTCAGCGTCGTCACGATCGCGTTCCAGCTCTACGTGGTCAGTTTCCTGATCCGCAGCCACATCTCGCAGCTGCCGATCGCGGCCCCGATGGTCTCGATCTCCACGGCGGTTTTCGCGGCCTTGGTGATCCTCTTCGCGCTGCTGCCCTGGCGCGCGTCGTGGTGGGCCGCAGGGTTCGTTTGGCTGGCGTCGATCGGCTTCGCCATCGCCTCCGGGCTCACCAGCGGCGATCAGGCGGCGTTCTCGCTGCCGCCGGTCGACGGCATCGTCGGCGTGACCGGCGACCCGTACGGCCTGTGGAAGCTCGCCCCCGCGATCGTCTTTGGGTTCCTGCTGTGCCCGTACCTCGACCTGACGATCAACCGCGTGCGTCAGGACACCCCCGAACCGACCGGGTCGATCGCCTCGGTGCTGGGCTTCGGCGTGTTCTTCCTCGTGATGATCGGGCTGACGCTCGGTTACGCCGGTCGCCTGATCAACCACAACACGATCAGTTACTACGTCGTCGGTCACATCGCTCTGCAGGCCGCGTTCACATCGGGTGTGCACCTGCGGGCTCTCGGTCGAGCGGGCGGGTACCACAAGTTTGACCTGAGCAAGCCCCGCGATGCCGAGGGACGCCCGACGGCGGTGCGCCAGGCCAAGCTCCGACTGTTCTGTTTCAGTTTCCTGTTCTGCTTCGCGCTGTTCTTTGGCAACGCGGTGCTCGACCTGCAGCAGCCGCGAGCCGGCTACGACGCCTCGCGGTTCTGGTACGACCTGATCATCTCGTCGTACGGGTTGGTGTTCCCCGCGTACATGTACATCTGTGTGGTGCCCCACCCGACGCTGCGGGCAGTGCGTCGCAAGGCCCGCGTGCTGCTCTGGGCCGTCACGACGCTGGCGGCGACGCCCCTGTTCTTCCTGGGTTTCATCGGCTTTGCCGAGCCGCAGTACGGCCTGATTCCGATCGGCGTGGTGCTGATTCTCGTGGCCCCGTATGTGGCCGGGCAGTGGCTCCCGAAGCGCCTGGTGCCGGTGCGTTCGCGGGCGGGGCAGTAATACCCGAAAATCAAGCGAAAACCGGCGGTTTCGAGCGGGGTCCAAATCGAGCGGAAACCCTGAAAATCAGGTAAAATCCGGGTCGCTCGGGGACGCCCCCGGGCCGTGCCTGAACGATCCCTCAGAGGCCCCTCGCGCACATGGCTGACGACCCCATTATCGACACCGATTCCGGCGAGACCCCCGAGGTCCCCGGTCTGGGCAAGGTGCTCGACCTGCAGATCGAGTCGGAGCTCAAGGACTCGTACCTCACCTACGCGATGTCCACGATCATGGACCGGGCCCTGCCCGATGTCCGTGACGGGCTCAAGCCGTCGCAGCGCCGCATCCTCGTGGCGATGAACGACCTCAACCTGCGCCCCGGCAAGAAGCACATCAAGTGCGCCAAGATCGCCGGCGATACCTCGGGTAACTACCACCCGCACGGCGAGGGCGTGATCTACCCGACCCTGGTCGGCATGGCCCAGAAGTGGAAGATGTCGGTCCCGCTGATCGACTCGCAGGGCAACTTCGGCTCGATCGACGGCGACCCCCCCGCCGCCATGCGATACACCGAAGCGCGCATGCACCACGGCGCGATGGACATGCTGGAAGACATCAAGCTCGACACCGTCGACTTCCAGCCCAACTACGACGACCGGCTCATGGAGCCGACCGTCCTGCCGGGCAAGTTCCCGAACCTGATCATCAACGGCGGCGTCGGGATCGCCGTCGGCATGGCGACGAGCCTGCTGCCCCACAACCCGTCGGAAGTCTTCGACGGCATCACGCGCCTGATCGACAACCCCGAGATCTCGCTGGCCGAACTCATGGCCGACGAGACCGACGAAGACGGCAGCGTCACCCGTTTGGGCATCAAGGGACCCGACTTCCCGACCGGCGGCATCATCCGCGGTCGCGCCGGCATCGGCGCGGGCTACTCCACCGGCCGCGGGAAGCTGGTGGTCCGAGGCAAGGTCCACATCGAGGACCTCAAGAACGGCAAGCAGCAGATCGTCATCGACCAGATCCCCTACCAGCTCATCCAGTCCACGCTGGTCGAGCGGATCGTCGGCGCGATCAAGG
>JANSXG010000176.1 GCA_024743075.1 bacterium | reverse complement strand
GGCGAATCGGACGCCTCCGACAGGCCATCCACATCCGCCGAGAAACCGCGTTCCCGCGGTGTTTTCGGGCGTTGCGGGGTCCGATATCTCGGCCAGTCGCGCAGATACTACCGGTTTTTCCGTCGGGTTCGATCGCGAGCGTGGCCGCCCCCGGGCGCCGGTGGCATGCTTGGCACGCACAGCACCGCCGGAACTCGCGGCGGCGTCGTCGAACGAGGAGAGAAACCGCGATGGGATACGGCACGCAGAGCCGCAAAGCGCTCTGGCTGATCGCGTCGGTCGGATGGGTCCTGTGCCATCCGACCGACGCGAGCGCGGTCGATCCGTCCTCCGAGTCTGTAGATGCCGATCCCCTGAAACACGCTGTCGTCTGGTCCGACGCCGAACCGCGACTCCTCGTCGCACCGGCCGACTTCCGCTTGGGCGGCTTGCGCACCCTCTCCCTCCGCGAACTGCTGGAGATCCGGCGCCCGTCCATGCTCGGCCAGTCCGTCCTCCGCGCCACCGGCCTGACCGGCGCGGTCCGTGCCGCGGCGTCCTCGCAGGCACACCCCGGTTCGATCTGGGTGATTGCCTCCATCGAGGCCGTCTACCACGCCGACCCGTCGCGCTATCGCCCCGAGCCTGAGGACGATCTCGCCCTGCGCATCGATGAACAGATCGTCCCGGACGACTCCTTCACGCCCGTGTCCGTGAGGTACATCCCGCGCCGGTCGAAGGACCTGTTCGTCGGCGTGCTGCAGAAGCGCTGGGACGACCCGACCAACGACTTCCTGCCCTCGAAGATGAACGAGATGCTCGAGGCCTACCCCACACCGGGGGCCGCGAGCCTGCTTCTGATCGCGGGCGCGTGCGCTGCCGGGCGTCGCAGGCGATAAACCGCGATTGCGGGCTTTCAAGCCGCTTCGCGGAATCCCGCGCCCTCGAATCCCTACAATTCAGGCATGACCGCTGATCAGCAGCAGAACCCGTTCGCCGGCGCCGGATCCCCGTTCGGGGCCGCCAGCCAGTTCCGCACCGCCGCGCGGACGCGCTTCGTGCAGCTCCAGCGCGAGCAGTCGCTGCCCAAGCGCATCCTCGGCACCATCATCTTCCTGATCCTCGTCGGCCTCGGCGTGATCCTCGGCCTGTTCGCCCTCGCCGTCGGCCTGATCGTGATCGCGGTCCTCGCCGTGGCCATCGGCATCCGACGCCTGCTCGGCAAGCTCTCGGGCAGTTCGAGCGAAGGACGCAGCAACGTGCGCGTGATCCGGACGGGGCAGCGATAGCAGTCCCCCAAGGGGGTGGCGTGGTCTGAGCGCAGCGAAGGCCACGTGGACGCTCTGATCAAAGCGCCGGAACCGGATCAGGCTTGAAGTCAGAGTCTTTCGATGCCGACGACCAGCGCCATACGCCGGTCCCGTTCACAAGCTCCGCACGGACGGGGTTGGAGTGGATGTACTCCAGCTTCTCCTCGAACTCCTCGCGCGAGAAAATGTTCCGGTCGAACCCGCCGCCCCGTTGCCAGAAGTGCGTCGTTCCGCGAGGGATGGTGATGCGTTCGAGTATCCCGGCATCGCGCGCTCTCCATTCGGCCAGGATCTCGCGAGCTGACGGCTCCTTGATCCTGCGCAGGATGTTGGGGACCGCAGCGCGTTCGACGTCCGGGTGCAGCAGCATGTGGATGTGGTCGGGCATGATCACCCATGCGAAGAGTCTGAATCCGCAATCGGCGCGAGCCTCGAAGATGTGTCGCAGCACAACGTCGCGGGCGTCCGCTCCCTTGAGCAGCGGCATATGCCGGTAGCAGGACCAGGTCAGGAAGCGGAGGTGGCCCGGGCATTCGACCCGGGTGCGATGTCTGCGACGAGTCACGGTCATTCAGTCCCTCCCGTGGCCTTCGCCCAATCGGAGATTGGACTCAGACCACGCCACCCTTCAGGAACTTCTTCACGGCTCCACCTTCAACGCCTGAAGCCACGCGTCGCGCAGCGCCTTTGTCACCTCACCGGGCATCCCCGCGCCGATGGTCTTCGCCTCGATCGCGCGGACCGGGAGCACGCCCCAGCTCGAGTTCGTCAGGAACACCTCGTCCGCATCCAGCACATCGCCGACCGCCAGCAGGCGCTTGTCGCAGCCGATGTTGCGGGCCGCGGCGAACTCGATGATCGCCTTGCGCGTGATGCCCGGTAGCACCGGGCTCATCACGTCGCTCTCGGACTCCTCGCCCCGCGCCAGCGGCGTCACGAGCGTGCCGTCGATCACCGCGAACAGGTTGGAGACCGCGCCGCCGCAGACGTGGTTGGTCACCTGCAGCACGAGCGCTTCGGCCGCGCTCTTGGTGGACGCGGTCTGCAGCTCGCGCAGACGCCACCAGTAGTTCAGCGTCTTGTGGCCCTCGTGGAAGTTCAGCGGGTTGGCCTTCGCGTCGGCGACGGTGACCAGCACGCCCTTCTCGAACATGTCCTTCGGGTACTTCACCGCCGGCGTGACCGCGATGAGGATGGTCGGGTCCATCGACCGGCCCTCGCCGCGCTGCAGGAGGTTCAGGTCGCCCCCGGTCAGCGTGAGGCGGACGCGCGCATCGGTCGAGTCGGTCACCAGCCCGGTCTGCTCGACCACGTGCTCCACCGCCTCGGCCAGCGCTCCGGTGCGCAGCTGCTCGGTGAGCTGCAGCATCGACGCCGACTCCTTCAGGCGCGCCAGGTGCTGCTCGATCCGGAACACGCGCGGCCCGACATCGGTCATCGTCGCGTGCATCGTCTCAAACAGGCCCACGCCGTGCTGGAACCCGGCGTCGAACACCGAGACTTTCGCCTCGTCGCGCGACAGCAGCTTGCCGTTGAGCCAGACCCAGTTCGAACTTTGGTTTTCCGTGCCTGCGACCACGCCGGTCCTTTCGCGTTGCTATGAATCCGTCGGTGTCGGGGACGGCGTGCGCCGGGGGCGGCGCGTCGAGCGCGGGCGCTTGAGCCCGCTGAACAGGAAGTACTCCATCAGCGCCGAGGCGTCGTCGATGTGCAGGTCGCACTCTCGCGCTTCCGCCTCGCTGTACGGCCCCTGCACCACCGAGCGCACCCACGAGCCGCACATCGCGAACGGCACCGGGTCGCCCAGCGGCGTGCGCTCGTCGCTGCTCACCGTGCGGTCGCAGGCGACCATGCACCGGAAGCCCGGCTCGTCCGGGTTGGTCTCGTTGTCGCCCTCTTCCTCGAGGCGCGCCAGCAGCGGCGTGAGCACCGTGCGATCGATGAGTTCCAGCGCTTCGGCCTTGGCGTGGGCGTCGCCGGCCAGCGAGGCCTCCAGCGGTGCCGCCGTCTCGGCGATGACCAGGTCGTAGCGGTCCAACGCGCTGCGCGCGTACTCGCCCAGCGAGGCGATGCGCTCGGCCGGTGTGTCGGCCTCGGGCAGCGAGATCCGGTCGATCGCCACCGCATCGGCCAGCCCCAGCGCGTGGGGCGAGCGGCTGACCATCGCCGCGCGAATGCCGAAGGTGTCCTCGAAGCGCGGCAGGATCGCGTCGCCGGTCAAAGGCGTGCCGCTGATCCAGGCCATCGAGACCGGGAGCAGGCCGCTCTCTTCGCGCGTGCGGTTGATCTCGTGGCCCTCAAAGCAGGCGTGGCTGGCTTCCATGAGCTCGGCGACGATCTCGCCCGCAGCGCCCTCGGGCGCGTAGTCCTGCCACGACTTGCCGAGGATGGTCTCGGGCTCGACGCAGCGCAGGGGCGACTCGTCGAGGGCCTTGGCGATCGGCCCGCCGTGGTCGACCAGCAGGTGCGCCCCGCGCGAGCCGACATGGATCGACAGGCGCTCCAGCAGTTGGGCCCGCTCCGGGAGCGTGCGCTTCCAGTGCGCGGCGAGGTCGGCCAGCAGCACGCGCGCTTCGGCGGTCGAGAGTTGTTCCGGCTGGTGCGCGAGCATCTCCGGGCGATCATTCTCGTCGCTCGCGGGCGATGTGCAGACCAGGTCCAGGCGCAGCGCGAGGTCGTCGGGCGCGAGGTCGATGCCCGAGGCCCGGGCCCGCAGCTGCCCGTCGCTGGGCGCTTCGGCGATGCCCAGCAGCGTGCACAGCCCCGCGCCGGTCCCGGCGAACATCGGGTCGAGCACGGTCCGGGCTGTGCCCTGGCGACCGGTCGTGCTGACGCGGTCCATCGCCGGCGTGGTCGCGCTGACCAGCGGCGTGAGGGCGTCGAGCGACTCGACCGGCGTGTCGGCGCCGCCCGTCAGGATGACGATCGCGTACTTCACGCGCGCATCATACGCGCTCGCGGGCGTACACTCGAAACCATGACCACGCACCAGGAAACCAGCTCCGCATCCACCCCGGCCATGACCGGCTTCGACCCAGACGCCGCGGCTAGCGCCGACGGCATCTTCGGCCTGCCCCACACCGAGGACCAGTCGCTCGTCGTCATCACCCCTGTCCCTTTCGACGCGACCACCAGCTACCACACCGGCACCGCCGGCGCGCCCGAAGCCGTCCACGAGGCGTCCATGCAGGTCGACCTGTTCGACCACCAGTACGGCCGGCTGTACGAGCACGGCATCTTCCTGCGCGAGGCGGATGAACAGATCTCCACTTGGAGCAACGAAGCCAGGGCCATCGCCGAACCGATCATCCTGGCGGGCGGCGAGGGCAGCGACGACGATCTCGCCAAGGTCAATGCCTACTCGAAGAAGGTCGAGGACTCGGTCTACGCGTCGACCAAGGCGACGCTCGATGCCGGCAAGATCCCTGCGCTGCTCGGCGGCGACCACTCCACGCCGCTGGGCGCGATGCGCGCGGTCGATGACTTCGTCGGCGCTGAGAACGGCAAGTTCGGCATTCTGCAGATCGATGCGCACATGGACCTGCGCATCGCCTTCGAGGGCTTCGAGCAGAGCCACGCCTCGATCCTGCACAACGCGCTCGACCGCTGCACCAACCTGAAGCGCGTCGTCATGATCGGCATCCGCGACTACTGCGAGGCCGAGCTGAACCACCCGGCCCGCACCGACGGCCGGGTCGTCACGCACTTCGACCAGGACTGGGCGCGCCGGAAGGCCGCGGGCGAAACCGTGATGGCGCTGATCGATGAGGCGATCCAGCAGCTGCCCGACTTGGTCTACATCACCGTGGACATCGACGGCCTCTCGCCCGAGCTCTGCCCCGGCACCGGCACGCCCGTCCCCGGCGGCCTGAACTTCGGCGAGTACGCGCTGATCCTCGAACGCCTGGTCCGCGCGGGCAAGCGGGTCATCGGCTTCGACCTCGTCGAGGTCTGCCCGACCGACGGCGACCGCGAGTGGAACGCCTCGGTCGGCGCCCGAGCCCTCTACAAACTCTGCGGCTGCGCGATGGCGAGCCGGGGGGTTTTGGGTCCTCTCGGATAGCCGATCCGGTACGCTAGTATCGTTGCTGCAGCGCGCAGCGTTGGTTGACGATTGTGAGGAGTTCCACGGTGAACCAGCGAACTTATCAGTGGATCGGTTGTGGCCTTCTCGGGCTTGTGGTCGGGATTGTGTTGACGCGACTCGCGGCAATGCCCAGCGAGAACGAGCGGCAAGCACAAGGGATCATGAAGGATCTGATAGCCGGTCAGCTGGACCGCGGGGATTTGATTTTCGCGGGCGAGATTCCTGTCGAACTTCAGCTTGAGATCATGGCGGCCACGCTCGGCAGCATGCGGCTCTATGAGAACGACGATCTACTCATCGGGACAACGTTCACCGACAGTGAAGTCGAAGCGGCCTACCGGCTCGTCGAGTCGCTCGTCGCGGAGGGTCGCGCTCTCCCTGTTTGGTTGAAGCCTGCGCTAACCTTCGATGATTACTACTACTTCGAGGCGAAGCTCAACAAGTTGGGAGACTTGGAGTTTCACGGCTACCTCGTAGATGTCGAAAGCCAGATCGTGGTCCCGGTTGAGAATCCGAGCGGTTTGATGCTGACGCCGATGCGGTAGGTGCTTGAACAACACGAACGCTTACGGGCAAACCTGCCCGAAGGCCGCGAGGACGGCGTTGAGGTCGGCGAGGTCGACGACGCCGTCGTTGTTGGCGTCGCCGAAGCATGGGGCGGGGCAGGAGGCGTCGGCGCAGAGCGAGTCGTCGCCCTGGTAGGT
>JANSXG010000130.1 GCA_024743075.1 bacterium | reverse complement strand
GACTACACCGGCGACCCGCTCACCCCCTTCGTCGCGGCGACTGCGGACCTTGACCCCGCCCAGCGCCTCGACCCCGACGAGGTCGCGCTCCCCACCATCCCCGTCCAGCCCATCGGCTACGGCGCCGCCGAGAAGATCCTCTCGCGGATGGCCGGCCCGGAGGCTCCCAACGACCGCTGGCAGGGTGGATTCGACTTCCCCTACCGCCTCACGAGCGAGAACAACCTGCGCGTCCGCGTCGAAGTGCAGCAGAAGCGGGGGATCTACCGCACCGCGAATGTCTTCGGCACCATCGAGGGCGAACGCTGGCCCGACGAGTTCATCGTCATCGGCGGCCACCACGACGCCTGGGTCCACGGCGCGTCCGACCCGCTCGCCGGTCTCATCTGCGTCATGGACCTCGCCCGCGTCTTCAGCCAACTCGCTCAGGACGGTTACCGCCCGGCGCGCACGATCGTCTTCGCCGGCTGGGCCGCCGAGGAGTACGGCATCATCGGTTCTTCCGAGTTCGTCGAGTCCAGCCTCGACCGCCTCCGCGGCGAGCCGGGCAGCGCCGCCGGCTGCGTCGCGTACATCAACCTCGACATGGCCGCGATGGGCCCGTACTTCAATTCATCGAGCTGGCCCGGTTTCAAGGGCCTCATCGCCGACAGCGCGAAGGTCGTGCCCCAGGCGCGCGACCCCGAGATGACCGTCCACGAACTCTGGACGCAGATGTCCGGGCGCGACGCCACCGAGCCGCGCATCGGCACCCTCGGCGGCGGCTCCGACCACGTCGGCTTCCTCTGCCACGCCGGCATCCCTTCCATCTCTGTCGGCGCGTCCGGATCGAAGGGCACCTCGTACCACTCGCTGTACGACACCCTCACCTGGTACAAGCAGGTCGTCGGCGAGGACTACGAATCACCGCTGATGGTTTCGCGTATGGCCGGAGTCATCACCTCACGCCTCGCCGGAGCAGACCTGCTTCCGACCCAGCCGCACCGAGTGCTCGACGAAGCCTCGTCTGCCCTGCGAGGCATCGGTGGCGGCCAACTCCCTGACCGCGCCCTCGGGCAGGCCGAGGCCATCCAGGAGCGCCTCACCCAGCTGTCCAACCGGCTCAATAACCGCTCCATGCGCCTCGTCGCGACACTCGAGAACGGCATCCTCAACCCGCGCCGCGTCAACGCCCAGACCCGCTGGACCGACCTCGCGTGGACTCCCGAAGCCGGACTCCGTGAACGCCTGTGGTTTCGCAACCGCTTCGTCGCTCCCGACGCCACATCCGGCTACGCCTCCTGGGCGCTGCCCGGCGTCCGCTACGAAGTCGAAATGGCCGAGAGCCTCCGCCTCACCGACGCGCTCGCAGACCTCGACGCCGTCCTCGACCGCATCGAAAAAGCCCTCAGCGGATTCT
Source organism: bacterium (assembly GCA_024743075.1). Taxonomy (GTDB): domain Bacteria; phylum Planctomycetota; class Phycisphaerae; order Phycisphaerales; family UBA1924; genus JANSXG01. Next base: position 7,871 of record JANSXG010000130.1, on the reverse strand, counting down.
AAGTTGAATGTGGGTGCCACGGGTTGACCCGAAGGGCAACCCGTGCGCCTTACCCCTCGTACCCGTTCTCTCCGAGCACACGCTCGAAGATCACAAGGTTCGTCGCCAGATCGTGGTCGTATCGCACACCCGTGATGTCGTAGCCCTCGGCGATCGAGAACTGCAGCACCGAGCGCACCGTGTTCGGCACCTCGAAGCGGATCGAGCGGTACCCCTCGGTCTTCGCCCAGTCCGCCGCCGCGACCAGCAGCTGCGTTCCGATACCCGCACGGCGCATCTCCGGCACCACGCCCACGATCCATCCCTGATGCGTTGTGGGACGCAGTTCCATGCCGATGTAAAAGCCGACGGCGTCGTTGCCGATGCGCGCAACCTGAACCAGCACGTTGCGCCGGCTCTGCAGGTGACGCTCGATCCAGTCCTGGCTTCGCTCAGGGCGGAAGATCGAGTTGTACAGATGCGTGATCGTGTCCAGATCGGTGGGATTGATCCTGTCGATTGTTGCGTCTGCCATACCCGACCCCCTTTCACCGGATCGTCTCGACCGGTTGTCTATCGTCCGGGTCGCGCTCGAAAGTCAAAACGCCACCCGGTCATGCTCTTATTCGCAAAACACCGCGCCGAAGTTTCGGAAAGAGCGAAAACGGAGGCGTCCAATAACGCGAATCCGCCGACATCGGGCGAAGTTTCGACCAATCGAGAACCGGTCGCAATGAGACAGGCCGGATGCACGCGAGTCCTTGCCGCGAGCGCTCAGTCTTTCGCGCGCGAGATGTAGCTGCCGTCGTCGGTGTTGATCCGCAGCGTCTCGCCCACCGTGATGAAGTCCGGCACGCGCGTCTTCAGCCCGGTCTCCATGACCGCTTCTTTCTGCACGTTCGTCACCGTCGCGCCCTTCACACCCGGCTCGCAGTCCTGCACCGTCAGTTCCACCGACCCCGGAAGCTCGATCAAGAGCGGCGTCTCGCCGTGGAACAGCACCGTCGCGGTCCCGTTCGGGCGCAGGAACAGCATCGAGTCGCCCGCCGTGTCCTTGGTCATCGTGAACTGGTCGAACGAGTCCGAGTCCATGAAGATGTACCCGTCGGCATCCTCGTACAGGTACTCGCAGGTCCGCCGGTCAAGCGTCGTCGCCTCGACCGTGTCCGAAGAGCCGAAACGCTTCTCGATGTACCCGCCCTGCTTGACGTCGCGCATCTTCACCTGCGCGTACGCCGGACCCTTGCCGGGCTTCACGTGGTCGTACTTGGTCACCACCATCAGGCGACCATCCAGGTTGACAGCAACGCCGGGGCGAAGATCGACAGCTTTCACAGCAATAACCTCTTGAAAACAGGGGAACCGGAGCCCGCTCGGCCCGGGCCGCGCATGGTATCCGAACCCGGCAAACCACGCCCGTTTCGGACCGCCGCCCAGACGCTAGAAGGACCGCCGGATGCGCCGCCGAATCGGCCTCAGCCGGCCTTCTTCGCACACTCGTCGCAGGTCCCGAACAGCGTGATGTGGTGCGCCCGCAGCGAGAACCCCTTCGGGAGCATGCCCTTCATGTTCCCCGGGCACCCCTCCACATCGAACACCCGCTCGCACGAGTCGCAGCGGAAGTGGTGGTGGTGATGCTCCGCCGCCGACCGGTGCTCGTACCGAGGCGGCTCGCCCGGCAGCTCCACCGCCACCGCCTCGCCCTCCTCGACCAGCAGGCTCAGCGTCCGGTACACCGTCGCCATGCCAAGCTTGGGGATCTCGTCCTGCGCAAGATCAAGCAGCTCGTTCGGACTCAAAGGGCGCCCCGCCCCCGCGAGCGCATCCCGAATCGCCTGCCGTTGTGGAGTCGTGCGGCTCATGGGGGGATGATAGCGGCTTCGCCGAGAATTAGAGCCCAATCGCGCAAGCGATGGGTCCCGAGCATCCGGCCGGAACATGCCCCCAACCAGCGTCCCCGATCACCCCCAATCCCCAACCCCGCACATCACACTCTCTCGCCGGAACCAGACACCCAGGGCTCGCGCCATTGGGCTCAAAACCCCGTTGCCACCCTGCGCGTAAACTGACTCCTTCTGAATCCCATCAAAGGAGATGCCATGATCCACTCCACCACCCCGACCATCGAAGGCAAGTCCATCACCCGCTACCACGGCGTCGTCACCGGCGAGGCCATCCTCGGCGCCAACATCTTCAAGGACCTCTTCGCCGGCATCCGCGACATCGTCGGCGGCCGCTCCGCCGCGTACGAAAAGGAACTCCAGCGCGCCCGCCAGATCGCCATGGACGAAATGTCCCACCGCGCCCAGTCACTCGGCGCGAACGCCATCGTCGGCATCGACATCGACTACGAAACCCTCGGCCAGAATGGCGGCATGATGATGGTCGCCGTCAGCGGCACCGCCGTCAGCGTATAACCCCCCGCGCAGGGTGCCGCGATCGGAGCTCGAAGGACTCGGGCCAGCCCATCAAGCTCTGTAGTAACACTCCAGAATCGAAGCCATCTCTTCCGCGCCGTGGGCCACCCGCTGCACTCGCTCCCAAACCTCCGGAGTAAGCAGGGGGCGGAGCGGCTGGGACACCCGAGCGATCCGCGGCCAAACCGCTCGAAGCTGGTCGTCCCAGTGCGGGTGGTAGCGCTCCAGGTCGTCCGGATAGACAACGGTCCGTCCGACACCCTCGTCGATCGCTTCAAAAGGGCGCATGATGTTCAGATAGCCGTAGTCGTCGGTCAGTTCCTCGCCCGCGCGGATGTCTCGCACCGCGACTTCAAAGTTGTACGCCGTCGTCACGCAGTTCGACTTGAACGAGTGATTCACAAATCTCGCGTGGTCCCAGCACAACACCCAACGCCCGTGCTGGTTGCGGAAGCAGTACTTGTCGAGCGACGCCGCGAACGGCTTCCCGAGCCGACGGATTTCGCCCGGAGAGAACTCGCGATCGAGTTCGTCCTGAACCCATGTGATCGTCCCCTTCGGAATATCGCGCGTGGCGACAACCCCATGCCCGATGGACTCGTTCACGAACCGCAGTTCGGTATCAGGATGTATCATTCGGTGTTTATCCGGGTGGATGACGGCGATCGGCTTTGTGCTTTCGCCCACAATCGCCAGCCGTCAACCGAAGAATTGTACCGAGGTCCGAGTCGGATACGACCGGGAATTTCCGACGATCAGGCATCGGAAACCGATTCCCCGCCGCCGGGAGCCGCGTCTTCATTGATCCACTCGATGATCGCCGCGAACCCGCGGCTCTCCGGATCGTTCGCAAAGTAGTCGCCGATGACCGAGGTCACCCGAAAGCCCAGGTGCAGCTGGAACGAGAGCGTGGGGTCGTTGAGGCGACCGGCCGAGACTTCCGCCGTGTACTCCTCCGCCGACATCTTGGAGGCGTATCGGTGGTACCCGCGCAGCCGCGAACCGGCCACGATGCGCCGGAGTCCGAGTTGGCGAGCGAGATCGAACCGCCCCCGGTCATACAGCCGCCGTCCGATGCCCCTGCCCTGGAAGCCGGGACGGACCATCACGTCCGCCGCGAACAGCGTGCCCCCCTCGATCGGATCGTGGTTCGTATAAAACCCGTCCGCGGTCAGGGCGTTCCACGAACTCGTGTCCGCCTGCTTGTCCCAGTCGATCACCAGGCCCGAGCAAACACCCACGACCATACCCGAGGCTTCCTCGACCGCCACGAACTGCCCCTGCGGAAACGCCGCCAGGTGAGAGCTCAGGTGCGTCTCGTCCCAAGGGGCGATGTCCGGGTAGATCATGCTCGCGATCTCGTTGATGCCCGCGAAGTGCTCCGGCGCCGTGTTACGGATCAGGATCCGTCGACGAGGGCGCGCGGCCCGTCCATCAAGCCGTGTGTCTCCCGTGCCCGACAGCCGAACCGTTTCGATCTTCGGCGGTTTCATCGCCCGGCTGTCACGCAGCGGACGCACAGTCCCATGAACTCGGTTGCGCCGCAGCACATCAAGCGCGATCTCCCCGATCACCATCATCTCCTGATTCGGTATCCCCTCCGACAGGATGCCGTCCCGCGCGAACGGGAAATCGCTGGGTGTCAGGATCGATGCCTGTCCGTAGTTGAGTGACACCGCGGGCACCATCGGCAGCGAGCCAACCGTGCCGGCGCTGATCACGAACAGCTGGTTCTCGATCGCCCGCGCCGCGGCACACCGTCGCACCCGGATGAACCCCTGACGGTCGTCCGTGTAAAACGGCACGACCAGAATCGTCGCACCCGCGTGGGCAGCGGCGCGGCAGATTTCCGGGAACTCAACGTCGTAGCAAATCGTGATCGCGATCTTGCCCATGGGCGTTTCGAAGATCTTCAGCGTGTCACGCGGCGACACGCGCCAAACATCGCTCTCGAAGCGAGTCATGCACAGTTTGCCCTGCGCTTCGTGAGAACCGTCCGGCGCAAAGAAGAAACTGTCGTTGTACACCTTGTCGTCATCCGCCGGGTCCAGCGTGTTGATCGAACCCGCGGCGATGTGAATGCCGTGCTCGCGAGCGAGGGTAGTGAACAGTTCGATGAAATCCGGCACACGGCGCGCCAGGCTCCGCACCTGCTCATCCATCGGTCGACGGACATCGCCCAGTGTCAGGAGTTGAACCGTGAAGTACTCCGGAAAAACGAGCAGATCACAGTCGTAGTCCGCGGCGGTGTGCACCAGCCCGGTCACCTGATCACGGAACTCCGAGAAATCTCGGATCGGACGCACGAAATACTGCAATGCGGCGATACGTGCGCGGTTCATGATCGGCGCTCCCGAATCGCCCGACCGCTTTGCAGCCGAGAGATTGCGCAGACTTCAAATGCGCCCATCGAAACGGGAGAACATTCTGCAATGAGTCGTGGGGCGGTTCGACGCAAGCAAGCGCAGTATAGCCGGGTCGGAAGTTCGCTTTCCGCCGGGCAGGGTCGGAACCACCCCGCCCTGTCGATCCGCGTTATTTCTTCGCACTCACCGTCAGATCCAGCTTCGTCCCATCCGCAGGCTTCCCATCCTTCGGCGCCTGCTGCGCAAGCTTCCGCACCCGGTGGGTGCTCCAGTCCTTCACGAGCAGGTCCGGGCTGTCCGGGCCGTCCTTCACCGACAGGATGTCGTACACATTGTCGCGCTGCGCCGGCAGGAAGCCCGCCTCGCGGATCAGTCGGCACAGCACCGGCTCGTTCAGGCAGTAGGTCGTCCCCGCCGAGGAGACCACGTTCTCCTCCATCATCACGCTGCCCATGTCGTTCGCGCCATACATCAGCCCCAACTGCCCGATGTGCGGCCCCATCGTCACCCAGCTCGAACCGATCGAGTACACGTTGTCCAGCATCAGACGGCTGACCGCCTGCGTGCGCAGGTACTCCGTCGCGCCCGCCATCCGCAGACGGCGCCCGAACTCCGGGTGCAGGTCCTTCGTGCCCGTGCCGTCCACGTTCGCCACGATATCGCCGGGGAACTCCGCGCCGATCTCTTCGGGCCGTCCCGCCGGGTCATCGCCCCATTCGCGCAGGCGACCCAGCGGCGTGTTCTCGCGCTGGAACGGCCACGAGATAAACGCCTTGTAATGGCCCCACGTCCCGCCCGCGTCGACATTCTCCCGCAGCGCCCGCTCCTGCCACTCGCGCACGAGGCGCATGTGGTGCACGCGGTCCGCGTACCCCTCGATGTGCCCGAACATCATCGTCGCGCTCGTGAACATGCCCAGCGAGTGCGCGACGTACATGCACGTCAGCCACGCGTCCGCCGTGCACTTGCCCAGCCCGATCTTGCGCCGCACCGGGTCGGAGAAGATCTCGCCGCCGCCGCCGGGCAGCGAGTCCAGCCCCGCCTCGCGCAGGCGCACCATCACCCAGCGGATCTTCGCTTCGAGGTCCGCGCCGGGCGGGTCGAAGAAGTTCACGAACTCGATGAACTCCGGCGGGCTGAACGCATGAATGTGGATGTGCGGGAACTTCTCCTTGATCCCCGACAGCAGCTCCAGATACCAGTCGAGCGGCAGGTCCGGGTTCATCCCGCCCTGCATCAGGATCTGCGTGCCGCCGATGTCGCTCAGCTCGGCGATCTTCTCGTGGATTTGCTCGTGCTCGAGCGTGTACACATCGTGCTCGTGCCCCGAGCGCCGGAACGCGCAGAAGGTGCACTTGGCGGTGCAGATGTTCGTGTAGTTGATGTTCCGGTCGATCACATAGGTCCGCAGGTGATCGCCGTGAATCGCGCGGCACTTCGCGTCCGCAAACCGACCCAGCATGTGCGTCGGCGCTTCGCGCAGCAGCGTCAGCCCCTGCTTCGGAGTCAGCCGAACCTCGCCCGAGGCCACCGCGCTCAGGAAGCCCGGATCAATCGGGTTCGCCCCGGGCATCGTCCGGGCGGTGCCGGAGAGAGTGGGAGCGTTGTCAGCGGGGTGGATCATGGGGCTCATTCTCGCGCGGCAGGGGGTCCAAAGCGACTTCCAGACGCCAGATTCTAGTTTCAAATGTTTTTGAAATCAATGGCCCGAAGCCCGATACCGCCGTTGTCCAGCCGAAAGTAGGCAAAGCGCGGCCGACCTCGCCGTCTGTGCCGACTGGCTGACTCCCGACACCTGCAACGCCTCCCCGCAACGCTGGATTGACCATCCGTTCGGGCCGATGCCCGAAGTGAATCGCCTCGTATCCACAGAAAGGGATCGCGCCGGTGAACTGGCCCTCCGCGACGCCCAGGCCCCATATCTCCGCTGCACTGCAGCACCTGCGTTTCGGCATCGCCGCGGCGGCCGTCGTCCTCGCGCTCTCACTGGTCGGCCAGGCCCTCGTCTGGGGCTTCGTCCACTTCACCGAGGTCCGCGTCGTCCAGCTCGAAGACCAGCCCGACGAAACCCGATTCGACATCGTCAAACGCGCCCAACCCTCCCAGAACACCGTCGGCACGATCTCTGGGGTCTCCAGCGGTGCGTCCGTTGGCGCCGCCGGCAACCGCAGCCCAACCGTCGAACCCAAGCCGAAGCCGACGCCCGACAAGGGCACCGAGTCCGAAGGCCCCGTCGACCCCAACCGCGTCGAGAGCGCGTCCGATCGCGTGCTGCGCGATACCGCCGCGCTCGTCCAGACCGTCGGTGTCATCTCCGCGGTTCTGCTGCTGATCCTGATGCTCCAGGGTGTTGTCGTCGCCGGCGGCGGAGCGGTGCCCGGCGTCGAGATGGCCGTCACCGCCACCTCGTGGGCCGTCATCATCGCGATGGTCTGCATCCCCCTCGGGAACCTGCTCCCCAACACGCCTTTTCAGGGCGTCTTCGCCGGGTACGACACCATCGTCGCTCAGAGCGAGGCCTACCGCACCAATCAGAGCGACGCCCCCGGCGCGCTCGGGCTGTACGCCATGAACATCGGCCTGCCCGTCCTGCTCTTGATCGGTCTGGCGGCCTCGGTGCTGCGTTTCCGCTCCGGCGTCGAGCGTGGCGTCATCTCCACCAGCGTCAGCGAAGCCCACGAACGCATCGAACGCGAGATCCGCTCGCGCAAGAACCTCGGCGAGATGGCCAACTCCAGAGCCATGGGCGCGCTGACCAACACTGTGTTCGAAAGCCCGGGTGCCCCCGTCCACCCGGATCCCGCCCCGCCCGCCGTCCCGGTTGAGCAGTCCCACGCCTCTTCCCAGTCGCCTCCCGGCGCCCAGGCCCGCCCCATTCTGGACCCCACATACGGCAGCTACGGCCGCCCGCTCTGACCGAACGCAGCCAGACACTTCCGGGTGCCATGGCCGCCCTCTTCAGGCGGCTATGCGAGTCCCCGTTTGCGCACACGATTCAAGACTTGGCGGCGCGACATGGGTGCCGTGGTCTGAGCGAAGCGAAGGCCACGACGAAGCGCACAAGTCCGCCCCGGCGCGCGCCGCGTGGGCTCGGGCGCATCGCCACTTT
>JANSXG010000121.1 GCA_024743075.1 bacterium | reverse complement strand
GCCTACCTCATTTCGCCCGATACCCCCATGGAGGAGATCAAGGCCTACCAGCCCAAGGCCATCGTCCTCTCCGGCGGCCCGGCCTCGGTCTACATCGAGGGCGCCCCATCCTGCAACCCCGCGATCCTCGAGCTCGGCATCCCCGTCCTCGGCATCTGCTACGGCATGCAGGCCGCCTGCCACGCCCTCGGCTCCACTATCAGCCGCGCCGACCACCGCGAGTTCGGCTCCGCCCACCTGCACATCACCGACGACGGGCGACTGCTCAAGGGCGTCCCCGAACAGACCACCGTCTGGATGTCGCACGGCGACCAGGTCGAGGACCTCGCCGAGCACTTCATCACGCTCGGCTCGACGCCTACGTGCCCCCACGCCGTCGTCAAGCACAAGGACCTGCCGTTCTGGGCGACCCAGTTCCACCCCGAGGTCACCCACACCCCCCACGGGCCCGACCTGTTCCGCAACTTCCTCTTTACGATCGCCGGCTGCTCAGGCTCCTGGAAGATGGCGGACTTCATGGAGCGACAGGTCGAACTGATCCGCGAGGAGGTCGGCGACGGTCGCGTGCTCTGCGGCCTCTCCGGCGGGGTGGACTCCGCCGTCGTCGCGGCGCTGCTCCAGCGGGCCATCGGTGACCAGCTCACCTGCGTCTTCGTGGACAACGGGCTGCTCCGCAAGAACGAGCGCGACTTCGTGGAGTCCACATTCCGCGATCACTTCAACATGGACCTCGTCACCGCCGATGCCGAGGACGACTTCCTGGCTGACCTCGACGGCATCGACGAGCCGCAGGAGAAACGACGGCGCATCGGCCACCGATTCATCGAAGTCTTCCAGCGCGAGGCCAAGAAACTCGAAGCCGCCCACGGTCCGTTCCAGTTCCTCGCTCAAGGCACGACCTACCCCGACGTCATCGAATCCGGGCATGGCCACTCCGGCAACTCGGCGAACATCAAGCTCCACCACAACGTCGGCGGCCTGCCCGAGAAACTCGGCTTCGACCTCGTCGAGCCCCTCCGCGACCTGTTCAAGGACGAGGTCCGAACGCTCGGCTCCGTCCTCGGACTTCCAGAAAACCTGGTCTGGCGTCACCCCTTCCCCGGCCCGGGCCTGGCGGTCCGCGTGCTCGGCGAGGTGACCAAGCCTCGCCTCGATGTGCTGCGCGAGGCCGACGAGATCCTGCTCGAGGAGATCATCGCCGCCGACCTCTATCGCGCGACCTCGCAGGTCTTCGCCGTGCTGCTCCCGGTCAACTCGGTCGGCGTCATGGGCGACGGACGCACCTACGAAAACGTCCTCGCCGTCCGGGCCGTCACGAGCCAGGACTTCATGACCGCCGACTGGGCCCGCATCCCCTACGACGTCCTCGCACGCATCTCCAACCGCATCATCAACGAGGTCCGCGGCGTGAACCGCGTCTGCTACGACATCTCCTCCAAACCCCCTGCCACTATCGAGTGGGAATGACCCACGAGGAGCCTCGTCATGGATCCTGACCGCGACGGACCGCGATTCCGCCTCCCCCTCGACCTGCGCGAGTTCTTCGCGGGCGTCGACGGCGAGGCGTTCATGTCGCAGATCAACTCGATGGCCGAATCGGGTTCGCAGGAAGAACTCGACCAGACCACGCGCGAAGCCGCGCAGGCCATCCCCCTGCTCCGCGACATCCTCCGAAAGAAGAAAGAAGCCGAGCAGGAGTTCGACATGGAGAACACCAAGCTCTGGCTCGGTGTCGCCCTCCCGCTGATCGCCCTCTACCGCATCGCCGAGGATCGCGGCTACAACTGGGGCACGCCCCAGCCACCGCCCCCACCGAAGGACCGCAACGCATGAGCCCAGACCCGGTCTCGATCCCGGTGTCCTTCGAGAGCGACCGGTCAGAGCGGTCGTACGAAGTCATCGTCGGCGAATCGCTGCTGCCGTTGCTCGGAAAACGCACGCTCGAAGCCCTCGGCAACCCCGCACCCGGCAAGGCCTCGCTCATCGCCGACGACCGCGTGCCCGCCGACTTCGTGCAGTCCGCGCGCAAGTCGCTGACCGATGCCGGCTTCGAGGTCACGCTCCTCAAGATCACCGCGCTCGAAACCAACAAGACCCCCGAGACCGTCACCCGCCTGCTCACGCAGATCACCGAGTCGCGCGCCGACCGATCGGACCCGGTCATCGCCCTCGGCGGCGGGATCACCGGCGACATCGCCGGCTTCGTCAGCGCGACCTACAAGCGGGGCGTGCCGTTCATCCAGTGCCCGACCACCCTGCTCGCCATGGTTGATGCCTCCGTCGGCGGCAAGACCGGCGTGAACCTCGCGACCTCGACGGGCCTGAAGAAGAACATCGTCGGCGCGTTCTGGCAGCCCAGGCTGGTCTTGGCGGATCTGCAGACGCTCGCCTCGCTCCCCGCCCGCGTCTTCCGCGCAGGGCTCGGCGAGTGCCTCAAACACGCCCTGCTCTGGCGAACCTTCACCGATGAACGCCCGCAGGTCGCGTCGCTGCTGAAGGCCGATCTGCAGACGCTCAACGCCGCAATGGCCCGCCGCCCCGACTGGGTGCTCCCGCTCGTTGCCTCAAGCGTGCGGATCAAAGCCGCCGTCGTCCGCGCCGACGAGCGCGAGGAGTCCAGCGACCCCGCCCGCTCGCGCGCCATCCTCAACCTCGGCCACACCTTCGCCCACGCCATCGAGACGCTGCCGGGCATCCGCCTCCCCGACACCACCACCGGTAACGAAACCGGCCCCGCCATCCACCACGGCGAAGCTGTCTTCCTCGGCCTCATCGCCGCGAGCGCCACCGGCGCCTACCTCGGCCTGCTCGCCACGAAGCACGTTGAGACGATCCGTCAGGCCGTCGAGTTCCTCGGCATGCCCACGCGCATCGAGAATCTGCCGGACGACGAGACCATCCTCGAAGCAATGGGCCACGACAAGAAGGCCAGCGCGGGCCGACTGCGTCTGATTCTGCCCGTGGCGGAGGAAGGCGAGCCGCTGGGGCGGTGTACGATCGTGGATGATCCGGCCCGAGACGCTGTTGCGGCGGGGCTCCGCGCGCTTCGCGCCGGAGATTGACCTTTACCCCCATATCCGGCGGCTCATCGTTTCGCCCCTCGCCATCTTGCCCAACTTCAAGCATTTTTGCAGGGCGGGCCGATAATCCCTGCGGTGCCGACGGACCTCGCGGAGTCCCGAAAGCACTCGGTGCCTCTCCTCCGGCACCATCTCCATCGCAGGGGCACGGTGCGTGCGGACCATCGCAGTCATCAACCAGAAGGGCGGCAGCGGCAAGACCACGAGCGCGATCAATCTCGCCGCGTGCCTCGCATCACAGGGCGAACCGACCCTCCTGGTCGACATGGACCCACAGGGCCACTGCGCCCTCGGGCTGGCCATCCCGGAAGACTCGATCGATCTTCAGATCGGCGACGCCATGCTCGCCCCCGAAGACCGGCTGCTCGACCGCAACCGCCTCGTCTGGACCGTCCGGCGGAACCTGCACCTCATCCCCTCCACCATGCGACTCGCGTCGCTCGAGGCCTCTCGAGGCGGGCTCGCCGATCGCGAGGACCGCGACCTGCGCCTCGCCAAGGTGCTCCGCCAATTCGAAGACCACTACCGCTGGGCGATCATCGACTGCCCGCCCTCGATCGGGCTCCTGACCTACAACGCGCTCCGGGCCGCGTCCGAGCTGCTGATCCCGGTCGAGACCGGCTACTTCGCGCTCAAGGGCGCGACCAAGCAGGTCGCCACGCTGGAGGCCATCGCCCGGCGCATCGGCACCGATACCGCCTACCACATCCTCCCCACCATGCACGAGCCCGACGGCCCGCTCTCGTCGGACATCATGGGCGAGATCAACCGTCTGTTCCGCGCCCGCGTCACACCCAACTCCATCCGCAACGACACGCGCCTCCGCGAGGCCGCCTCGCTCGGCGTCCCGGTCGTGGACTACGCCCCCCGCTCACGCGGCGCCGAGGACTACACTTGGCTCGCCGAGTGGATCCGCTCCAAGCCCGTCGAGCGCCCGCAGGCGCTCCCGATGGACGAGCAGGCGCCGGCGGTCGAGCCGAAACCCTTCGATCGCCCGGCGACCAACGCCCACCCCGGCGTCTTCACCCAGGCAGAGATCCATCGCGATCGCCCCGAGCCCCAGCCGGTGACGATCCGGCACGAGGCCAGTCGCGACGCCGGCGATTGCGACACCCAGCTCTCCGCGACCATGAGCCGCGCCGCAGAACTCGCCGCCCGCGCGCGCCAACTCGCCGATACCACCGCGTCGCGTCAGCAGAAGCGTGCGTCCGACGAGCGCGTCGCCCACGCGATGCAGGTCCTCGAACGCGAGCAGGCCGAAGCGACGCAGCCCTCGAGCGCCCTGCGCCGCCTCTTCGGAGCCCACCAGACGTCACGCGGCGTGCTCTTCGTCTACCCCGCTGAGCCCGACGCCAGCGTCGCCATCGCCGGCGACTTCAACAACTGGTCGTCTCAGGCCAGCCCGATGCGCTACAACAGCAGCGTCGGCGTGCACGAGGCCGTCATCGAACTCAAGCCGGGTCAGCACCGCTACCGCCTGATCATCGACGGCAAGTGGATCACCGACCCCTACAACCCCGATTCCGCCCCCAACCCGTTCGGCCAGACCGACAGCGTCATCGTCGTCCGTGAAGCTCAGAGGCACACACCATGACCACGCCGGCAGACTCCAACAGCCCCAACCCGTTCGCCCCGAATTTCCGCACGGCCGAACAGCCAAGCCTGAGCATCAGCGACTACGACGCGCTCGCCGATCTGTTCCTCGGCGACGAGCCGGACGGCGGACCGGCCGACGACCACACCGACAGACCGACCGCTCCGCCCATGCCGGGCGCGCACGCGCCGCCGGTCCACCCCTTCACGCCGCCGACTCCCCCCATGCCCGACACGAAGCACGCCCCGACCATCGAAGCGGCCATCGTCGGCCACCTGCCCGTCCGTGCGAGTCTATGGGTCATGCAGCACGCCCGCGACACCGCCGATTCGACCGGCGAGACCGTGGCGGTCCTCCGCGCCACCGGCGACGAACTCGCCATCGACCTGCTCGCGCCGAGCGCGACCCGCCGTTCGTTCAACACATTCGACGCAAAGTCGCTCGACGATGCTCTCGCGCTCGCCTCGCGAACCGCGACCCGCTGGATCATCAGCGCCGACGAACTCTCCGAGCCGCAACTGCTCGCGTCCGACCGCGTGCAAGCCGTCTCGCTGCTCACCAGCGCGAGCCGCGCCGCGACCGTTGCCGCCTACCGCACGCTCAAGCACGCCGTGGGCTCAGCCGACGACGCCGAAGACCGCAGCTTCCGCTTCGTCATCATGGGTTCGGAACCCGACGACGCCTCCCGCGCCGCGACTCAACTCCGGCACGTCACCGAGGCTTTCCTTGGTCGCCCAGTTGACGTCGTCACCGGCGCTTCGAAGATCGATGCGACCCGCGCCGTCCCGCTGTTCCGTGGGCGACTCGAAGCCGCAGACGCCGACCTGCTCGCCCTCATCGAACGCGCACGCGAACTTCCCGCCGAGGCCGACGAAAAAGTTGGAGGCCCCGTCATTGCATCACGGGAGCCCGAGCCGAAGACGGTGGCGACCGAAGCCACGGACACTGATCTCCGCCTCTGCTCGCTGCTCAGCGGCCTGACCGATCTGGCGCTCCGCTGCCCGATCGAGCCGCAAGTCCAGCTCGCGCTCGACGACGACGGCCGCATCCACTTACTCGCGTCCGACGAATCGGTGGCCGACCCGGTCCGCTCGTTGACCCAGGCCGGCGCGTGGGCCACCCTCAACCGCGAACTCATCCTCGCGGCCGCGAAGCACGACTCACCGACCGACGCCGACGAGCCCGTGCTGCACCTGCTCGTCCACGACGCGCCGACCAATCGGCGTCTCCTCGACGCCGACATCCGGCTGCACCTGCTCCGCCGCATCCCCGTCGAAGACGCCGAGCCCGTCTGGTTCTCCGCGCCCCTGAACTGATTCAGGCTCCGACCGGCGTCGGCTTCGGCTGTTCCAGCGATTCCTTCGACGCATCAGGCTTCAACCCGAGCATCTCGCGTCCGATGTCGCGCTTCTGCGCAGCCGCAGCGCTTTGCATCCCAAGCAAAGCTCGCAGGCCGTCGGTCATCTGCAGCGTCAGCCCGAACACGAGCGGTACCAGAAGCAGCGTGAACACGGTCGAGACCAGCAGCCCGCCAACCACGACCGAACCCAGCCCGCGATAGAGCTCCGATCCCGCACCGGGGAACAGCACCAGCGGCAGCATGCCGCCCACCGAGGTCATCGTCGACATGAACACCGGCCGCGTCCGCGTCTTGACCGCCTCGGCGATCGCGCGCATCGGCTCCATCGGCTGCCCGGGTTCGTAGCCATCGGGCATTTCGTCCGGATCGACATCGCCCGTGCCGCGCATCAGGTTCAGCGACTGGTGCACGATCAGGATCGCGTTGTTCACGACCACGCCCACGAGGATCACGATGCCGAGCATCGTCAGCACATCCAGGTTCTGCGTCGCGATGTACGGGTTGCTCGCGGTCTGCCAGTGCACGATCGCCAGCCCCGCGAACCCGCCGACTAGCGCCAGCGGCACCGAGAACATGATCACGAACGGGTACACGAAGCTCTCAAACAATGCGCACATGAGCAGGTACACCACGATCACCGACCACACGATCCGCCCCATCAGCAGTTCCGGGTAGCTCCCGATGCCGAAGAAGAATATCGAGAACAGGATCGTCGCCAGCACCAGCGCCCCCGCGCTGCCGTAGGCGTACAGCGGCTTCTTCTTCGCAACGCACCTCACCAACCCGAACACACCGACGCCGAGCCCCGCGAGCAGCAGCATCACGCCGAAGATGTCCGCGGCGACCTGCCACGATGCCCGACCGCCGCCCTCGGCTTCATCGCCGAGACCGACGCCGAAGAGCGCCGTCGTCACCTCATCGAGCTGCGCCGCCGTGCCCTCCAGGCGCACGCGCATCGTTCGGTCGATCAACCCCTGCTCACGCGCGGGCTGAATGAAGTTCTCACGGATGTCGTTCATGACCGACTCCAGCGGCTCACCGTCCGGAGGCGTCACCGAAACCGTTACCGCCGGCAACTCCTCGATCCGCCGGATCTCCTGCGGCGCAAGACCCGGCTCGAACTCCACCACCGTGTCCATCGGCACCAGTGGCCCACGCGGCGTCGCGATCGGGATCGAAGCCACCTGCTCCTTGTTCGTCAGACGCCCGCCCTGCGGCAGCAGACGGATATCGATCGCCTGTCCCGCCGTGCGGAAGTCACCGGCGAACGCGCCATCAAACAGCGCACGCACCGCGGTCCCGACCCCTTCGGTCCGGATCCCGAGCTCGCGCCCCTGCTGGGAGACACGCACCCGGAACTCCTGCTGCGGGATCGAGAAGTTGCCCGGGGTCGGGCGCACCCGACCGAATCCGTATTGCGGGCTTCGACCGAGTGAATTGAACAGATAGTCAGCCGCCGCGGCGACACGCTCCAGATCCGGGCCGAGGATTTCGATGTCGATCGAGTTGCCCCCACCGACGCCGCGCCCGAACAGCGAACTCTGGTTCGCCCCGCCGAACGCATCCGGAGTCCCGACCATGGCGTTGGTCAACAGTTGACCGACCGGAAGCACAACCTGTTCCTCGGTGCTCGTCGCGCCCACGAACATGCCGCCGTCGAACGCGCCGATGAAGAAGTTGTCGATTCCAACAGGTCGGTACGGCTCCTGATCCTGGCCACGCGGGATAGGGTCGAGCGAGGACGCTTGCTCGCCGGTGCCGGTCTCTGCGCCGACATACGGCCGGAGCTGGTCTTCGATGCGATTCGCCACATCGGTCATCTGCTCCTGCGAATATCCGGGCGGGATCAGCAGACCGCCGAACACCAAGTTCCGGTTGCCCGCCGGCAGGTAGTCCAGGGGCGGCTTGAGCAGATACGCGCCGAGCAGACTCACGACCGTCATCAGCACGATCAGCGCAGGACGAAGCGTCCACCCGCGCCACCCGGTCATCACCCAGTACACCCGCTCGCCGAGGAACCGGTTCATCCGCTGCAGCGCCGGCGCCAGCCCGAACAGCGACTCGAACGCGCGACGGATCCGCCCGTGTTCCTTCTCGTCCTTCTTGGCCTTGAGGAAGCGCGACAGCGCCGCCGGGATGACCGTGATCGAAACGATCAACGACAGCGACACCGACGCCACGATCGCCAGCGAGATATCGCGGAACAGCTGCCCCGCCTCTTCCTGAACCGTCAGCACCGGCACGAACACCGCCACGGTCGTCAGCGTCGACGCGATGATCGCCCCGATGACCTCGCGCCCACCGTCGTACGCCGCGCGTACCGGGGGCTTGCCCATCTGCCGGTGCCGGTAGATGTTCTCCAGGACCACGATCGCGTTGTCCACGACCATGCCGACGGCGAACGCCAGTCCCGCGAGCGAGATCACGTTCAGCGTGCGCCCGAGGGCCAGCAGAACGAGGAAAGTCCCGATCACCGAGACCGGGATCGCGACCGCCGTCACGCCCGTTGCCACGAACGACCGAAGGAAGATCAGCAGCACGAACGCCGCGATCGCGCCGCCGACGTACAGGTTCTGCGTCACCAGGCTGATCGCCGAATCAATGTAGGTCGTCTCGTCGTAAACCTGGCGCAGGCGCAGGTGCGGCCCGACCTCGCCGCCGAGCTTCGGCAGTATCTCCGTTCGGACCTCCTCCAGCCGCTCACGCAGGTCTTCCATCACCTCAACCACGTTTGCGTTCGACTGCCGGATCGCGTTGATCGCGATGGCCCGGTGCCCGAGCGAACGCACAAACCCACGCTGCTTCTCGTAGTCGAGTTGGACCGTCGCAATGTCCTTCACGTAAACCGGGCCCGCCTCGCGGTAGGCGACGATCGTCTCGAGGATGTCTTCTTCGCTCTCGAACTGCCCGATCACCCGCACGCGGTAGTCGCGCTTGCCCTCCGCGATCGACCCCGCCGAGATGTTCCGGTTCTCCTGCTGCAGCGCCGCCAGCAAATCGAGGTGGTTCAGGCCTCGTTGAGCGAGCTTGACCGGGTCCACGAGCACCTGCATCTCGCGCTCGCGTCCGCCATAAACGTTCACCTCCGCGACTCCGTCGATCCGCTCAAGGTACGGCTTGACCTCCTGATCCAGCGGCCGGAACAGCGTCGATACATCGAAGTCGGGGAACCGATCCTGGTACGCCGGGTCGAGATCGATGATGATCCAGGCGATCGCGTTCTCGCTCGCCCCGTCCGCCGCCTTGATCGTCGGCTCGGTCACATCCTCGGGGTAGTCCTCGACCTGTCGGAGCGAGTCCGAAACCTCTTGCAGCGCACGCGTGATGCTCGTGCCGATGTAGAACTCAAGTTCGATCACGCCCGCGCCCTCGCGCGAGGTCGACTTCATCGACTCGAGATTGCTGACGTTCTTGAGTTGCTCTTCCTGGTCCTTGACGATCTCGTCAACGATCTCCTGAGGGCTCCGTCCCGGCCACGCGGTCGTTACGGTGATCTGCGGTCGGTCTACGTTCGGCGCGAGCTGGATCGGCACCGCGCTGAACCCGATCAGGCCGAACATCACAACGAGGATCACACCCACCACCACCGTGACAGGTCGCGAGATCGAAAGGCGAACAAAGTCCATGGCTCAGCCCCCCTGCCCGATCGGCGTGTCTTCCCCGCGTCCCGCTTCGGCCATCTCTTCCGAACCCGAAGCCCCGGCCGGCGCTCCGCCAGCCTCATCTACGATGTTCAGCGGCTGCGACGGATAAAGCCGCTCGTTGCCCTCGACGACTACGCGGCTGTCCGTGCTCCACCCACCGCTCTCACGGATCACATAGCGGTCACCGACCGCAAACACCAGTTGAACCGGTCGCACCGCCGCGACACCGCCGTTGTCGTAGTACGCGATCGTGCCCGCGTCGTTCCGAATCACCGCGTCCTTGCTGATCGTCAGCGCGGTTGTCCGCTCTCCGGTCGGCACCGAACCCGTCACCGACATCCCCGGCTTCATATCGCGATCCGGGTTGGTGATCCGCACGCGCACCGGGAAGGTCCGCGCGAGACGGTCACCGTCGCCGATGACGATAACATCCGAGGATTCGACAACAGCCCCGATCGCGTTGATGCGGATCGAAACCGTGGCACGCTCACCCTCCGAAATCCCAACCCGTTGCAGCGCACCGATGAACTGCTCGGGCACATCGAGATAGGCGTCGATCGTCTCGATCGAGACCAGTTCAACGACCTCGCCGCCCTCGCCGAGCCATTCGCCAACCTCGGTCGCCTTCGTGATCACCTGACCCGCGAAGGGTGCCCGGACCTGCGTGTCCCCGATCCGCTTGCGGATCCGAGCGGCATCCGACTCCGCCGCGGCGAGGTCCGCCTGCGCCACCGCGAGCCGCGCGTTTTCCGCGTCCAGCCGAGCCCTCGCGTCCTCGAGTTCGCGAACAGTCGCGCCCTGCGACTCGGAAAGGAGGGTCAGCCGCTCGACGTCGAACTCGGCAAGCCGGATCGACGCCCGACGCTCATCGACGGTCGCCTCGTTCGCCCGGACCTCCGCCAGCGCGCGAGCCAG
>JANSXG010000002.1 GCA_024743075.1 bacterium | reverse complement strand
TGACGGTGCGTCGGCCATCGGGATCCGAGACGGTCGAGACGGTGTTGCGCGGCTTGTAGAGCATCACGTAGATGTGGCGCTCGGTCTTGGCGATCGGCTGGCCTCGGACGGTGACGGAATCGTCGGAGGGCTCGACCCATGCGGGGAGGGTGTCCACGACGCGACCGTTGACGCGGACCTGGCCTTCGGCGATCAGGTCCTCGCAAGCGCGGCGCGAGCCGACCCCGGCGTGCGCGAGGAACTTGTGCAGGCGTACGGCGGTCTCGGAATCCGGGCCGCGCACTTCCTGCGCATCGCTTGTGTTCTTACGGGGCATGACTGAAGGATTGTACTCGGAGCGGCGTGAGGCCACCGGGAGACGCGTCTTCGCATGCTCGGGCGAGGTGTTGGCCGATATCCGAAGACGGACCTACCCCACGCGACGGGTCCCCCATCGATTGAGGAGATGCCGATGCCGACCGCTGAAAGCCGCCCTTCCGCACTGACCAAGCCGACGACGGGTGGCTCGGGTCGCTCATCGGCGTCCGACCGGGTTTTCGTCAGCCCGCGCGTCGTCGACGAGCAGGCGTTTCGCGAGTTCTCGTCGGAACTGCGATCGATGATCGACCAGGTACGGAGCGCACAGGCGGAACTCGTGGCGGCCGGTGATACGGCATCGGAAACCGCGAAGAACCTGTCCGGGTCTCAAGACAGGTACCGGCAGCATCTGGGGCTGACCACCAAGCTGCTCAAGGCGTTAACCGCGAAATCGTCGGAAGTGGAAGTCACGCTCTCGAGGCTAGACGAGCGGCTCGATGCGTTGCGTTCAGCCGAGTCGAGTGTCGAGAACGCCATCGACGCGAAGGTGCGTGTGTTCGAAGCGAAGCTGGAAGAGCGGCTGTCCCGAGCGGAAGCCGATTACGAGCGCAGGCTGCGGAAACTGCAGGAAGGCTTTGAGGCCCGGACAACGTCACTGGAACAGGCGTGGGCCGCGGAAGAGACCGCGGTGCGCGAGCAGATCGAATCGCACCGGGTGTTCGTGCAGACTGGTCTGTCCGCTCAAGCCGATGAGATCGAGTCCATGCTCAAGGAACGCGCGAGAGAACTGACCGCCGACGTCGGGCGGTCACTATCAGACGAGCGGGAACATGCGGAGAAAACGCTTGCCGAACTGCGAGAGCAACGAGAAGCGTTCGCGGGCGAAACAGGCGAGTCGTTGGACAACACCCTGGAACAACTGCGGACTGCTTGCGAGATCGCCTCGAAGCTGGTCGGTTGGAACCCGGCGGACCCGAACGCGGACCCGAATCAGCCGTCGGTGGGCAGTCTGGGCGATCTCGTTCGACAGGCGACGAAGACCCGCGAGGACGCGGAATGGTCAGTGCGCCGCCTCGGCTCGCTTCGCGACCAGGCCCAGTCGACGATCAGCGAGCTGAGCGAGTCGCTCGACGGGTCGATCGCGCTGTTCGACCAGCTTCACGCCCAGAAGCGCAAACTGGACGGCTCGGTCGGTGCGGTGCTCGACCGTGCGGAAGCGTCGAGCTTGGAACTGAAGAGCCGGCAGGCAGAGATCGAGGAGTTGGTCGCCCCGCTGTCAGAATCCCTGCAGAAGGCCGAACGGGTCACGCGTGACCTGTGCAGCGTCGCGGACGGCGCCGCCGACCTGCTCGAGCACGCCGGGACCGTGCATGGTGACCTCGAGGCGGTGCTGACCACGGCTCGGCAACTGACCGAAACGCTAGCGCCGTGGCGCACGGTGATTCTTGAATCGGCCGAGACCGCGGAACTGCCGCCAGCGATCGCTGCGGTGGTGGAGCGTTTCGAAGCGGAGCTCGGGCGCGATCTGGCGAAGATGGCAACTGCGATGCAGGCGATCGCGGACCGGGCGGAAGCTCCGGTTCAGGCGGCTCGAACAGCGGGCGGCTTACCGGAAATCGTGGTCCGTCAGCGTGTGGATTCGGAACCGTCCGCTGACTCAGTCGGCGGTGACGAAGCGACCGCCTAGCGGTAGTCGACGCTGAGTTCGGAGACGACTTCGTCGCCGATCTGGTCATCGTTGAGCTTCAGCACGATCTCGCCGTGGATGCGGTCCTGAAAGGCGGCGACGGCACCCTGCTTGACGAGTTCGAGCGTCGCGAGGAATAGCCCGATGACCTCGCCCTTCTTGCGTCCCTCAAAGAGGGCGCGAAGGGAGTATGTGGAGCGTTCGCCGGTCGCGTCGTCGACGGCTGTCTCTCTTCTCAGGCGATCGACGAGATCGGCGGCGTGGAGTTCGATGGGGGTGTCGTCGTCGAGGATCTGGTGCTCGCCGAGGCGATCGAACTGGACGGTCTCGATGATCTTCTGGAAGGCCGCGACGAGTTGGTAGAGATCGAGCTCCTCCATTTCGAGGTCCTCGCCCTCGGGCCGGGCGACGGCCTGCTTCAGCGCCTGCTTGTCCGCCGCGGCGCGTCCCGAGGGGTATCGCTGGTCCCAGTGCTCGCGTCGTGATTCGAGGGCATCCCCCGCTTCCCGGAATGAGCGATACTCGAGGAGCTGCTTGAGCAGTTCCGCGGCGGGGTTGATCTCGTCCTCGTCCGAGCGACTCGAGCGGGAGGCCTCCGCCTTCTCGCTCTCGGGGTTGACGAGGCGTGATTTGATCTCGATGAGGGTCGCCGCGACGACGAGGAACTCTCCGGCGGCCTCGACGTCCACCTTGGCGAGGTGCTCGATGTGGTGGAGGTACTGGTCGGTGACGTTGCTGAGCGAGATCTCGGTGATATCGAGCTCGGCACGCCGGATCAGGTGCAGGAGCAGGTCGAGCGGACCCTCGAAGGCGTCCAGACGAACGGTGTAGGGTTGCACGGGGTGGCCCTCCGATGGCACAGGGGTCGATCCGGATCTCGTCTGACCTCCGGGGCGGTCGAGACCGCTTCGATGAGTGTACCCTGTGTGCTATGAGCGGGACTTCTACGACATCTTCGCAACCCGGCTCGTCGAGCGAAGCCGGATCGGGGGATCTGGCGTTTCTCCGTGGCGTGCTCAAGGCCGAATCCGAGGCGGTTGGCTCGGTGTCGGACCATATCTCGGCCGACGAGCTCGACCGGGCGATCGGCCTGATGCTCAAGTGTGTTGAGGGCGGCGGCTCAATTCTCGTGGCCGGTGTGGGAAAATCCGGACTTATCGGCCGGAAGATCTCGGCGACACTGGCGAGTCTGGGCGTGCCGTCGCACGACATTCACCCGACCGAGGCGATGCATGGCGATCTGGGGCGGATCTCGCCCGCCGATGTCGTGCTCGCGTTGAGTTTCTCCGGCGAGACCGAGGAACTGGTGACGCTGGCTTCCGTGTTAAAGCAGGACGGCGTCCCGATCATCTCGATCACCGGCGGCACAAGCGGCAACGGTGGCGGGACGCTCGCGCGGCTGGCGAGCGTTGCCCTGCACCTCGGCAAGATCACCGAGGCGAGCGATCTCGCGCTGGCCCCAACCTGCTCGACCACGGCGACGCTGGCGCTCGGCGACGCGCTTGCGCTGACGATCGCCCGTCGACGCGCGTTCACCGCGGATGACTTCGCCCGGCGCCACCCGGGCGGCTCGCTGGGCGGCCTGCTCCGGCCGGTGTTTGATGTGCTCCGATTCCGCGTGGGAGAGAACCTGCCGGTAGTGCTCGAGACGACGACGGTAGCAGACGCGCTTCGAGAGGCGGACTCGGGGGGGCGCCGCCCCGGCGCGCTGCTGGTGACCGATGCGGACGGGGCTGTCTCGGGGATCTTCACTGATGGCGATTTGCGTCGCCTTGTGATGCGGACGCCGGACGAACTGGCCAAGCCCATGGGCGAGGTGATGACGCGTTCGCCGCGAACGCTGCGTTCGGACGCGCTGGTTCGCGATGCAGTGCGGATGGTGCGTGAGTTCCGGCAGGACGAGATCCCGGTGGTCGACGAGGCCGGCGGCCCCGTCGGACTGCTGGATGTTCAGGACCTGATCGCGCTTCGTGTGGTGCAGAACTGAGATGCGTCGGATGGGGCAGTCATGAGCGCAGGCAACGGGGGAAAACTGCTGGCGGCGGCGGTCTTCGCGGTCGTTGTGGGCTTGGTCATTTACGGGCTGACGCGCGGACCGGGCCAGTCCGCACCGACACCCGAAATCGACGGCCCCGCCATCCAGCCGGGGCCGACGGAAGGTGTCCTCGGCTCGGTCAACAGTTCTGTTTTCCAGAGTTTCGACCCGGAATCCGGGAAGTTGCGCTACGAGCTCGAGTGGGAAACGCTCGACCCGGTGGGGCAGGGTCGCTACGAGCTGACCGCGCCGGTCGCCACTTTCTACACAGGCGACTCGGTTGTCGAGGTTCGCGCGATCGCGGGACGCCTGCTCTGGCCATCGCGCGACAGGGAGCCGGAGTCGGGCAGCCTGAGCGGAGATGTGGTTGTGCGCGTGAGCGAAGCTGGTTCGACCGATGCGCCGGGGCAGGTCCTGGGCACGCTGTCGACGCAGGAGCTGTTCTTCCAGAGCGTGCTCGGCGAATTGAACGCTCCTGAGGTGGTCCGGATTGAAGCGCCGGGTATCGAATTCGAAGGTCGCGGGCTGACGGCCCGGATCAGCGAGGTGCAGCGCCGGCTTCAGTATCTGCGGGTCGAGGAGCACCGTGGCACGACGGTCTGGCCCGATCGTCTTGGAGGCAGCGACGAACCAAAGAGCGACACGGACCGCGTCACGCGAGGGGGCCGACGCGAGACGAGCGACGAGCCCACACTGATCGACCTGTATCGCATCGCGTTCTCGGAGTCGGTGCGCATCGCCCAGGATGCCCGGGCCATCGCTTCGGATGAGGCCGAGGTCTGGGTTCGACTGCGCGACCGGACTCTCGCGCCCGGCGCGATCGCGCGGCTCGACATCGGGATCGCGTCCGATGCGAAGCCGTCGGCTTCGGATCCCGACAGCTCGGCGACTCCGATGCAAGAGACTGCGGATAATGAGACCGGACCGATCCGATTCGAGAATGCCGGTTCAATCGAGATCGTCCCGCTGGCCCAAGAGCCGTCGCAGCTCGCCGCCGACGATCTCGCGACGCGGTTCCGCGCAACCAGCAGCCCCGCCGTGTTGCTCCGGGACGACGAATCCGGTGCCGAGATGCGATGCGGCTCGCTGACCTGGGGTTTCACCTCGCGTCGGCTCGCGGTGCGCGGTGTCGGCGGGGCGCTTGGGGTCGAACTGGATTTCCCAGGCGAAGCCACGGTCCGCACCGGCGCGGTCGATGTGGATCTGGACGCGGGCATCGCGGCGTTCCCCGGTGCGGGGCGCGTCGAGATTCTCGCGGGGCTTACCGGTGAAGACGAACGGACCGCGATCGAGTGGACGCAGCGGGCGGATGTTGTTCTGGACACGTCGTCTCAGGCGTCTCGCTTGGCGTCGCGTCCGCTGGTTCGCTGGCTGACCGCAACCGGCGAGATAGAAGCGCAGACGGGCAGCGCGACGGTGAAGGGGGACTTCCTTCGAGCCGACTTCAGCAGCCGCGTATCTCGCGGCGAGGCGAAGAATGCGCTGAACCGCGTGAGCGTCCGCGATCGCGCTTCGGCGGTGATCCGAGACGGGGATGTTGAAGCGGACATCAGGGCGGGTCAGCTCGATGTGCTTTTCGCGTCGGTCCGGGATCGCGACTCAGCGCGTGACCGGATCGTGCCGACCCGTGCATCGGCCAGCGGCAACGCCGTGGCTACCGTGAACGGTGACCGTCTGGCGGGCGAGACGATCGATGCCGTGCTGCTGGCTGGCGAAGACCGGCGTACGCGTGTACAGAGCATCGACGCTTCGGGCGATGTCACTCTGCTGACCCGCGAAGGCATCGACCTTGCGGCGCACACAATGCACGCATCCGAGGAGACCGGCACGCTGACGTTGGTCGGCTATCCCGCGACCGCTGGGCTGTACGCCGATGCGTCCGGGGAGGGCGCCAGTGCCACCGGAGACTTTACCGAGGGCTTCAGCATCACCGGTGAGTCGATCCGTTTCGACCGTGGGCCCAGGGTGCTCACGGTGTTCGGTGGAGGCGTCCTGAGTTACGCCGCCGAGAACGCGGAATTCGGCGGCTACGACACGGGTTCCGTCCGCTGGCAACGCTCGATGCGGTTCGACGACCGCGTGGGCAGCGCCGAGTTCGTCGGCGGGGTGACGGCGAGCGCAACAGCGATGAACGGATCGGAGTACTCGATCGAGGGCGAGCGTCTCGCGTTGACGCTCGTTTCGGACCTGATGGACGAACAGTCGCGCCGCTCGATCAGCGAGAGCGCTCAGGCCAACGACGTGGTGCTCGCGATCCGGCTCGAGGCGGGTGTCGAGGGGCGAGCGATCGCGGAGGGGCGTCAGTATTCCGCCGGGCCGCGCGCCGTGGACCGGTCGCTCGAAACGGCGGCGCGGCTGACCGGCGACGAAATCATCGTCCAGCGGGATACCGGGCGCGTTCTGGTGCCGAGTGCAGGGCGGCTCGTGTTCGAGGATCGGCGTCCGTCAGACTCGGACGGGGATGAACTACCGACCGATGGACGGGGTACGACGGTGTTCGACTGGAGCGGCTCGCTCGATGCGCTGCAGGACGAGGGACGAGTACTGATGAGCCGCGATGTCAAGATGCGTCACCGTCACCTTGGGACCGATGTCCTCACGGTCGTCGAGACCGAGCGGCTGACGGCGACGCTCGTTGAGGGCGACGCCGAATCCGCAGAGCAGCAGTACGTGCTCGACGGCGTCGACGCCGAAGGCGCGGTGCTCGCCACGCACGGCGAGAGTCAGGTCGTCGCCGATCGGCTGACCTACAGCCGCCTCACCGAGCGGATCATCGCCTCAGCGCTCGATGGCAATCGCGTCACCTTCTTCGACGCCGAGACCGGCCGGCATATTCCCGCCGAACGCGTGATTCTGGACCTGGTGACCGGTCGCTGGCGGATCGAGCAGGCTGGCCAGATCACCACGCCGCTCAACGCACCCGGCCGATAATCGCGGGCGACGGCGATCTGGTCCGAACGCGCAGGACCGGCCTAGACTTGCGGCACGCCCGCCCGGCGAGAACGCCGGTGCTGAACCCATCGAGAGGCACCTCAGTATGCGCAAAGTCCTTGTCGCGATCCCCGTCTACAACGAAGAGAAGTACATCAACCGCGTCATGGGACGGGTGCTGGAGCAGAACTCCGATGTGCTTGTGATCGACGATGGTTCGACCGACAGCACGCCCTGCATGCTTCCGTCGTTCCCCGTGGAGGTCATCCGGCACAGCACGAACCGTGGCTACGGTCGCTCGCTTCAGGACGCGTTTCGCTGGGCGGCGGTGGACGGCTACGACTGGGTCGTCACTATGGACTGCGACGAACAGCACGAGCCAGAGGCCATCCCGACGTTTCTCGATCGGATCGAGAAGGACGACTGCGACATCATCAGCGGATCCCGCTACCTGGAGCCGGTGGCTGCCGACGACGCCCCGCCGCCGAACCGTGCGGCCATCAACAGGAAGATCACCGCGGAACTGAACGATCGACTCGGCCCGAGCGGGCTGCAGATCACCGACGCGTTCTGCGGCTTCAAGGCGTACCGGGTCGACGCTGTCCGCGACATGGTCTTCGACGAAGACGGCTACGCGTTCCCGATGCAGTTCTGGGTGCAGTCGATCGCGAAGGGTCATCGCGTCTGCGAGATCCCCGTCAAGCTGATCTATAACGACCCCGACCGAACTTTCGGCGGACCGCTGAACGATGACTCGGTGCGCTACGAGCACTACCGAACCGTGTTGCACCGCGAATTGCGCCGGCACGAGTCATCGCTGCCCTCGAACGCGCTGCAGGATCTGATCGCCGGGGTTTGCTGCCGGTGAGTCTGGCGCGTCCGGTCTCGGTCCGCGCCGAGCCGGCGCTCGACGCGTGGGGGCGATTGGCGCGGGACCGATTCGAGAGCGTGCCGGACGATCGGCGTAGAGCCCGGGCACAACTCGGGCTCCCCACGGATCGACCGATCGTCATGACCGGGCATCAGTCCGGATTCTGGCATCCCGGCATCCTGTCCAAATACATCGCGGCTGACGCGGTGGCATCGGCGATCGACGGAGCGTCGGCGGCGGTCGTCGTCGACCACGACCCGGCGGACCCTCTGACGCTGCACGCGGTGAGAGACCGAGGCGGTCGCGTCTCACGGAGCGAGATCACCCTGGGCGGGCCATCACCCGGCTCGGTCGCACGCCTTCGCCCCGCCGCGAATCCGGGATCGCTGCACGCGCCGACACAAGACTCCGGCGTGATCGATTCGGATCGAAACGCGCTGGGCCGGGCACTCGAAGCGCTCGGCAGATCCGATGGCGCGGAGTCACTCGCCGTCCAGAGCGCTCGAGCGAACCGGGAGTTGCTGCACAAATGGCACCGGGTCGACGAGTTCACGGTGACCGATCTCGCGCGTACGGAGGCGTTCGGGCGGTTCTTCGAACGCTGCATCGATGATCCGGAGGGCAGCGTTCGCGCGTACAACCGAGCGGTGCGGGCGTTTCCCGATGCCGGCGTTTCGATGCTGTTCGCACAGAACCGCGATCACCGTTGGGAGATCCCGTTCTGGCTGATCGACGCGCAGATGGGGCGTCGTCCGCTTTACCACGAGATGGTCGAGCAGCAGCTCTTCGATCGCACCCGACTCGCCCCCCGGGCGCTCGGGATGACGGCGATCCTGCGCATGGAATTCTGCGATCTGTTCGTGCACGGCACGGGCGGCGCGACGTACGACCGGATCACCGACGTCTGGATAGAAGAGTGGCTGGGCGAGAGCCTTGCGCCTGCGGTGTCGATCACCGCGGATGTCTATCGTCCGATCCCGGTCGAGGCGGATCGTTCGGTCACGGAAGCACAGCGTGATGCAGCCGTTTGGCTCGCGCATGCCGCTGCACACAACCCGGGACTTTCGGGAGATACGGACGCGGCCGCAACGAAGCATCGATACTGCGAGCGGATCGCCGCGTTGCCCTACGCGAGCGACGAGCGGCGGGATCAATACTTCGAGATGCACCGCTGGCTCGCATCGTGGCGGGACATGCACGCCAGAGATCTCGACGAACTTGAGGGCCGCGCACGCCAAGCCGAGCGCGGGACGGAGCTGCGAGAACTCGAATCGCGTCGAGACTGGCCAGCGTTTCTGTACCCCCCTGCTGCGCTCGACGATCTGGCATCGCGGATCGTCGCGGGGGTCGGCGGGATCAGCTGTTGAGCGCGAGTACGCCGAGTATCAAACCGGCGACGCCGATGACCCCGACCCCGACCGTCAGGCCGATGAGCCAGAAGCGGGTTTGGCGGATCTGGCCGAGCATGGCGTTGTCGCGCTCGACCGCCCGCTGTTCGAAGTCGCGAACGGCCTCGCATGCCGCGGTCGATGAGCGGGACAGGTCCAGCAAGCTCTCTCGGAACTCGGCCATGGTTTGGACCAGTTGACCCTGCTGGTCGGTGGACCGCTCGATGTCCGTTCCGACATGAACGATCGCGGATTCGATGCGGTCGAGCAACTCACGGGTCGCGCTGCCCTCATCCCCCACCGCTTTTCGAAGGTCGGCGTTGATCGTTTCGGCGGCGTTACGGATCTCGCGCGGCAGGTGTTGGATCGCTGGTGCGAGTTCCTCGTACCGCTTTGACACCTCGGCAATGGTCTCTGAACGCTCCCGGGCGTCGTCGAGGTGATTGTCGAGCTTTCGCACGAGGCCGAGGACTTCCCGGTAGTTCCGGTGAAGTTCTTCGATCAGTTCCTGCTTGTTGCGCGGGGCCTTGGCCTTGTTCGCCAGCGGCGCGGGGTTTGGGGCGGAAATCTCGTCGGCGTCCGGCGCGAGACCAGGACTATCGCCGTCAACCGCCGAGGCAGCCGTCGAATCGCTCTCCCAGGTGCCCGAGTCATCGAGGCCGAACGCGCCTTCCTGAGCGGACGCGGTCACGGAGACCTGACCGGGTTTCGTCGAAGCAACCGCGGCGCGGAGGCGGGCGGCCTGATCGTCCAGATCGCTGTTCTGGTTCGTCCTGACCGGTTTCGGCTCGACCTCGACGCCGGAGATCTGTGGCGCGTGCCGCGAACCCTTTGGTCGGCCCGACTTTCTGAATAATCTCGCGAACACACTCATTGCCTGGAACCTCCTGTCGTAGCCCGCGTGATCCTTCACGCCCTGTGAGACTACCATCGTCGGATATGCGATTCGCTCACAATCTGCTGGAACTGTGCAAGTTTTGCGTGCTGCTCACGGGTCTGGCGTGTTCCGTCGGGTGCGCGGAGCGAGCGGAGCCGACGTCGGAAGGCGAGGTCCGGCTCGCCGTGCTTTCACCCGCGCTCGCGGACACGCTTCACCGACTCGGACACGCGGAACTTATCGTCGGGCGTCAGCAGTTCGACCGGTTCACGGATCAGGATGTGCCAGCCGTCGGCGACCTGTCGGGTATCGATTACGAGACGCTGCTTCTCGTCCGCCCGACGCACATCATCGCGCAGCAGACGCAAGCCGGCTTACCGAAGCGCCTGCACAGCATCACGGGCGAGCGGGGTTGGACGATTCATGAGCTCCCCCTGCTCACGCTGGACGACTCGATCGCCTCGATCGAAGTGCTCGACTCTCTGGCGGGCGGCTCCGGCGAAGCAGGGTCGAAACTTGCCGAGCAACTCAGACAGTCCCTGAAACCCGACCTCGCGCTCGGAAAGACGGCGATCGTGGCTTCGGCTGCGCCGCTGGCGGTCATCGGACCCGGGGCGTTTCACTGGGAGATCGTCCGTGCGCTCGGCGGCGAACCGGTTCCCGTTTCCGGTCCTGCGTACCTGACCCTCGACGCGGAGTCGTTCGCGGCTCTGGCTCCTGACACGATCGTGGTGCTCGCGCCCGGTGAGAATCCGGACGCACCCGTGGGGGAACTGCTCGGCGCCGCATCGGCCATCGGTATGGAGGCGGTGGCCGGCGGGCGCGTGATCGTGGTGACCGATCCGAAGTGCATGCTCCCTTCGACGGCGATGCTTGATTTCATCGAGCGTATCCGGGCCGAAGCACAGCGGCTGGGACCGGCACCGGACTCCTGACGGCGGCGTCGGCTACCCTGAGCGTCGGATGAATCGTCGGAGCGCCATCGTGATCGCGTGTCTGGGTGTCGGGGCGACGCTTTTGTTCGCTGTGCGCGTACTGGTCGGACCGCTTGGGTTCGGCGTTCCGGCGGACAGCGTCATCCGAGAACTCCGGCTGCTGTCCGCGTGCTCGGCCGCGGTGATCGGCGCCGCTTTGGCCGCGAGCGGCACGCTGCTTCAAGCGACGCTTCGCAACCCGCTCGCGTCGCCCTGGGTGCTCGGGCTGACCTCCGGGGCATCACTGGGCGTGGTCACGGTGATCGTCGCCGGAGGCTCGGGTACGGGGCTTGAGTCAGTCGGGGCGATGGTCGGCGCCTTTACGGCGCTCGGGCTGGTCTACTCGCTCGCTCGTCGTCGCGGCCTCCTCGATCCGGTCGCGCTCCTGCTGATCGGCGTAATGATCAGCGTATGCTTCGGGGCGCTGACCATGCTGTTGCAGCAGTTCCTCCCCGACCGCGGTCTGGCCCGCTTCAGTCGTTGGATGCTTGGGACAGTGAGCGAACAGACGCCGTGGCCGGTGCTCGGCGGAATGGGCTTTCTGACCCTTCTGGGCGTCTTGGTCGCAATGGCGCTCGGTCGACAACTGGACGCCGCGACCCTGCCCGATGACGAGGCACGATCGGTCGGCGTGAACCCCGACCGGCTTCGCGCGGTGTGCTTCGGGATCGCCGGCGTCCTGACGGCCGGAACGGTTCTGCTGGCGGGGCCGATCGGCTTCGTGGGATTGGTGAGCCCGCACATCGCACGGCTGCTGGTCGGAGCAACGCATCGCCGGTTGGTGCTCGCGTCGGCGCTGGTCGGAGCCGGGTTCGTGATCGCTTCGGATCTGGCCTCGGTGTGCATTTCCATCTGGACGGCGTCGTCGGATGCGGTCATCGCCACGGGGCGGATCCCGGTCGGGATCCTGACGGCGCTCATCGGCGCGCCGGTCTTCATCGGCATGCTTCTCAGCGGGATGCGCCGGAGACTCGCCGGTCCGACGGAGGGGATCTGAATCGTGACACTCCGTTGCGATCAACTCGGCTACACGTACTCCACCGGCAAACGCGCGGCGCTGCGCGATGTCTGCATTGCGTTCGATGCGCCGGTGACCGCGATCATCGGGCCAAACGGAGCCGGCAAGTCGACGCTGCTGCGCCTGCTCGCGGGCGTTGCAGACAGTCGCGGCCAGGCCGGCAAGATCGAACTGGACGGGTGGGCGCTCAACGAGATACCCGTCGCTGATCGGGTTCGTCGAATGGCGTATGTGTCACAAACGCCGCGAGTCGCCGCACCCCTGACCGTCGCGGAGGTCGTCGGGCTGGGGCGTGCGGTGCAGGCCCCCGATCGCGATGCGGTTCGGAGGGCCCTCGCGAGCGTCGGACTCGTCGATCGCTTCAACGACCGATTCGAGCATCTCAGTATCGGGCAGCGACAGCTCGCGGCGTTCGCAAGGGTTCTTGCCCAGTTCGACGGTCCCGCAACCGATCGGACCCGCTACTTGCTGGCCGACGAGCCGGTGGCTGCGCTCGATCCCCGCCACGCGATCGTGATCGCGGATCAGATCCGCAAGGCGTCCGGTCGAGGCATTCGGAGCGTTCTGGTCGTGCACGATGTCGGTTTCGCGGGAGCGGTCGCGGATCGGGTGGTTTGTCTGGGCCGGGGCGGCACGGTGCAAGCGCAAGGGCCTCCGAGTGAGGTCCTCAAGCAGGATGTGCTGGAGGAATTGTTCGGGTGCCGATTCGGGGATTCGGCAGCGGCGCACCCTCGCCCGCTGTACGGAGAGGCTGCTTCCGGATCACTCGGAGCGTGCTAGACTCCAATTGCTGAAACCGGTGGCACCCTCATTGCCGCAAAGGGAGACCGCATGGGCAACAACTGGATCAACCTGCTGATCATCCTGCTGGCCTTCGGTGGCCCGGCGCTGAGTTGGATCGTCCAGCAACTGCGAGAGAAGGCCGAGCAGAAGCGCATGCGTCTGGAGCTCCAACGGCGCCGCGATGAGGAATTGCGGACCGGGCGTAGCGCGGGCGACGAAGACCTCCCGAAGCTCCAGTCGAAGGCCGAAGATCGCGCGAGCGAGTTGCAGCGCCTCGCCGAACGGCGTCAGCAGCAGCTCCGTGAGTTGAGGGCACGTCAGGCGCAGAAGCAGACCGGCGGCACCCAGACCGCACCCGTACCGATCCCGGCGAACCGGCGCGGTCCCGCAGCGGGGCAGAGATCGTCCGGGGCACCGGCGCCGGGCCGTGCCGTGCCCGGACCGGCGAAGCGTCGTGAATCAAGGACTGCCCAGCGAAGCAGTTCACAGCAATCGCCGCCGATCGTGGATCGAACCCCCACTCAGACTCCGGTGGTGTCGGACACCATCAACATCCAGCAAGCCATGCGCGAATCGGCGCCGGCGGCGCTGGATCAAGCCTCGATCGCTCAGCAGCTTCAGCAACTCAAGTCCGACGGAGCCGCGCGGAAGCCCGCGGAGCGGTCGGTCCATTCTCGTGAGCGACGCGAGAGTCCCGCTCTCGGGCGCGAGGTGCACAGCCTGCTCCGGGGTGCGCGGACCAGAGACCCATCCAAGCCGAGCCTTGCGGCCCTTTACGCCGTGAGCGAGGTGCTGGCTCCGCCGGTCTCACTGCGAGACCAGAAGGGCGACGGCGGCGTGATCCTCTGAATCGCGTGCGCGACCGGTCTGTCGGCGGGTTCGAGACTGTCCCGATATACTGCCCGTCCTATGGCCAAACGAGAACAATCAGCATCTCCATTTTCGGCGCGGCTGAAAAAACTCCGAGCGATCCTGCGCCAGCGCGAACTCGATGCGCTGCTGATCACGAACCCGGCGGACATCCATTACCTCACGGGTTTCCGGGGCGAGGACAGTTACGCGATCGTCGCGTCACGCCAGTTGGCGGTCGTCAGCGATTTTCGCTTCGCAGAAGAACTCGAACGCCTCGACCGGGTCAAGGTCGTCATGCGGTCCGGTTCGATCGCTCGCGCGACGGCCGAGCATCTCGACAGGCTGGGGCTCGAGACGGTTGGTCTGCAGGGTGAGTACGTAACCCTCGCGCAACGCGACGCGCTCGTCAAGGAACTCGGTCGCGGGGGCGCGAAACGGCTCCGCTCGACCTCCGACCTGGTCGGCGAACTCAGGCTTTACAAGACCGAGGACGAGGTCAAAGCGATCCGTAAGGCGATCAAGGTGCAGCAGGACGCGCTCGTCGCGACGCTGGAGACCGTTGCGCCGGGGCAGACCGAACTCGAAGTGTGCGCGCAACTCGAGTTCGAGATGAAGTGCCGCGGCTCGGAGAAGCCCGCCTTCGGACCGATCGTGGCCGCCCAGGCGAACGGTTCGCTGCCACACGCTGTACCGGGCAAGACAAAGCTCGCCAAGGGCAAGCCGCTGCTCATCGACTGGGGCGCAACGGTCGGCGGGTATCGCAGCGATATGACCCGCACTTTCTCGCTGGGCAAGTGGTCGCGGCAGATGCGCGAGATCTACGAGATCACCCACGAGGCGTTCCTGACTGCTATCGACGCCGTTCGCCCCGGCATGACCGGCAGGGAACTGGACGCAGTCGCGCGCGACATCATCACCGCCGCGGGCTACGGCGAGGCGTTCGGGCACAGCCTGGGGCACGGCATCGGACTGGATGTCCACGAGGGCCCGCGTGTGGCCAAGACCTCGGAAACCGAACTGCAGCCGGGCATGGTGATCACGATCGAGCCGGGCATCTACCTGCCCGGGATTGGCGGAGTCCGCATCGAAAACGATATCCTCGTGACCCCGCGCGGCGGGAAAGACCTCTGCAGCCTCCCGACCGACATGGAGTGGGCGACCCTATGATCGATATTCGTAAGCTCAAAGAACTCGTCAAACTGATGGTCGAGAACGACCTTTCGGAACTCGACTTGAAGGACGAGCAGGAATCCGTCTCGCTGCGTCGCCCCTACGCCAGCGCCGGGACGGCGATGATGCCGGCTTCGGCCCCCGCCGCAGCTCCTCAACAGGCGCCGGCGCCGCCGGCCCAATCGGCGGCACCCGCGCAGCAGGCCGCTTCCGGTCCGGACGATGAGGACGCGGGTCTTGTCCCGATCATCTCGCCAATGGTCGGCACGTTCTATTCGTCGCCGGACCCGGAAAGCCCGGCGTACATCTCAGTGGGCGACAACGTCAGTCAGGAGACGACCGTCTGTATCGTTGAAGCGATGAAGGTGTTCAGCGAGATCAAGGCCGAGTGCTCGGGCAAGATCGCCAAGATCCTCGTGAAGAACGCTGAGCCAGTCGAATACGGCCAGCCGCTCTTCCTCGTTCGCCCGTCCTGATCCCCCCCACGAAGCGCACGGCGGCCCCATGCTCAAGCGAGTTCTGATTGCCAACCGTGGAGAGATCGCTCTCCGGATCATCCGCGCATGTCGCGATCTCGGCATCGAGTGCGTCTGCGTGTTCTCCGAGGCGGACGCCGAGGCCCCCTACCTGAAGCTGGCCGACAAGGCCGTGTGCATCGGTCCCGGGCCGGCGAGCCAGAGTTATCTCTCGATCCCCCGGATCATCGCCGCGGCAGAAATCACCGGCTGTGACTCGATCCATCCCGGCTACGGCTTCCTCGCCGAGAACGCCCACTTCGCCGAAGTGTGCAAGGACTCGAATTTCGTCTTCATCGGGCCGTCCCACGAAGCTATGGCCCTGCTCGGCGACAAGATCAGTTGCAAGCAGATGGCGCGCAAGGCCAAGGTCCCCGTCTTCCCCGGATCGGACGGCGCGATCGAGGACCCCGAAGAAGCCATCGAGGTCGGGAAGAAGATCGGCTTCCCGCTCATCGTGAAGGCCGCGGCGGGCGGCGGTGGACGAGGGATGCGTGTCGTGCGAACCGAGGCCGAACTCGCGCCGGCGATCAAGCAGGCCACACAGGAAGCATCCGCGGCCTTCGGCAACGGCGCGGTATACGTCGAGAAGTTTCTTGAGCACGCACGCCACGTCGAAGTCCAGGTCATCGGCGACAGCCACGGCAACGCCGTTCACCTCTACGAACGCGACTGCTCCACCCAGCGCCGGCATCAGAAACTCATCGAAGAAGCACCGGGGCCGGGAATCGACCCGAAGAAGCGTGATGATGTCTGCAAGTCCGCGGCCCGACTGATCAAGAACGCCGCTTACTCGGGCGCCGCGACCGTCGAGTTCCTGATGGATGAGAAGCAGAACTTCTACCTGCTCGAGGTGAACACCCGCGTGCAGGTCGAACACCCGGTCACGGAGATGATCACCGGCGTCGACATCGTCGCGACCGGCATCCGCGTCGCCGGCGGCGAGCCCCTGCCGTTCAAGCAGAAAGACATCTCGATCAACGGACACGCCATCGAGTGCCGGATCAACGCCGAAAACCCGGATCGGAACTTCGCTCCGTCTCCGGGCACGATTGAGCAGTTCGCCGCCCCGGGCGGACTCGGCGTCCGCATGGACACCCACGTCGTACCCGGTTACCGCGTGCCCCCGACCTACGACTCCATGATCGCCAAGCTGATCGTGCACGCACCGACGCGTGAGGCGTGCATCAGGCGCACCAAGCGTGCGCTGTCTGAAATGCGGATCGAGCCGATCCACACGACAATCGGCCTGCACATGCAGCTCATGGATAACTCGAGCTTCAAGAAGGGCGGGATGGACATCCATTTCCTGGAGCGTCTTCTTAAGAAGTAGTCTTCTTCACACTCCGTCGTCCGGGTCAAGCCCGCCCGGTTCCGCTCGGCTGCGATCCTGCTTGGCGCGCTGAATTCGGATTTCGCTTGCGGGCACGAATCCGCCACGACCGACGCCTTCGCACGTCTTGCCGAGCAGGTTCCACGACCTGCGCGACCCCATATGCTCTGGCCAGAACGGGAATGTGCGGCATTGCGTCGGCCGGTCCTCGTAGAGCGAGCAGATCAGCGAACCGGGTTCGGATTCCCGATCCAGAAAGACGCAATCGTGGTCTGCGGTGCCGTCAGGATTGATGTGCCGGGTCTCACGCAGCGAGCGCCCCGCCGGCGTGTCGTGCGTGTATCGCTCGTAGAACACCGCATAGGAGATCCTGAGGCGACGGGCGATCGCCTCGCCCTCCTGCCGAGAAAACAGCACGAACCCGCTCGGGCCGGTGCAGCACTGGCCGCAGAGCGTGCACTCGAAGCGCACCGGCTCGTCGTCGAACCACTCCCGGCTCTCACTTCCATCGGATCCCTGATTCACTTCATTTCCCGTTCACGCGGATCACGACGATGGTCTGGTCGTCATCACGGGTGCGTTCGCCGGTGTGCTCGAACAGGCGCTGGTGGATCGAACCGATCACACAATCCGGCTCGCCGGTGCAGTCCTTCAGCGTCTCGATGAGCCGGTGCTTGCCGAACATCTCTCGCTGACCGTCAGCGTCGCGAGGGCCGAACGCTTCGACGATGCCATCGGTGTAAAGCACGAGAGTGTCGCCGTCTCCGAGTTGCAGCCGATCGGTCTCGTAGCCGATGTCGGTCGTGATGCCCAGCGGGATCGAAGCCGCGCCGAGCACCTCCTCGACATTGCCGTCTTTGCGCCGCACGAGCGGCCGGTTGTGACCGGCGTTGGAGTATTCGAGGCCGTTTCGCTGCGCGTCAAAGACGCCAAAGAAGGCGGTGACGAAGTTGTTCTCGATCTTCTTGCGTACCAGTTCCTTGCTGACGCGCTCCAAGGTCGCGGCAGGATCGTGGTCGCCTGCGTAGGCGGAATGGAGCAACGCCTGGAGGATTGCCACCACCGTGGCCGCGCCAGCCCCGTGCCCCGCGACGTCTGCGATGATCACGCCGAACTTATTCTCCTCCATTTCGAAAAAATCGAAATAGTCGCCGCCGGCGTGTTTGCTGGTGAGATAGCTCGTCGCGATCTCAAGGCCCGACACCTTCGGTGTCACTTCCGGGAGCAGAGATCTCTGGATCGCCGCGATTTCCTGCAGCTGCTCGGAAAACTGCGCATTGAGTTCGTCGAGTTCCTTCTGGATCACAAGGTTTCGCGTCACGCGACCGATGAGGTTCCCCCGCAGGATGAACTCTTCGACAAGATCCGGCGAAAACGCGTTTGGCTCGCGATGGAGGCCGATCGACCAGTTCAGCGCCTCGCCGTCGTCGAACAGCGGTATCACCATGGCCGACCGGAACTCCGCGAGACTGTCGCCGAAGACCGGGTCCCCCGTGAGTTGCAGATTGTTCTCCAGATGCGGCAAGTCCCCGGCGATGATGTCGCCCGCCCAGCCGCCGGAATGCGTCGGCAACTCGTCCCAGTGTTTCCATGGGTTCCGACGGCCCCGCTCGCGATCGGCCGGCGACAGGACCGTTCCGGTGATCTTGTAGTCGCCCGGCCTGAGCCCGCGACGCGAAAGGCTGATGTAGCCCTGCCACGGCGAAAACTCGGCCATGGTCTTCGCGAACTCGCGCTGGACTTGCGCGGGATCGTGCATCCCGCTGATGCGACGCACCAGATCGGTCAGGAGCATGACCCGCCCTGAGGACATCAGGGCGGGTACGTTCGGATGATTGCCCGCGCTTGTCACGGGGGCATTCTAGACCAACCGAGCCCCTTTACTCGCAGCTCGAGCCGAAGACTCCGAGAATCGCGTTGAGGTCGGTAAGGTCCACCACGCCGTCGCCGTTCGCGTCACCAGCGTCGGTCGACTGTCCGAAGTTGGCCAGAACGAGGTTCAGGTCGGCGAGGTCCACCGAGCCGTCCCCTGTCACATCTGCGGGGCAGTCGACCGCCTGCGACCAGCGAGACTGCTCGATGACACGCTTGGAGATATTCGGCCCCTGGAAGCGGACGATAATGCCGGCCCCGCCCCCGCGCTCGAAGAACTCGACCCGGATGGAGTGCTTGCCGGGTGCGAGAGCGATCTCGCCGGAACGCTCCTGCATCGCATGGAGACCATCGTTGTCCACGATCATCTCGTCACCGATGTACAGTCGCGAGCCGTCGTCGGACTCCGTGAAGAACGTGTACATGCCGCCGGCGGGCACCTCGACGAAACCTGTGAACACGGCACCGACATCATCGTTGCGACTGCTCGTGGCGAAGTTCCCGTTCGTGGACGGGAAGTTGATCGACGGGAAGTCGTCCGAGGCGTACGAATCGAGCGTCGAGAAGTCCGGGAGGACCGACGGGTTGGCGAGCGCGTAATACTCGACTCCGACGCCGGGGGTGGTCGCACCGGGCTCGTCGGGCTGGCGGAGACTGAGGACATCCACATCCACGGTCGCGACCGCACCACCATTGATCGTGTACGAGAAGGAGTCGGCACCGGCGTAGCCGGTCGGCGGCGTGTAGCGGATCATGTCCCGTCCGTTCCCACCGAGGTTGACGACAACTTCGACCTCACCGCCCTCGGCGCTGACCGCGTCCGCGCCGACCAGATCGACGGCGTCACAGCTCGCGGCCTGGTCGTTAAGCAGCACATCGATCAGGATCGGTTCGTCGGGCAGGGTCGCGGCCTGATCGTTCACGGCCGTTGTCCCGTTCGCGGTCAGATCGCAGGCGGAGTTGAGATACGACAGAATCTGATTCCGAACCAAGGGGTGGAAGTTCAGCGTGATGTTGCTGATCCCGCCGGGGCATGTGTGGCAGTAACTCATGATCGTGCCGTCGCCCGCACCGGTGCAGTCGCCGTTGCCGCAGTTGTCGATCGGCGGGTTGTACGAGTCGTGGGTATGCCCGGTCCCGAAGTTGTGTCCGAGCTCGTGGGCCAGCACAACCAGATCCCAGTTCCCGCCATTGTTGTTGATCAGCGGGTAGGGGAAGCTGCCGTTGAGGTACCCCGACAGGCCATACCCGAAGTTTGGGCTGCAAACGACGCTGAGGTAGGCCACGCCGCCGTACGGCAGGTCACTTCGACCAGACAGCAGGTGCGCCAGATCGCGCTCCACACCGCCCTGCGTCGCGTTCCAGTGGTTGCGGAACTCCTGGAGGAGGTCGTCGCCCTGATTGTACGCGTCGGCATTCGTCTCCCAGACGCGAAGGTAACTGACCGTGAATTGAACATTGACATTGCTCTGGTAGATCTCACCGACTCCGGCGACCAGCGTCAGCGCGTAAGCGGCCGCGGCATCGGTATCGCCGCCGAACAGCAGCTCCGAGTACTCCCAGTCCGTGTCGATGGCCAGTCGGGCAACGCGGCACGGCGGCTCGCCGCGACCGTACTCCTCGACCTGGTCCGCTTCGATCGGTCGTTCGAAACCGTTGGGATGCAGTTCGGGGTCACCGGGGACGACACCGCATGTGACCGGCGGCATGTTCAGCCCGGCCATCGGACCCTCAACTTTGGTGATCCGCAGATCCTCGGGTCGCCCGAATCCGTCGACCGCGAGGCCGCTCGAAAGCGAGTACACCGATCCCGCCGTTGAGATGAAGCCCTGCACGCCGTGGTCTGATAAAGACACGAACACGCGCGATTCCGGATCGCCGACGACGTGGCCCCGGAGCAGTGCGAGTCCCGAGACGTCGAGCGGGCGCTCGCCGTCGATTCCCGCAACGACAACCTCCGCGTTGGGTGCGAGCACCTCGAACCGCTCCAGCCGGAGATTGACCTGCGGCCCCTCCGGAAGGACCACATTGTTCATCTGCGTCTGCCCGCCCACGCTGAGGTTCCGGACCGCGTCTGCAGACAGTTCGAGCGCAGTTGAGGCGGGAGCGTCGTCCGTCGCCTGCGGGGCAGGGCGAAACGAGGCGAGGGCCCCGACCGCAAGGCTGCCGCCAAGGATGAAAGCGAGAATCCCGCCGGTCGCGGATCCGGTTCGCGTGAGAGGGCGTGCCATGTAACCTTCGTCCTTTCAGAGCGTTGCGTTTGAGGCCTCCGAAAGCCTAATCGGCCGCAGCCGGATGTCCACGCAACAGCGGGCGTTGCCCGAAAGTCGTCACCGAACTCGGACGTGCCGCCCGTTCCCCGCGACTTGTGATCCCGGCCGATCCGGAGGAACATCCCGTCATGACGGCACTTCCTGCAGTCCATCGGCAGCTTCTCGACGCCGCGATCGCTCAAGCGGAGAAATCCCTGTCTGAAGGAGGAATACCGATCGGAGCAGCCCTCGGGGACGAAAACGGCACGGTTCTGGCCCTCGGACACAACCTGCGAGTGCAGACCGGCGATTCCACAGCCCACGCCGAAGTGGTCTGCCTTCGCAACGCGGGGCGTCGGCGCGACTGGCAACGTCTCACCCTGGCCACGACGCTGAGCCCGTGCATTATGTGCACCGGAGCCAGCCTGCTGCACAGGATTCCTCGGATCGTGATCGGTGAAAACCGGACGTTCTTGGGTGGCGAAGACCTGCTCCATCGGGAGGGAATCGAGTTGATTCTGGCAAACGACGACCGCTGCATCGAACTGATGAGCCGGTTCATCGAGGAACGCCCCGGCCTCTGGAACGAGGACATCGGCGTTCCGGAGGACGCGAAGGCGTGACACGACTTGTTCCGAGGTCGGTCACGGTCTACTGCTCATCGAGCCCGAGAGTGGACCCGTCGTTCGTGGCGGTGGCGCGCGAGGTTGGCACGCTGCTCGGAGAGTCGGGGCGCGAACTCGTCTACGGCGGAGGCTCGCAGGGGCTCATGGGGGAAGTCGCGCGCTCCTGTCGCGACGCCGGCGGACGGGTCGTCGGCATCATCACCGAGCGGCTGCGCGACGCGGAACTGCTCGACGAAGAAAACCATGAGAACATCGTGGTCGCAACGATGAGGGAGCGCAAGCGCTTGCTCGAGGACCGGGGTGACGCCTTCCTGATCCTGCCCGGCGGCGTCGGCACGCTCGAGGAGTTCTTCGAGGTGCTGGTCGGGCGCCTGCTCGGCGAGCACGAGAAACCGCTGGCGCTGGTGAACCCGCGTGATCCGATCGATGCGCCGGGCGTCCCGCTCGACGACGCCGGGCAGCCGGGCGCCGGCTACTGGTCGCCGCTGCTGGCGATGTTCGACCACATGGTCCACAACCGCTTTATGAAGCCGGCCGTTCGAACGCTGTTCGCGGTTCACGCCGATCCACGCTCCGCGCTCGACGCCTTGGAACGGATGGCGGATTCGGGAGCACACTCGATCGACGACCGTGATCTGCTGCCCGGAATCGTCGACCCGGACGCTCCGGAGCGTTCGGAATGAAGTCCGCGCCCCCGGTGATCCTCCCGGACCCTCCCGAGCCTCCCACCCCGATGGGCCTCATCGCCGGCGGTGGCCAGTTGCCCGTCCTCGTGGCGCGCGGGATGCGAAGCATGGGCCATCCGGTCCGCTGCCTTGGCCTGGTCGGCCAGTTTGATTCCGAGCTCAAGGACCTCTGCGACCAGTTCACCGAAGTCGGCGCGCTGCGTTTCAACAGTTGGGGAAAGCGCCTGAAGGCGATGGGCGTCGAGTATGCCGTCATGGTCGGGCGGGTCGACAAGGCGAAGATGATGCACAGTTGGGGTACCATCATCAGGAACACTCCTGATCTCCGCGCCCTGTGGATGTGGCAGAAACTGCGTCGCGACCGGCGGAGCCACCTGATCCTCGCGGCGATCGCGGATGAACTGGCGAAGGACGGAGTCAATCTCATCGATTCGACCGCGCACATCACCGACCACCTCGCGACTACCGGAGTGATGACTCGCAGCAAGCCGAGTTCGCGCCAGAAAAGCGACATCGCGCTCGGCTGGCCCCTGCTCCAGGAGATGCTCCGACTCGATATCGGTCAGGCGATCGCGGTACGCGAAGGAGATGTCATCGCGGTCGAAGCGGTCGAAGGCACCGACCGGATGATCAAGCGATGCGGTGAACTCTGCCGCAGTCCGGGCTGGACGCTCCTGAAAGGTGCCCGCGCCGGGCACGACCGACGATCAGATGTCCCGACGATCGGTCCGACCACGATTCAGAACCTGCACGACCATGGCGGGCGCTGCATCGCGCTGGCCGTGGGCGATGTGATCATCATCGAGAAGCCCCAGACGCTCGAACTCGCCGACCGCCTCGGCGTGTCCATCATCGGGATCCCCCAGGGCCCGAGCACTCAGGAACCGCGCGTCACCGCCAACGAATGAGGGACGACGACGCGAGAGACGAACAGGTTCGGTATGTCAGCCGAGGCGGCCTGAAACTGCATCACGCGCTGCGCGAATTCGCTCTGGATCCCACGGGCCTCTGGTGCGCTGATCTCGGCTGCTCCACCGGCGGGTTCACCCACTGCCTCCTTGAGCACGGGGCCGAAAGGGTATTCGCGGTCGACACCGGCTACGGCGTACTCGACTACCGCCTGCGAACCGACGACAGGGTCAGCGTGCACGAACGGTCCAACGCTTTGCATTTCGCTCCTCCCGCAGAGGTCACCGCGCGCTGCGGCGTCGATCTGGTCACGATCGATATGAGTTGGACCGTGCAGGAAAGGTGCCTGCCCGCCGCAACCCAGTGGCTCCGGCCGGGGGGGCGCATCATCACGCTGGTGAAGCCGCACTACGAAGCGACCGGCGGGCCGTTCCGAGAAGAGTTCGCCGAGTGTGTGGAGAACGGCGTGCTGGACGAATCGGCAGGGAAAGAGCTGCTCCGACGGACGCTCGATGAGCTTCCACGCCTGGGGTTCGAGGCCCTCGCATGGACCGCATCCCCAACACTAGGTAGGAAGCGCAAGCCCAAGCGTCGCAGGAAGCCCTCTGATGCTACCGGTTCTGGAAACCTCGAATACCTCGCCTTGCTCCGGCCGGTTTACCGGGTCGAGCCCTCCTGAAAATTCCTTCTTGAGTGATGTCCCGATCTGATCAGCGTTCCCGCCTGATAGCGAGAACGCGGAAACACCGCGGAATCACACATCGTCCGGCTCATCCGGCCCGAGGAGGAAAATCCCCGTGCAGACAAGCAAGCGGCTGATTGCCGCCACCATCCTTTGTGCCGGAGCCGCTGCGCTCGGCATCGAGCAGACCAACTTCGCTCGCTCGACGTTCGACCTTTCCGAATGGACTCGCGAGGCCCACACGAAGCCGCTCAACGGCACCGAAGGCGGATTGGTGGTCATTCTCAACGGCACCCACCCGCAGACCGGGGGCTGCCTGGAGTACCGGTGGTTTACTCAGGTTCCGTCCACCATCTTCGGGATCGCATTCCTCGACGAAGCCACGTGGGATCCCGCGAACGACGGTCCGATCAACACGGTTTCCCTCGGGATGTCCGCGCTGCAACTCGATCCGTATGTGGAGACCATCCAGCAGGCGCGGTTCTACCTCGAGCAGGGTGGAAGGTACTACGAATACGATTTCGAGTGGGCCTCCACCAACCCCGTCGAGCACTTCGCGCTGCACGATGCGGCGGAGGAGCAGTTTTTCGAGATCTTCTTCAACACCGACGAGCCGCGCAACCCCAACTCAAATCCCGATTTCTCTGCGAACGGCGAGCCGATCCGCTTCGGTTTCGGCCAGGCGTTATCGCTCGTTGACGGCCTCGTCAACACGAACATCAAAACCGGCATCGATAACTTCTCGCTGCAGATCGCCCACGATTTACCCGTCGAATCGATCTGCCCCGCGGACTTCAATAACGACGGCTTCATCAATCTTCAGGATCTCAACCTCCTGCTCGCGCACTTTGGCGAGAGCGTGCCCCCCGAAACAGACGGCGATGTCGACGGCGACGGTGAGGTGAACCTCCTCGATCTGAATCGCCTGCTCGCAGTGTTCGACACCAAGTGCGAGTAAGTCCGACCTGATCCACCCGGTCAGTTGGGACCGCCTTGGAGCGCTTCCCAGCAGGCCTCGAGCAGTTCGGCGGTTCCTTCACCGGTCGCCGCGGAGATGGGGTACACGCGTTCGTCTGCCCCGAGTTGCAGGGTCGCCCGGAGCAGTTCGACAGCGGTCTGGG
This sequence comes from bacterium, assembly GCA_024743075.1. GTDB lineage: Bacteria > Planctomycetota > Phycisphaerae > Phycisphaerales > UBA1924 > JANSXG01. The sequence goes on along the minus strand of JANSXG010000002.1, from coordinate 25,849 downwards.
CGGACTCCTGTCCGCCGAGCAGGTCGAGCTTGTTTATCGCGATGATCTCCGGCTTCTCCGCGAGCGCCGGGCTGTACTCGAAGAGCTCACGCCGGATCATCTGGAAGTTTGCCGCAGGGTCTGACCCGTCTGCAGGCTCGATGTCGATGAGGTGTACGAGCACGCGCGTCCGCTCGATGTGCTTCAGAAACTCGTGACCGAGGCCAGCACCCTGGGCCGCGCCCTCGATGAGTCCCGGGATATCCGCCAAAACCAGCCGGCGCTCGATGTCGAGCGACGCGATCCCGAGTTGAGGACGAAGCGTCGTGAATGGGTAATCGCCGATCTTCGGCGTTGCCCGCGTCACGGACGACAGCAGGGTTGACTTTCCGGCGTTGGGCTTGCCGACGAGTCCCACATCGGCGATGAGTTTGAGTTCGAGGTGAAGTGTCTTGCGCTCCCCAGATTCACCCGGCGTGCACTCGTAAGGGGCCTGATGCGTCGACGACTTGAAGTGGTCGTTGCCGAAGCCGCCGTTGCCGCCGCGAGCCAAAACCGCCCGCTGCCCCTCGGCCAGGTCCACCAGCAGCGTCCGCTCGCCGTCCTCGTTCTCCTCGTAGATCAGCGTTCCCGGAGGCAGGTTGATCTGGATATCTTCGCCGTCGGCCCCGGTCTGGTTTTTGCCGTGTCCTGACCCGCCGGGCTTGGCGGCCCACACATGCTGGTGGCGAAAGTCGAGAAGAGTCTGGGTATTGGGGTCGCCCACCGCGATGACCGAACCGCCGCGTCCGCCGTCCCCGCCGTCGGGCCCCCCCTTGGAGATGTACTTCTCGCGCCGGAAGGAAACAACACCGTTCCCCCCGTCCCCGGCTCGCACCTCGATTGTGGCATGGTCAGCGAACATTGCGGGCAGTGTAGCCGCCGCTCGCCCGCCGAAGTGGCCGCGACGCTTGGACGCCGCGGAATCGACCAGATACCCTTTACTGCTCAGGATTTCACGTTGATCGGAAAGGTTCGGGCATGACGCGTGTCGCGGTTGTTCTCTCGGGTTGTGGCGTCTTCGACGGATCGGAGATTCACGAGGCCGTTTCCGTCCTGCTCCACCTCTCTCATCACGGAGCGGCGGTCCAGTGCTTCGCTCCGGATATCGATCAGGCCCATGTCGTGAATCACCTCAAGGGCCAGCCGGCCGAAGGGGAGTCCCGCAACGTGCTGGTCGAAGCCGCTCGCATCGCACGCGGCAACATCAAGCCGCTCGCCGAACTCAAAACCGACGATTTCGACACCGTCGTGTTCCCCGGCGGCTTCGGCGCCGCGAAGAACCTCTGCACCTTCGCGTTCGACGGGCCGGAGTGCACGGTTCACGCGGAGGTCGAGCGGGTGCTGAAAGCGTTTCACGAGGCCGAAAAGCCGATCGGCATGTGCTGTATCGCCCCCGCCATCGCTGCCAGAGTCTTCGGCACGAAGGCCGGCGGATCGGGTTGCACGGTCACGATCGGGTCCGATGCCGACACCGCGAAAGCCATCGAAACAATGGGGTCAACCCATTCGGATCAGCCGGTCACCGACGCCTGCGTGGACATTGCGAACCGGCTCGTGACCGCCCCGGCCTACATGTTCGGCGACGCCCCGATTCATGAAGTGCACGAGGGCATCGGCCAGATGATCGAGAGGACATTGGAGCTCGCCGGAGCGGGCAGTACCGCCTGATGAGCCCGATCGGAACCTGAAACGTCCCCGCGCGTCCAAATCTCGGAACCACCAGCCGCGTCGCGACGCGGCGTTCAAGGGAGCAGCCGTTTGTTGACCCGCTCAAGTTCAGTTAAGCAGTGGCCGGTTCGCGCTGTGGCCGCCCTGCTTCTCGCGTCCGCCGCGCTCGCGGTCGCCTGCAGCAAGACGCCGCAGCGCCCGGCCAGTACCGTGCAGGTGCCGGTTGTCGTGCGCGACACCCAGTCCATCCTCCGTGGGACCGTCGGCTCAGAGGTCACCATTCGGGGCACAGAGGGCACCATCGTTTCGGGCTACGGGCTCGTCGTCGGACTGGACGGCACCGGGTCGGGAACCGTGCCGATCGGCGTCCGGTCCGTGCTCGAAGACGAGATGCGCAAGTACGGCGTTGGGACCGGCGCGCCCGAAGCGGGGCCCCTCGCACGGATCTCGCCTTCTCAGTTGATCGACAGCCCGGATACAGCAGTGGTGCTGGTCCAAGCGTACATCCCCGCCGGCCTCCCGATGCACGCGACGTTTGATGTGGAGGTATCAGCTCTGAACGGGAGCGGCGTCACCAGCCTCGAGGGCGGACGCCTCTACACGACCGACCTCCGCCGCGGCGTGGTTTCGCCCTCCGCGCCGGACACCCGCGCGGTGGCGGACGCCGGAGGCCCCGTCTTCATCAATCCCTTCGCGTTTGCCGAGCGTGGGAGCGAAGCGGAGTCCGACACCATTCAGCGCAGTCGCGGCCGCGTGCTGGCCGGCGGGAGAATCAAAGAAGCCGAGCCCATCCGCCTCCTGCTCGACAATCCGTCGCACGCCCGAGCACGCGAGATCACCCGCGCGATCAACAACAAGTTCCAAACGGGTGTGCGTGGCGATGTGGCGATCGGGCGAAGCGACGAGTTGATCTACGTCAATGTGCCCATTCAGTATCGCGACGAGCCGGAGGTCTTCATCAACCTCCTGCGATTCACCCGGATCGACCAGGCCTTCCCGGAAGAGTGGGCCCGGCGATACGCCGACGCGCTGGTGGAACAGCCGGAACTCGCCACGCAACTCAGCTGGTGCCTGCGAGCCCTCGGCGAACCGGCGATCTCCTATCTTCGACCGCTGTACACGCACCCCGAGTCGATCCCACGCCTCGCCGCGATCGAAGCGGGTGCGTGGGCCGGTGATCTGACGGTCCGCCCCCACATCGAGGAATTGATCGAGAACGGACCCATTGGTCTCCGCGACGACGCGATGCGCTGGCTGACGCGCTTGCCCGTAAACCGCGACCCAGGCATCCGAGAGTACCTGCGCACCCACCTCAACAACCCAGACCTCGCTCTGCGGGTCACGGCCTTAGAGGCACTCAAGCGCCTGGACGACGCCCGCATCATCACACGCCCGATGGGTGACAAGTTCGTGCTCGATATCGTCCCGTCGACGCAGCCGACGATCTACGTCACACAGAGCAACGTCCCACGAATCGTGCTCTTCGGGATGAACATGGAAATACTGCCCGAAGTCTTCGTCGACGCGTGGGACGGCCGACTGCTCATGAAGGCCGACCCGGACCAGCCGGAAGCGGAGATTTTCTACCGGCCGAATTCTCGTGTTGCACCCCGACTCGTCAAGGCCGATCGTGACCTCGCATCGATGATCCGCCGCATGGCTTTCGAGCCCACCCCCGATCTTCTCGAGGACGGCCTGAACATGCGATACAGCGAGATTGTCACCGTGCTGTATCTCATGGCGAGCGACGGTGCGATTCCGGCGACCTTCTTCCCCGAAGACGACCGCGAGAACATCGAAAATATTCGACGGCTGGCGAGCCGCTTCACCGACGAACGACCGGGTCTTGCCCCGGACGACGCCGCTCCGTTCGAACCGCGCGCGGAAGCGGCCGGTGAGTCGGAAGAAACCACCGAGCGGGACCTCTCGAACAACCCCTACGTCGTCCCGCTGCCGCGTCCCGCGCCCAAGGAGCGATCTGAAGACGATCCACCGCCAAGCCGTTGAGACCCGAGCCGGGCGGCTATACTCTGCTATCTCTTTGACAATTGGGGCCGACCGGCATCGACCGGACAGGGAATGTGTGTCGTGGCGCGTCGCGGCGAATGCAACCGCGTTATCAAGCGTTCACACTTATAACTGCCGAACCGCAGTTTGCTATGGCCGCCTAATAAAGTGGCCTGAGCGTCGTCCGACGCCCGATAGGGTGACGCTCAATGACATCGGGCTGGCCGAAAGGCGGCGTCTCAGCGCCGATCGGCGAGAACTTTCTGAGGCTGGCGCGCTGAGCAGGGTGTCCTGCTCGGCTCAGCGAGCGAGATGAAATCAGCGACTACACGCGTAGAAGCGGCACGCGGACTGTTCCGACACGGGGGTTCGATTCCCCCCGGCTCCACTACTTCGACGACTCGCGACAGCGGGCGACTGGGCGTGCTTCGGCACGCCTTTTTGCTTAATTGACGGGATATTTTCGTTGCTCTCGGGTTTCATCTTCGCGACAGCCGACGACTCCCCGACACCGTCCGCGACCCGAATATGTGCGCCCTCGTGTGCGCTCTGGTGTGCGCTTTTTGCACCCAGCGAAGGCAGGGAACCGATCGCCTCGTGGGTCGGTAGCTGGCCCGCATCGACATAGACCCGCGCCGTCAGCTTCGGATCGGTGTGCCTCATCAGCCGCATGGCGACCTGGAGCGGCACGCCCGCCTTGGCGAGGCTCGTGCCGAAGGTGTGCCGCAGGGCATGGAAGTCGACCCGGCGGCCCTCGCGGTCCGTATGAGCGATCCCAGCAGCCACCAAGTCTCGGCGGAAGGTGTGGTGTGAAGGCATCCCACGGCGAAAGACCTTGCCGGACGCATCTGGTCCAGGCTTGATCCGCTTGAGTTCGCTGGCGAGTTCATCGGACAGGGGCACGGCCTCTTCACGCTTCGACTTCGCGTTTGACGCTCTGACAACTATGCGGGGCTGCTCGCCATCGAGCAGGACATCTGACCAGCGGAGCGTGCGGATCTCATTCCGCCGCAGTCCGGTCCGCAGTGCCACCATGTAGATCAGCGACCGCTCGCCGGAGGTCGCGACGAGTTCGCGAGACTCCGCATCGGTCAAGGCCCGCCGCTTGTTCTTCTCTCGACCTCGTGACTCTACGGGTGTGATCGAGGCCAGAGGATTGTGCGTGAGTCGCTCAGTCTCGACCAGCCAGCCGAAGAAGTTCCGCAGTGAATCGGTGTAGTGGTTGAGCGTTCTCGGCGAGACCGTTCGGGATTTCCCCCGCCGCCATGATCGGAACTCATCAGAGTCGACTTCACGGAGCAACCGCCAGCCTGTGGCGTCGACGACTGCCTGGCATCGCTGTTCGACTTTCCGCCGATAGTCTCTTGACCGTCCTCGAAGCTCGAGTTCGTCCACGAATTCGCGAAGCAGATCCGCGATCGGCATCCCTGCAGCATCACGCTGGACACGCGGTGCGAGTATGCCCTCGCGCTCGCGTTCCATCTCCCGGTAAATCTCTGCCGCCTTCTTCTCGGCAACCCGCTTGTCGGTTGTCTTGAGCGGGATTCGCTTGTAGCGCTCGTGAGGTTCAAAGCGATACTTCATCGAGTAAAGCGGCGATCGAACACGCTTTCCGTTCTTCATGCGTGTCGGCTGGAAGACTTGATAAGGCATCAGCCCCCCCGCTTCCGTAACTGGCGTTCGATGTATAGCCGCAGGTCTTCCTCGGGCATTCGTGACGATGCCCCGATCTTCACGGATCTTGGGAGTTCGCCCTCAGCGATCAATCGATCGATGGTCCGTCGACTAACCGCGAGCCGATTGGCGACCTCATCAAGAGTGAGAAGACGTGAGAGTTCTCTTGGCTTCTTTAGTTGGCTCATGATCGACCTCCTCTGGGCTGTGGTTCAGGTTCGCGGACGACTCGTCGCTCGGTAAAGTCAAGGTGGAAGAAGACTTCAGCATTGATCGGGAATGGTTCGTCGCCGTCATCGCATACATCACACTGGTGTCCAAACCAGACGCAGCCCGGCTGGGTCGCGGTGTCTACACCCTCGAAAGGATTGAAATCCGTGACCTCTTCACGGGGGTGGGCATATTTGACTGCCCACCGAGCGATGCCCTGCATCAGCTGATTGACGCTGATCTCGGTCTCGTCCGCGATTCGCTTGATTTCAGCGTACAAGTCTTCATCGAAGCGGAGCTCGAAGCGGGCCTTGCCCTCGTCGCGGGGCTTTGGTTGGTGTTTCTTGGCCATGCGTGCCTCCTTGTGTACCAGGATCCTTACCGGCCTCTCTACCGGTGTCAAGTCATGGCGCACGGAGTCTGTTTCATGCCCACCGAAAAATGCGCAACCAGGGGACACGTGCGATGTCAAGAAGATCAGATAACGAGTGTCACGGTCAGATACTTGACAGCAAACACGCGAGATTGTCCTCGAGTTGTGCGGAAACGACCTTTGGATCTACGCCCCAAACCCTGGAGAGCTCCGCACTGGTTTCTATCACCTGCCACGGATAGGCAGGCCCACCCGAATGCTGGACAAACGGCCCATCGGACTCAGTCAGCAAGCGAGTTTTGGGAATGCGAGCAATCAAAGCTCGCCCACTCTTTGAGTGCATCATTGGTGAGCCAACACTGAACCAGCAACCCATGTCAATCGCTTCTTGAAGCTCTGCTAGCGTACCGGAAAACCAGTGCAAAACAGGCACGCCCGCATCGGGGAATCGCCTCAGCACGCCGAGGACATCCCTGGCAGCCCGTCGGCTATGAATTGACATAATTTTCCCACCATCATACGAGGCACTTTTGAGAATGTGCTCAAACACAAATAGCTGATCTTGCCAAGTATGGGAAAACTCCGCTGCCCCATCCAGCCCAATTTCCCCTAACCACGATGTCTCGCCAATGAGACTGTCAAATAAATCGACTTCAGACCGTCGCGACCCTGCGAGCTGGGGGTGAAGTCCGAGTGCCGCTGGCATCTTTGAATGCATAGATACAATATTTGACGAAATAGGCCAAGCTTGAGGCGTAGTAGTCACCGAAAGGACAAAAATTGATTTCGACAAACATTTACGAATGACCATTTGCGGATCAGGATAAAGATCAATGTGACAATGCAGATCGATCATCGCACCCGGTACCCTTCCAACAAATGACGCACTTCAGCTAGACCCCTCTCGACCACTCCACGATAGGGCTCAGGATCATCGATTGCATCTGACAGCAAGCTTGCTCCTAGTACAGCATCCACGCCCTCATTTTTTGCACGAGACACAGCCATTGACAAAGCTCGGACGTCATCGAACTGCGCGTGATCCTTGTCCGATTTTGAAAGATCAGCAAATAGATACTGTGTCCTATCGGCCACTTCCCATCGCTGGAAAGCTGCTCGGCGAATCAAACAAGGAACGCAACGGCCACAGTGTTTCATACCATGCCGAGCAAAGCGACCACAACTAGTAGAGACATGCGCAGCATTGATCAAATAATCCTGATCCCCACACTCACTGAGCATCTCACCTTTAGTCTTAAATTCATATGGGTTGCGGATCGAAACAAATAACTTAGCGTTATCAAGAAGCTTCTGAAACTTCGACAGGTATGTAGGATGAGTCGTGCGAGTACTTAGGCTGCCTATTCGCGTATCAGTTAACGGAGGATTGATTGCGATTAACCCATTCTCGCACACGTACATGGGAAGTTGAGGACTATCTTGATAATTTGGCAGCGCAGTTGCAGCAAGCACGCCATAAGTCAGAAAAATAAATGACCTCGCACGCTGTGACCTTTCGGCGCCCTTCGGAGCCTTGACATTGTGATTCAGCTGCAGATGTGTCAACCCCCCGCCTATGCTGCTTGCGAATACCAACTGCTTTTCACCATCGCCCTTTACTGTCTGACTAACCGCGACAGGCTTTATTCCTGCTGCAACCAAATCCAGCGCGCCAACCAAGCTGTCCAGCCCCCCCGACAGCAACATGACTGACTTCTCTTCGCATAAAGCGACATGCTTTGGAGGTTTCGGCTCATATGACGCTTGGACGAATTGCACTTTCCAGATATCAGTAGTTAGAAACTGGAGAATCGATCCAATCAATTCTTTTTGGGAATTCCAAAAGTCTGGATCGTGCACTCCAATATCCAAATCTAACTGTCTAGTCCACCCATCCGGGCTTAGTCCTCTGCCAATTGCTGTGTCAGCAGCCGTCACAGCGAGAGCCAACGACAAAAGGTCCCATGCTCGCTGGGGCAGAACATAACCTTTCCGCCTTATCTGCTCCGCGACCGCTGCGCCACAAGAGATTGCGCGACCTGACTCGCAACGGCCGTACATCAAAACGGGAAGATCACAACGGCTTGGCGTCGGCAAGGATGTGCCGTGAGGTCGACAGATGAGCTTCATTCTGAAAATCCTACGAAAACATCGAAGGCACTTTCCAGCGCCGATCTCACCAAAGACGATACGTTGCCACCCGTCAGCGTTCTACCAGCATTCCGCATGGTGCGAAATGAAGCTGCAACTGCCTCGCGAATATACTCACGTATCTGACGCTGACGAGACAGTGCTATGGATCGGGTTGGTGATTTATCTTGAATATGCTGCCCGACATCGAGCATAAATCTCAAGTACACATCATAGGCAACATATCTCTCCACTACAAAGACACGTTGTTCTTCTGTTAGCTTTAACAAGTCTGTATCAGGGTACCGCTTCAAAAGATCAGACAACGCATCATTGATCGATTGTCGACTAGCTTCTGAATCCAAAGAACCGTCCACGGGGCGGGTTGCTTCTACTACAGCGGCGATGATCTGATTTGCCGTTCGCCCTGCCAATACATTTCTATCAAGTTTAGTGTCCCGATCGGACGACGTTCCACCAAGGGCCGAGTACAGCGCAGACGCACCCGTCGCCGTACCTCCAAATCTTCTGACGGCAGTTTGGGTCCCCCCCAAGCCAGCCCCAATGTAGCGACCGACCCCTCGTTGCATTGGAGCGCGATCACCAGTCTCGGCGAACTTCCCCAAAGCAATCCGCGTTGAGTAGAACCGTGCCTTTGGAGCTAACTGTTCTGGTTGATGAGGCTTATCGATAGCTTCATCAGAATCATCGATATCTTCCGAGGGCGACTCCGCCTGCGGAGGAATCTCTCCGTCACTCCCGTCAACCCAAGGAGGCACCATCGGTACGCCAGATGGAGATCCGGTACTAGACTGTGATGTTCCCATCCTTCAATACCCTCGTGATGGCCCTGCTGACTTCTTCAGAGGGATCCGCTGATTGCCATTGCTTGAAGACCGTCTTGGACCATGGCTCCATTGATATCTTTTGCACAATTGCCGGTGTCAACTGAACAGCTGGTCGCTCGCCTAAAAATGCCGCCAGGCGATCGCCAAGAGATGCGTCAGATCGCGACAGGACAAGGCAAGCCTCAAGCTCGTCTGGTATACCCCATTCTTGTATCAGACGCGCACGCTCGAGCACACGATCGAAAATCACACTTCGCTCTGCATGCTGCAGCCCAGCTAAATCTTGAGCCAGCCCGCCAGCCATTTCAGGGTGGTCGAGCAGAGCTGTGAGGATTTCTATGCCCGCAGACGAGAGACGGTCCTCTGGAGTAATCAGAGGTGTGTGCTCACGACTGACATACAAGGCACCTCGAAGATCAAGGGCCGACAACTCCGGAGCCAATGCGAGCCACGCTCGCGCAAAAGGAGAGTCCCAGTGCGGGGGGAGATCCATCTCTTCACCCGCGCTCGCACTCTTTTCCCACCCTGAGAGGAACAGCGGCTTTCCATCATCACTACTCGCAATCGCTTCTGCCAACTCGGCGTACGCCTTGCGGTCTCCGCACCGTTCGAAAAGAAGCAACTTGGTGAGAGCAGTCTCCTCAACAGTCACACCTTGCGAATGCGCAAGCGAAAGACGGATTGACAGAGCGTTCAGAAATCTCTTGATCAGTCGAGGATTGCCTTTAATGCCTTCAGCAGTCGTCATCAAGGGTGCTAACCGATCGGCAGCGTCGAATCGGGCTACCAGATATGCAGGATACTGATGTCCCAATGTCTGCATGAACGCTCGATCAACGCGGTGTCCCTGCCAACTTTTTGAAAGCTGGCTTACTACATCTGCGCGTATTTTTGACTTATCCTCATCCTCCATATCACTTGATTCAACGTACAAGAGCATTAAGTAAGCTCTTACCTCCTGCGTACCAAGTGGCGGTACACCTATGGGCACCTGAATCAACTTGTCAAAGTAGCTAGTTACATGCTGATCACTTACACCGTCAAAGTGCTTTCTGACTGCATTTTTGATCATATCATTGTCAGCTGCAATCACGAACGCAGTATGATCGAGAAACAGAAAGAGCCTAATTGCTTCGAGTGTCGATATGGTGGTTTCCGGCAGACACCTGTCAAGGTCGTCAATTAGTACCACTAATGTGACCCCAAGCTCCTCTAGCGTTTGTTCAAAGCACGATCTGACAGCATGGATGGCTTGGGGAGGCGATTCTTCATGCTTCGGCCTTAGATAGCTACTGATCTCACCGGCCATCTCGCCAGCAGCATCAATATCATCTTCCGTGACCCCATTGGAGACCATGGCTTTCCCGCGCCGAAAGGCCTCTCCAAGCATTCCCATCGGAGGCATGCCCATTGACAAAGCGATGGCATTGCTTGCAGTTGCCCTTACTACTCGCAGCCAGTCAACTCTGGCGAGTAATTCCTTAGCCTTATCAATTCCAGTCTGTCGTTCTTCCGCTACATCCTTAAGCTTCTCGGCAATGATTTCGAGCAGAGCGGCGCGGACATCATCAAAACCTTGGTAAAGCCATGCATTGAAATCCACGAAGATAAATTTTGAATTGAGATCCTTTTTGGCAATCGAATGTTTGATCAGGCTGATCATCGAAGACTTGCCGACACCCCAAGCCCCAGAAACGCCAATCGAGACCGGTTGTCCCTCGGCTCGCTGTATCACCTCGGCAACGGTGTCAGCTACGCTAGTGAAATTGACGAAATCGATGTCAGTAACGTCGTCTACCCACATCTGTCGAGCTCTCCTCGGAGTCCACCCGGAAATCCGGGAAGTACGCGTGCCATCCTATCAAATTATGGGCCCTTTCCACAGTCGCGTGCCTAGGGCGCACACCTGGCACAATAGCTAATGGAGTTGCCCGCCTTGCGCCATTCGGCTCAAGCCGGGCAATTATTCGGACCTCGCGAGTTCAGCGCGTAGCTCTCCCTCGAATGGAATTGGTCGATCCGCTGGACGTGATCCCGCGAGTAGGAACCCCACCAGGCGGGGCACGCTGACATCGACAGACTCAGAAAGCCGAAGCAAAGTCCGTCCATAGGAAGTGACGAATGCGTCTCTCCACCTCTGGAAGCTCTTCGCCCGCACCGCTGACCGCACGCGGATCCCGCGGTCTTGAACGATGTCCGCCCACCACTCCACCCGAGGACGCCGCTTCAACTCAGATCGCCCGTTGTGCTCCCTGAAATCGAACGTGTCAAACACGATGTCCGGGATGAGCTGTTCCGGTTCGTCTGACTCAATCAGAAGCTGCGCGACTTCGGCGACTTTGGCTTCCTTGAACTCGCACTCGATGCGTTCCCATGCCCCTGGCGGCATGGCTTTTTGTTCGAGCCCTTTGTCGTAGATCTTCGCGCATGCGGAGGATTCACGGCTACCAAGGCGAAGGACGAGCTTGGTTGGTTGGAGACCTGGTCCGTAACGTGGGTTCGGCTCGAAGGACCTCAGTCGACAGTGTTCATCCCTTTGACAGGACGCGAGCGCTTTGTGGTAGAGCTCGCGATCTTGATGGATGAAGTCTAACGCCAGGTCGATCCTGGTCATCTTGAGACCGAAGGCAGTCATCGATCGGAGGGCGGCAATGCGGCTACCGAAGCCGACCGACGCCAGCCACTCACCGCGCACATCGAGCATCGCGATCGCGGCTGAATGGCCGTAGCTGAGTTGTACGCCACCCGACCAGTCAAAGCCTTGATCGAAGTGCTTCGCGCCGGTGGATCTCCGGTATCGGCTCCCGAATCGGCTCTCGCAGAACTCGATCAAGCGATCCAGATGATCTTCCGAGCAAGTGCCTCGAAGCCAATCGATGGTGCAGTAAACGCCTGGTACATCACCGGCAGCGAGGCTGTCTGATGAGTCTGAGTGGTTTTCTATCCCCGGTGTTACAGAGCGGGGATAGATCTTCGAGGTGCTCATGGGGACACCTCACGACCGTCACCGGGAGTCGGGCCTTGTCGCGTCGCGGCGGGTGCGGGCGAGCCGCACCCCGCCGCCGAGCGCTCCGACGGCCCTTCTGCTCCCGAGCCCCGTCGATCAACACCCCTGCCGTGCTCGCATGGTACGCCCGGTCGGGCATGGCTCCGCCCGTCAGGGGTATCGCTCGACTCATGGGCGAACGAACCGTGTGTCTGCTGGCGAGACGCACTCTCTGCCTCGCTGCGCACCAGGCCATGCACAGCCGCGCGGAAGGCCTCGGGGAGGCTTGCCCACACGCGAACAATCTCTGCGAGTTGCTCGTGTGCGTTCTGGTGTGCGTCTACCCCGCCTGACGCATCCGAAATCGCGGAAAATGGGGTTGTTCGATTCCCCCCGGCTCCACTATTGATCAAGCCCGTTGCTCTGTGGCAGCGGGCTGTTTCTTTTCATAGCTTGCGGTTCGAGTTCTGCGGCTTGCGTTCGCGTCTGGCGGTGGTACGCGGCGCTTTGGGTCTGGGGTAGACTGGTCTGGTCTACGCGCCGCTCGCAAACCGCGAGGGGTGCTCTGTGAGGACGAGGAGGAGAGTATGAGCGCTGATCAGACTGAACGGATTCGAAAGCTCGAAGCCGAGGTGGCGTCTCTGAAATCGGTCGTGAAACCGGGGTCGACGGGAGCGCATGAGCTTGGGCTGGCCGTTGCGGTTGTTGCGTTTCTGATCATTGTTTCGAAGCTGCCGTTCCCGGGTGATCCGTCGTTCTGGCCTCGTGCCGGCATCGCGGTCGGGTGCCTGATCGTCGCGGGCGTGGTCTACAGCGGCGCGTTATCTGCGGCGGACTATGCGTTCAAGATGGTTGTTGAGATCGCGGGGGCCCTGCTGTTTCTCGGGAACGCCGTATACGGCGCGCTGGTGTGGTTGTCGTTCTCGTCGTTCAAGCAGATGGTGATAAATCGCGGGATCACACAGGCCGACGAGGCGGGGGGAGTCGTGGTACTGTCGGCGGCGTTGGTGCTGATGCTGCTCAATCTCGTTGCGATGCTGATCCTGCATCCGGCCGCGAAGGTCGCGGGGACGAAACTGGACCTGTGAGCAACGCTCCGGCGTGGCGAAGCCGTTCACGATTGTCGTGAAGCCGTGCGCGGTGCTCTCGGCGGAGTTCGCGCCGGCGGGGCACAGCGCTTCGTTCGCTGGTTCCGCTCGTCGTTTACCAAACAGCACCGCTCCGGTCTCCCAGAGCATGCTGTCGTTTCAGAGTCAGCACGGGCTGCCGAAACTGCTGAGGATCAGGTTCAGGTCGGCGAGGTTTGTTACGCCGTCGCCGTTGATGTCGCCCGACCCGCCGCCGCCGAACGCGCCGAGGACGATGTTCAGGTCGCCGAGGTCGATCGTGCCGTTGCCGTTCAGGTCAGCGGGGCAACTCACAGCGCCCCAGAACCCTCCGACAACTTCATAGCCGCCTCCGGTCATCGGCGGGCTGGCATCGGGTTGACCGACCGTTCCGTACACCTGGAACGCGCCCCCGGTCGATAGCCCTCCCCCGCCGTCGACGGTCCATTCGTTGATCTCGAACGGCCCGCCGGCGACCGCGATCCCACCCAAGCAGGCCATCGCGAGAGCCGCCTGAAGTCTCCGATATGGATTTGGTGTGTCACGCATGACTGCATCTCCTTTCGCGTTCGGGTCAGTTGCCGAGCTTGCGGGCTTCGGAGGCTTCCCGTGACGCGTCGATGCCCTCGGAAGGACCGCGGCCGAACGATTCGGGGTGGAGAAGCTTGCCGACGGCATCGCCAGATTTCCACTCCTCAACGGGTATGCGGTTTGCGTTTGCGAACGCGTCCTCGCGGACGCCCGTGATCTGCCAGGACACCTTGGCTCCCGGCACCCCGCCGGCGATCACGAAGACGCCCTGCTCGGTCATCTCGTGCGCGATGTAGAGATTCGGCATCGGAGCACCGATCGGCGTGAGTTGGTAGCGGAAGTCGCGGTTCAGGGCCTGGAAATAGTCGGGCATTTGAACCGTGGCGGTGCCGTTCGCATCGATGCGGGCCTGACCGTTGTAGATGTTCATCATCTCGGGTGACTCGACGAACGAGTGGTAGAGGTACATGTTGTAGGGATCAAGCGGATGGTCAATCTTGAACGAGCCCGCGCCTTTCGAGAGCGTTCCGGTCACGTTGGCGTTGCCTGCGAAGTACCCGGCCCAGCGTGTACCGGATCCGCTGGTCGAGCCGTAGATCCCATACCCGGTTCCACCCGTGCCCGAGTCAGCGAACCCGCGGACCCCGTAGTAGCTCGCGCTCTCGTCTCCGTCCGCGACACCGTAGACGCCCTGGTACTTACCGTCACCACGGACGCCGATGCCCCAGAAGTCGCTGTCGTTGTTGATTCCATAGATCGCGGGAGTGTCGTTGTTCCCGGGAGTGCTCTGGACACCTCGCACGGCGTTCGAGTCATATGACGAACCGGTGCTGCTCACCGCGAAAACGCCCTGCGAATCGCGATTGGCGAAGGTGACATCGGTTCCGGTGGTTCCGTTGATGATGCGACCTCCGTCACGGTTCGCACCGCTGATGCTCGCGTAGATTCCACCGTAAAAGTCGTTGCCAAGAACGACGAACGCGCTCGGCTGGAAGCCGTAGAACAGATACCCGTTCTCTTCGGTGTTCTGACCAACCACGGCGTAGCCGTCGACGGTGCTCCCGTAGATCCCGTAGCCGTTGCCCTCATGCGATCCCCAAACACCGATGCCGCAACCACTTTCGCCGTTGTTCACGCCACGCACAGCGGCCGAGAAGCAGCCCGGCGCGGTGTTCGAAATCTCGGCGAGGAACGCGTTCGCGGCACCCGTCGTCGAGTCGGACCGCACGAACAGCGCGGGAGCCGTCCCGGTCCCTGAGGTATTCGCGAGTGACATCATCTGGCCGTTGTACGAGCCGAACATCGGCCATTCAATCTGATCGCTCGTGAAAGAGAACGGCGTCGGGTTGATCTTCTGACGAGGCGTCAGAACCGATCCGTTGACGGTCAGTTGCAGCCATCGGTTCGAACCGTCGAACAGGTTCGTCCCAAAGGGCAGATCGACCGTGAAGACTCCCTGTGAGACCGAAACCACGATCACACCCGAGTTCGCGAGCGCGCCACCACCGATCGCGTTGGCGTAGAGCCCGAAGTTGATGTTGTAGTTGCCGTTGGCGAGTTGCCCGTTCTGGCGCAGGCGACCCTGGTACGTAAACATCTGGGCGATACGCGATTCGGCGAGATCGCCTCCGTCTTCGAGATCGGTCGTGCCGATCGGCTTGTCGGGCTGTATGAGCGTCGTCTGGTCGGGCGCTGCGAGCACCGTGCCGCTGATCGCGGAAAGAATGCAGGCGCAGGACAACAGTGCGGCGTGGCCGCGGGTCGGTGTACGGTCCATTGTGGACTCCTCCAATCAGATGTTCGGCGCCGCGCCCCGTACCTCCACGAGTTGGTCCTCCTCAGGCCGGGCGCCGACGAACAACGGTAAACATCTCATCGTGTCCGCTGATTGAAACGCTACCCCATGCGCAGTCGAATTCCAGACTCTGCGCACCGTCGCGCTGTCAGATTCATCAGATCACGCGCCGCAATGCGGACAATCACCGCATCCGCCGGTCGAATTTCGGCGGTGGAACGCCGCATCCGTGAGGTGGCACGAATAGCCTACGCACATTTGCCGGTTTTGATCCGTGCCACCCCGAAGCGGGCAGATCGGAAGCGGTGGATCAGTTGCGAGCACTGAGTAGCGGTTCCGCCGGGCCGTCGGGAGAACCAAAGAGCGTCAACCGAATCAATTCCGCGATCATCGTGTTGTCCACAGTCCCGCGTACACGCTGGCTGTTCAGACCGTCCGCACGAACAAGGACGCCGCCGGAAACGTCTGTCTTGCTCGACCAGACCACGGCGAAAGGCAATCGGCGGCCGTTTCGATCCGGGGCAGCGATGAACGGGGCAGATCCCGTGCCGTTCGCACCGTCGACGGGGGCACCGTTGGGATCCCAGGCCGGGAGCGACCGAGGGGCGTCCTCACCGGGTGCGAGCGCGATGCCATTCATTCTCAGACCACCGCCGTCGCTGTCCGCGCACGTGATAAGGAGGGTCTGGGGGTTGTCGGCGAGATGTCGCAATGCCACTCCCAAGGCTTCATCCGCCCGGCGCGCGGCTTCAAGGGTCCCGGACGCGTTGTTGTTGTTTCCCATGTTGTCCGTGGCTTCCTCTTCAACCACCAGAAGGAAGCGTTCGCCACCGGCGGAGAGGATCCGGATCGCGGTATCGGTCATCTCTGCGACGGTCGGTGCTTCCGGATCGAAGTTCGTCAGGCCCTTCTCCTTGAGAATCTCCTCGGGCTTGTCGTTGAACGTGGCGTCCCACGCAAAGAGACCGAGCACTTTGTCGACCGAGGTCGGCAGGCTCAGCAGCTCATCTCGGGTTCGGACCACGGTGTAGCCGCGATCGATCGCCTCGGCGATGAGGTTTCGTCCGTCCGGACGTTGCCCCTCGCCGTGAACACCCTTCGTACCCACCGGGAGGAAGTGCTTCTCGCCGCCGCCGAAGAGGACTGTCGCGCCCGAGTCGATCAACTGCGCAGCGATGTCGAAATGGTCGTGACGCGAATCCGCCTCCGACACGAAGCAGGCGGTTCCCGGTTCAGTGGAAACACCGGTCTGCACCAGACCGACAGGGATCCCGCTTCGCAGGGCTTGCATCGCAACGCTCAGAGAGCGCCCCTGTTCGTCGACTATGCGCTCCCCCCGGTCACCGCCGGCGGTGAGACCGAACGCATCCGAGGCCACCTTTATGCCGAAGGCGTGCGTGGTCGCGCCGCCGTTGCTCGTGGCCGTGAGCGAATCGTTCATATGGCCGCGATACACGCCGACGGCCGGAAGCAGGTCCCAGTTCAGATTGCTGTCAGGCCCGACATAGAGGGCACGCGCCGCCGCCCACGTCGCGGCGGATGCTCCGTCGGGGTGGATGAAAATCACGCTTCCTGTCAGCGCGGAGCGGTCGGCGCTGACGCTGGCATTGGCACGCCCGCATCCGAGGGCGACAAGACACGCGGCGAAAACGTTCAGGATAAAGCTTGAGCGTGGCACAGGAACACCTCTCTTCAACGGTCAGACGGACGGCTACAACCAAGCGCCGCGTCTCTAGAGCATCGCCCATTCGCTTCATCCCGTCCGGGCGGAACGCGTACAAACACTCCATTTAACGAACTCTTCACCGGTCGCTCGCACACGCCACCGACGGATTGGGCGATCGTTGTGCCCACTCACAAAGGAGAATTCAATATGCGCGAGACCTCCCTGATCTCCGTCTGCACCGGAGCTGCACTCTCGATCAACGCGTGGGCCGCCGACCCCACCGCCCGCGGCACTGTCTTCCTCGACCTCAACAACGACGGGGTGCGTCAGGCCGACGAACGGGGAATCGGCGCCGTCCCCGTGTCCGACGGCGTACGAGTCACACTGACCGATGCATCCGGTGCGTGGGCACTCCCCGTCACCGGTGACGACCACTACTTCGTGATCAAGCCTCGCGGCTACCGTACACCGACCACCGAGCTCGGCCTGCCCCGCTTCAGCTACATCCACAAGCCCGACGGCTCACCGGACGACAACTTCATCTGGCAGGGTGTCGAACCGACCGGAGAGCTGCCCGCGTCCATCGATTTTCCCCTGACCCCGAATTCGGAGCCGGATTCCTTCAGCGTCCTCGCGTTCGGTGACCCACAGCCGTACTCAGAACGCGAAGTGGACTTTCTCCGCGCCGATGTGATCGACCCGATCGTCGGTCGGCACGATGTCGCCTTCGGCGTCAGCCTTGGCGACCTCGTTGGCGACCGCTTGGATCTGTTCCAGCCGCTCAACGAGGCACAATCAGTCCTCGGCGTGCCCTGGTACAACATCTACGGCAATCATGACATGAACTTCATGTCCGGTCAGTCGGATGACACCGCCAGCGATCCCGATCGCTGGGCCGACGAGACTTACGAGCGTGTCTACGGACCGGCGAACTTCGCCTTCCAATACGGGCGGGTGCATTTCGTCGCGCTGGACAATGTCATCCACGAAGGCTTCGAGGGCTTTCGAAACGGCACGCACGACGGTTGGCCCGGCGGCAAGCGCCCCCGCTCTGCGACCTATCGCGGCGGACTGCGCCCGGAGCAACTGACGTTCCTCGAAAACTACCTGCAGATCGTGCCCGATGACGAGCTGGTGGTGCTCATGTTCCACATCCCGATGGCCGCCGAAGCGGGCAGCATCCACCAGATCCCGGAGCGTGAGCGGCTCTTGGAGATCCTGTCGAGCCATCCGAACACCATGAGCATGTCCGGGCACACGCATTTCCAGCGCCACTGGTTTTTCGGAGAACAGGACGGCTACCGGCCGACCGGCCCCAACCAGCACACCACAGGTGTCGTCGGCCGGACCGTTCATCACCACATCAACGCGGGGACCGCTTCGGGATCCTGGTACCGCGGCCTGTTCGACGAACAGCTCATCCCACACACGCAGATGCGGTGCGGCACACCGAACGGCTACACCGTCGTGAACTTCGACGGGAACACCTACACGACGGACTACTTCGCCGCACGCCACTCAGAGCAGCACTTCGCATCAATCACGATCGGCGAACCCGGCACCACCGAAGTTCGACCGATCGAGGGCGAAACCACCGTCGTCGTGAACGTCTTCAACGGCACGGAGGCGGACACCGTGCGATGGCGTGTCGTCCCGGGCGGCACGAACGCTCGCCCGCTCCCGTGGACGGCCATGCTCTTTGCGCCTCAGGTGGACCCAACGTATCAGGCACTGTTCGAACGCGAAGCGAACCTTGCCGAGTACGCGGACGGCCAGCGTGATCTGCCGGACCCCGTGGATTCCTTCCACATCTGGGAATCCCGACTCCCCGCCGACCTGCCCGCGGGGACTCACCGCATCGAGATCGAACACACCGATGTGTATGGCCGGATCAGAACGATGACCGCCACTTTCCGTGTGGTGAACGATTAAGGCCTAACGGCTGCCCACCGCAGCGTTGAGAGAGGGAACGCACCCCGGCCGATCGGTCGGGGTGTTCTCGTGAAGCGCCGGGCGAACGCGAGTCATTCGGTCGATTGGCCGAAGTCAGCAAGCACGCGGTGAAGGTCCTCAAGCGTGTAGCGCTCGCCGAATCCGCCAAGCACGAGGTTCAGATCCTCAAGGCCGACGCTCCCATCCAGCGAATAGTCCCCGGCAAAGATGCGCCCATCATAGCCCGGGGCTGTGACGAGTTCGAGTTCAAAGTGACTGCCCGGCCCCGTGAAATACCGCTCCTGCCACGGCGAATAAGTCCGAAAGCGCACCGTGCTGCTGCCGGGCGCAAGTTCGATCAGGCGCAGGAACCCCTCGCCACCCTCGGGTCGCGCCTGGTAGTCGGTCAGCATCTGGTGCGCGACATTGCCGAACGCCGTTGCGTCAGAAACCCGGCTCTCGCCGGTCACATGCCCGCTCAGCACCATCACGGTGTTCGGGTGCTGGCTGATCAGATCGCGCCAGAGATCCCCGCCGTCCGAAGTGCCGCCGGGAAGATCAGCCGTACCGTAGGAGTACGGGGATCCGCTGAACTCGCCGACCAGCCGATCGATCCGCTGATCCCCGCGATGCATGTACGCGTGGGTGATGACGATCGCCAGACGATCGCTGTGGTCCGAGAGCACCTGGTGCGCCCATTCGATCGCCTGCGTCCGAGGGCCCCACTCCAGCGACAGAATGACCCACTTCCGACCGGCCGCATTGATCAGGCTGTAGCTGTTCGCGACAGACTCGAATGTCTCGCCGAAGGTCGTCTGCTGAGCAAGGAACGATTCGGGAAAGTACTGGCCCATCAGCGTCGACCGATCCGCGGCGTTCCCGTTCGGGCCGCAGTCGTGATTGCCTTGGGCGAGCACCGTCGGGATCTCCGGGAATATCCGATCAATCGCGCTCCGCGCGACGCTCCACTGCGACTCGTTGTTCCGATTCGTCAGGTCGCCGAGGTGCAGGACCAGGCCGATGTTGAGGGCATCTGACTGATCCGCGATCCACTGCGTCTGGCTGTGAAACACCGGCGGATAATCCTGTGCGTAATACTGCGTATCAGGAAGCACCGCGAAAACGGTTGAGCCGGGTCGCCACTCGATGTCGGGCCCGGGCGTGACCGGGATGTACGCGAAGGCGAACATGGCTTCGCCTCCGAGCCCCTCCGGGTCCATACCAGGTATGTCCCGTGTCTCGACGACGAACCCTTCGAGATCGCTCGACCAGTCGGCCACGACAATGTTGTCCGAGTTCTGAACACCTCCGCCTTCCGGTGAGAGCAGCAGAGCGCCGCTGCCCCCGTCGGTCACACCGCTGATGCGGAGCAGCACACGCCCCATTCCGAGCGCGCTCACAGCGAAGCCCTCGGTCCCCGCGAGCACCTCCGGGACAGCACCACTTCTCTCAGCGACCCGGCCGGCGACGAGCCCATCGGTTGCGAACGGCAAATACACGAACGCAACCGGATCGTTCTCTCCGGCGGCTCCGCTCGTCGCCTTGTCATGGCACACGATCGTGTAGGTTCCGTCGCCGTGATTCTCGGTCAGGGCGAAGTTCGCCTCGTTCTTCCCGCCGACCGCGATGAGCACACCGTTACTCCCGGTCGCGCCGAAGCCGGTGAGATCAATGGTATACCTTCCCTGATTCGCCGGACTGTCCACAAACGTCGAACCGAGGCCGAGCCCCTCGCTTGAAATCAACCGTGTCATCGGACCGTTGTTCGAGTCATTTAGCGCATGACCCGCGATGAACCCGGCTTCGAACGGGAACAGGACGCTCGAGATATCCACATTCATCTCCATGCCGCTCGGCACGCCATGGGCACCGACCGTCAACTGTGTCACCGCATCCGGACGATGGCTCGTCACGATCGCGAAGCGGTCGCCGCCATTGTTGCCGCCGACGTTCCAGCCGTCGTCGTTCAATCGCTCGCGGTTGCGTATTGCCGGGATCATGACGCCGCCGGCAATATCGTCACCCGTGCCGAAGCCGACGTGGTAATCGCCACGGTTCTGATCCGGGTAACTGAACAGCCGAGCGCCGGCCGGCACGGACAACCGGACCGAATCCCGGTTGTTCCCCGCATCGATCTGCTGCACATCGAGCAGCCCCACGACGGCATCCGAGACCGTTGGCGCTGCAGGGGCTCCATCAGTCCACGACGCTCCCATCTGCAAAGTGAAGAAAACGCAAATCGCGATACGGAGTGCTGTCTGTGACATTTTTTCTCCCGGAGAACATCTGGTTCTCCGGAACAGCGTACAGCGGGTAAACAGATCGCACGCTCCATCGAAGAACGAATAACTCAATCTTCACCCGATCTGCGCACGCGCCTGCGCCGCCGTTCGTAACTTCCCGCTGCGTTGATACAGGCGCCGCGTCGCGCGGTTTCTCTCTACCCCCGGACAACCTGGAGCGCCATCTGATGCAATCCCGCAAAGCGTTCACTCTGATCGAACTCCTCGTCGTCGTCGCAGTCATCGCGCTGCTCATCGGCATACTGCTCCCGGCTATGGGCCAGGCACGCGAGACCGCTCGGCGGATGCAGTGCGCCAACAACATACGCATGATCGTCCTCGCGTCCCGTGTCCACGCGAACGACAGCAGCACCGGCGCGTTCATCCCCACCATGGGCGGCAGCGAGGATAACCTCGCGTACCTCGAACCCGGCGAGTACATCGAGAACGTCGAGCAGGCCATCTGCCCGAGCACCCAGAACTTCGTCGATCCCGACAACTGGCTCGAAGAAGACGACGCCCGCAACAAGTATGGCCGGCGCGTCCGCCTGCACCTGACCCGATCGGCGAACAACGCGTTCGACACGGGTGACAATACTCAGGGCTTCAACGTCCAGCGTGGCGGTCACAGCTTCGAGGTGTGGGCATGGATGTCCAGCCGCGCCCAGAGCCAACTGCACATCTACCCGTCCGGATGGGTCGACTACAGCCGTGGCACGACCGACCACTTCCAGCAGCGCGGGTTCGGCCCGAAGCACCCGACATACATCGGCGAGAACGGCGAACAGCCGGACCCGCCCAACCGAAGCATTCTCAAGCGTCTCAACACCGTCGAGCACCCTTCCCGCACGCTGCTCATCCTCGACTCCGATCAGGATCACCTGTCGCAGATCAAGGCGCTGTACCCCGGATCGCGCAACAACTGGCCCGACCCGCACAACAACCACGGCACCGACGGCCTCAACATCGGCTTCATCGACGGCCACGTCGACTTCGTCCGCCGCGGCCATGACCTCGTTGAGGCCTACATGTACTCGAACCACCTCGGCGCCAGCGACATCTACGACGATCTCGAAGAGCTTCACCCGGCCCTCCGCAAGACATCCGAGAGCCTCTTCTACAACAACTACCAGCGCTGGTACTTCGAGAACGATTCCTGAGCCCGCTTGTCCACCACGTTTTCAAGCGTTCCGCCCCGCGATCGCTGCTGTCCGCGATCCGTTCATCCCGAGAGGAGAGTCTCATGTTCCGCAAATCGTGCGCGCTCGCCGCGCTCGCCTTGGTCGGTGCCGCCGGCCAGGCGTCAGGCCAGGTCGTCATCACCGAAATTCACGCCAACCCCGCCGGCGGCGATGTCCCCGGTGAATTCGCAGAAATCTACAACTCCACCAACAACCCGGTCGACATCTCCGGCTGGTACCTCGCTGACGAGGACGGCAACTTCCTTACCGTCGGCCTGCCCGACGGCACGATCATGCAGCCCGGCGAAGCGATCATCATCATGCGTTCGGGTCGCAACTGCGCCCAGGACGACAACGGCAACGACCTTCCCTTCCCGAACGACGACCTCGAAGACCCAGAGCTGACCCCGGCCGACTTCTACGCCGGCTACGGCGAACTGAACGCCGCCGGCGAACCGTACCGCGTCTTCGCGCTCGCCAATTGCCTTGTGCCATCGCTCGCCAACTCCGGATCGCCCACCAACGAAGTGCTGACACTTCTCGACAACGTCGGCAACGTCATCGACGAGGCCAACTACCAGAACGGCATCAACGGGTGGCCGGCGACGACCTCGGGCGTCTCGATCTACCTCAAGCCGCAGTTCCTCAACGCCAGCGACAACGACAACGGCCTCGCCTGGAGACTTTCCGTGCTCGGCATCAACGGCGCAGGCGGCTTCGATGGCCAGGAAAGCCAGATCGTCGAATACACCAGCCCTATGGGCAACGTGACCGCGATCATCTCCGGCGGCGACATCGCCTCGCCCGGCTATGTCGAGTCGTCCTTCGAGTTCACCGACTGCAACAATAACGGCAACGACGACGCCCTCGATATTTTCTTCGGCATCTCCGAGGACTGTAACTCCAACAACATCCCCGACGAGTGCGAGCCGGACTGCAACAACAACGGCGTGCCCGACGATTGCGATATCGTGTCCAACCCGGACCTCGACTGCAACAACAACGGAATCATCGATTCCTGCGAGATCGCCGACAACCCCGCCCTCGACGCAAACAACAATGGCGTCCTTGACGAGTGCGAGAGCGCGGGCAACGTGATCATCACCGAAATCATGTACAACCCGTGGACCTCGCCCGAGCTCGAGTACATCGAGCTCTACAACACCTCCAGCGAGACCGTCGACCTCTCGGGATGGATCATCGCCGACCTCGAAGGCGACCCGCCCTCGTCCCCGTTCCCGGCCGGCACGACGCTCGCCCCCGGCGAGATCATCGTGCTCTTCGACGCCGAAGAGTTCTTCGACTCGGACGCCGGTACCTTCGACGACGCCGCTGCGCTCGCGCAATGGCAGGCGGTCTGGGGTGACGACTTCACCGCTGTCCCGCTCCCCGTCTGGGGTGCTCGCGCCAACTTCGGCACCCCGACCGACGAGATCCTCGCGGTGATCGACGGCAACGGTGTCATCATCGATGTGGTCAACTACAGCGGCACCGACTCCAACGGCATCCCCACCTTCGGTTGGCCCGGCACCGAGGGCCACGGCTCGATCTACCTGCGCGGCGATCGTCTCGACGGCGTGCTGAACAACAACGCCGCAAACTGGCGCCTGACGTTCCCCGGTCTCGACCTGGGCCGCCAGAGCAATCTCGTGGACGGCCTGCCGGTCGTCACGCGTACCGGCGAAGACTTCGGCTCACCCGGCACCATCTTCTTCGGCTCGCCCGAATCACCCACCGGCGATGTCATCATCACCGAGATCATGGCCACCACCAACGCCTACGACCCCAACGGCGACCCCACCGATCCGAACGTCGGACGCGGGTTTGCCGAGTGGGTTGAGATCTACAACCGCAGCGATTCGGCGATCGATGTCTCGGGGTGGCGTCTCGCCGACGAGGACGGATTTACCGCTCCTCTCCCGGAAGGATCGGTCCTCCAAGCCGGAGAAGTCGCGGTCATCTTCGGTGCGAACCCGGCCTACTTCAATTGCCGAAACGAAGCCTTGCAGGAGTTCTACGACGCCTGGGGCTGCGGCTACCAGGTCTTCCCGGTCCAGGGCTTCTACGAGAGCGACGGCCCGTTCGGTCTTGCCGCCCTCTCCAACGGGCCCAGCCCGACCAACGAAGTGCTGCGTCTTGTCGACGCAAACGGTGTCCCGTCGGACATCGCCAACTACGACGACGATTTTCTGATCTGGCCGCTCGACGGCACCGGCGAACTCGGTGATGAGGCGTGGTCGATCTTCGTCATCCCCCCGACCAGCAACTACACCCAGGTCCGCAACGACGACGGTACCCGCTGGGGCGCATCGTTCACGGGCCTGGCCGGCGGCCGCGAGGTGAACCCGACGTTCGTGTTCAACAGCCTCGTCCCGATGTTCGGATCGCCCGGTACGTTGCAGAACGTCCAGACTCCGGACCTCAGCGACTGTCCGACCATCGACCCGTGCGCGCCCTGCGCTGACGTCACCGGCGACAATACGGTCGACCTCGCTGACCTCAACCTCGTGCTCGCGAACTTCGGTTCCGTCACGAGCGACGGCGACGCGACCGGCGACGGCAATGTCGACCTGGCGGATCTCAACCTGATCCTGGCCAACTTCGGCACCGCCTGCGAGTAACGGAACGACCGCTCACAATTCCTTGAGCACTCAATCGCGCCGGCGTGGAGCCAACCGCTCCTCGCCGGTCTTTCATCCGGAGCAATCGACCATGCGCCAACTGACCCTCGCCGTTCTCGCCCTGCTGTCTCTGGCGCTCTGCCTCGGCATGAGTGGCCAACCGGACGAGCAAAGCCGCGACTTCGTCGTAATCGCCCACCGCGGCGCGAGCGGCTACCTCCCCGAGCACTCGCTCGCCGCCTACGCGATGGCGTACGCCCTGGGCGCCGACATGATCGAGCCGGACATCGTCGCCACCCGTGACGGTCACCTGGTCTGCCTCCATGACCTCACTCTCGAATTAACAACCAACGTCGCCAGCATCTTCCCCGACCGAGCTCGCGAGGACGGCAGGTGGTACGCCATCGACTTCGATCTTGCAGAGCTCAAGACGCTCGAGAAGCACGGCCGCGATTCAACGGACGCCGGCTACCGCATCGCAACATTCGACGAAATGCTCTCGCTCATCCATCGGCTGAACACAAGGACCGGACGAACCGTCGGCGTTGTCCCCGAGTTGAAGCACCCCGCCTTCCACGCCGAGCATCACTTCGACCTCGCCCTCCGCACGATCGAGACCCTCCACGCCATGGGGTACACCGACCGGAACGACCCGATCGTGCTCCAGTGCTTCGATCTGGACACCCTGCGTCGTATCCGCTTCGATCTCGGATCCGATCTGTCGCTGATGTATCTGTCGGGAGAACTGATCCCCGACAAGACGCTCCGGTCGATCGGGGCGTGGTGCCAGGCGATCGGAATCAACCGCAAACTCGTCG
>JANSXG010000109.1 GCA_024743075.1 bacterium | reverse complement strand
GAGGCCGCGGCAGTGCTCGAGCAGCATGCTCAGGCTGCGATGCGAGCGGTCGTGAATGTCGAGGAGTGCTTCGCGGGTGTACACGGTGGCGGCTCCGGTCGAATCGACGGTCATTAAAAAACGCCCGACCTCGTGGCCGGGCGTTCATTCGTTCGGACTCACGACGATCGCTCAGGCCTTCGGGCCGGCGGCGCGGACGCTGTCGGACATTTCGAACTTCTTGTCGTTGTCGCGGAAGAGTTTGGCGAGCTTGGTCGCGGTCTGGTCGTAGGCGCTCTTGTCGGTCCAGTTGGAGCGTGGGTTCAGGATGTCGTCGGGGATGCCGGCGCCGGGGATGGTCTTGGGCATGTGCAGGCCGAAGATCGGGTGCTCGGCGTACTCGGTCTTGGCGAGCGAGCCGTCGAGGATGCCGGTGACCATCGCGCGGGTGTAGGGCAGCGAGTAGCGACGCAGGGTGCCCTCGTTCGTGCCGCGCCAGCCGGTGTTGACGAGCCAGACGTTGGCGTTGTGCTGTTTGATGCGCTCGGCGAGCTGCTGGGCGTACTTGGCGGGGTGGCGTGGGAGGAACGGGCCGCCGAAGCAGGGGCTGAAGTTCGGCTGGGGCTCGGTGACGCCCTGCTCAGTTCCGGCGAGCTTGGAGGTGTAGCCGTTGATGAAGTAGTACATCGCCTGCTCGGGGGTGAGCTTGCTGACGGCGGGGAGCACGCCGAAGGCGTCGGCGGTCAGGAAGATGACGTTCTTGGGGTGGCGACCGACCGAGGGGATCTGCGCGCCGGGGATGAACTCGACGGGGTAGGTCACGCGTGTGTTCTGGGTGATCGATCCGTCGTCGTAGTTGGGGACGCGGGAGTCCGGGTCCATGACGACGTTCTCGAGGCAGGAGCCGAAGCGGATGGCGTCCCAGATCTGGGGCTCGGTCTTGGCCGAGAGGTTGATGCACTTGGCGTAGCAGCCGCCCTCGAAGTTGAAGACGCCGTCGGCGGACCAGCCGTGCTCGTCGTCGCCGATGAGGGCGCGCTTCTCGTCGGCGGAGAGGGTGGTCTTGCCGGTGCCGGAGAGGCCGAAGAAGAGCGCGACGTTGTTCGGCTCGTTCTTGGCGACGTTCGCCGAGCAGTGCATCGGGAAGACTTCGACATCGGGCATGTCGTAGTTCATCGCGTAGAACAGCGACTTCTTCATTTCGCCGGCGTATTCGGTGCCGAAGATGATGACCATCTTGCGCGTCAGCGACTGGATGATGCAGGTGCCGGTGGGGTTGACGCCCGCGGCCTCGGCTTCTTCGGCGGTGAGCTTGCGGTTCGCGCAGTTGAGGATTGTCCAGCCGTCGGCGAGCGAGTCCTCGAAGGTGGTCATCTCGTCTTCGGTCGGCTCGATGAAGAGCGTTTTGACGAAGAGCGAGTGCCAGGCGAGTTCGGTCACGGTGCGCGAGGCGAGGCGGTACTTGGGGTCGGCTCCGACGAAGCCATCGAAGACGAAGAGGTCGTCCTTCGAGGCGAGGTAGTCGTTGGCGACGGCGAGGAGCGAATCGAAGCCCTCGGGGGTGATGGGCTGGTTGACGGTGCCCCACCAGATGTTGTCGTGGATCTCGGGGGTGTCCTCGAGGTACTTGTCCTTGGGGCTGCGCCCGGTGCGTTCGCCGGTCATGACGACCAGCGTGCCGTTGGCGGCGAGCTTGCCCTCGTTGCGCATGAGGGCGGTTTCGACGAGGACGGGCGTGCTGAGGTTGCGGTGCACGCGATCAGAGGTGAGGTCGAGGCTGGGCAGCTTCGCAACAGATGACATGCGTCGGATCCTTCGCAAGGCGGTAGGGCGGGCAATAGGCGTCGTGGGCCGAAAATATCGGCAAACGGGGACCGGAAAGAGTACCAAAGGCGTCGGAATCGGGTATCGCTTCGGGTCGTTCGGGACGCTCTGATTGACCGAAATCCGGCGTTTCGATACAGTCTGTGGTCCGCGGCGTGCGCGTCGCGGGCTCAGTCGGTGGCCATAGCTCAGCTGGTTAGAGCACCTGGTTGTGGTCCAGGAGGTCGCGGGTTCGAATCCCGTTGGTCACCCTTCGAAGAATTGCCCGCCGTTTGGCGGGTTTTTTCGTTTTTGGGGCATCGGGGCCGGATCGTGTGAACCGTCGGGTGGGCTCGCGCCCTGAACCGGGCGTGGGCGTGCGTATCCCGCCCATTGCCCCTGTGGTCGCATTCTGGTTCCGGGCTCTTCGGAGCGTCGATGGAAGCAGAGGCGATCACCCGCCCGATCGAAGGAGAACCCTGTGCGCGCACCGACTCTGACTACCGCTCTCGTCGCCGTCACGGCGTCTGTTCTGATCCATACTTCCGGAACCAGCGTCTCGGCCGCGGAGACCTCCCGGGTCGCCGATGACGTTCTGCCGATCCGCCAGATCGTGCTCTACCGGTCCGGTGTGGGCTTCTTCGAACGGCGTGGCGAGGTGACCGGCGATGCGACCGTCTCGCTTCGATTCAACACCGAGGATGTGAACGACATCCTCAAGTCACTGCTGGTTCAGGACATGGGTGGTGGGTCGATCGGGACCGTGAGTTACACCGCCCGTGAGCCGCTGGACCGGCGTCTGGCCGGGCTGGAGATCGATGTGCTCACGGTCACCTCAACGTCCGGGCTGCTGCAGCAGCTTCGCGGGGCGGAGATCGAGGTCTCGACGATGGGCACGACGATCACGGGCAAGGTGCTCGTCATCGAGAACCGCATGAGCGTGATTGAGACGGACGGCGCGGTCGGGCATTTCCAGGAGCCGCACGTGGTGCTGGTCACCGAAGACGGCATCCGCGCGATCGCGGTCTCGGCGATCTCGAGCTTCGAACTGACCGACGAGCGCCTGAACGACGAACTGAACCGGGCCCTGGCGGTGATCGCGTCGTCGCGATCCGAGAACACCAAGATGATTGATCTCTCGCTGAGCGGGCCGGACGGTTCGGGGCGCGAGGTGCGGGCTTCGTACGTGCACGCGACGCCGGTGTGGAAGACCAGTTACCGCATGGTGATCCCCGACGACGGCGGGGAACCGTACCTGCAGGGCTGGGCGATCGTGGAGAACACGTCGGATGCGGATTGGGACAATGTTCAGCTGTCGCTCGCGTCCGGTCAGCCCGTGAGCTTCGTGATGGATCTTTACGAGCCGCTTCGCGTGAATCGCCCGGAGGTCCCGGTGCCGTTCGTAGCGGGGCTGGCGATGCGGGTGTATGAGGGCGGACGCGCGATGGTACAGAGCAAACTCGCGTCCCCGGCGGCCGCACCGGCGGAGCGGGGACGGCGAGCGGGTGGAGGCTCGGGCGGTGCGTTCGCCGCGGACGGTGTCGCGGAGATGGAGTCGGACACGGCCTTCTTCGGTCAGGCCCTCGCGACGCAGAATTTTCAGAACGGCGCATCGGGCGCCGAGGTCGGCGAGCAGTTCTTCTACCGCGTGGATGCGCCGGTGACGATCGCGCGGCGCACGAGCGCGATGCTGCCGATCGTCTCGACCGACCTCAGCGGCGAGCGGGTGTCGATCTTCACGCCGGGCGAGGGTCGCAACCCGATGCGTGGCTTGCGCTTCGAGAACGACTCGGGCATGCCGCTGCTGCCCGGTCCGATCTCCGTGTACGACGCGGGAGCGTACGCCGGCGATGCGCAGATCGCGCACACGCCGGGCGGTGCCGAGCGACTGCTCGCCTACGCGCTCGACAGCCAGATGGAGATCGACAGCGAACAGAGTTACTCGAGCGAGGTGATGTCCTTCGCCTTGAGCGCCAACGGTCTGGTTGAGCGCCGGACGAGACAGACTTCGACGACCACCTATGCGCTGAGCAACATCGATGAGAAGCGTGAGCGGACGGTGCTGATCGAGCACCCGCGCATGGGGGGCGGCTGGGAGTACATCGGTGATCTGAAGCCGGTGGAGCGAACCGACCGATACGACCGCTTCGAGGTGACCGTCAAGGCCGGCGAGGCTGGTGAGCTGGTGCTGCGTCAGCAGCGGGTCGACCGGACGATGACGGCCCTGACCGGCGCGGATCTCCAGGATCTGCTGGCGTACGCCGCGCGGGGCAAGGCGAGCGAGGAGGTTGTCGAAGCGGTGCGCCGGGCCGGGCAGTTCCAGGCGCAGATCAACACGCTCGAACAGCGATTGAACGAACTGCGTCGCGATGTGCAATCGATCGAGAGCGATCAGGGACGCATCCGCTCGAACATGGGCAGCATCGATCGCAACAGCGACCTGTACCGCCGGTACATGACGCGACTGAATGAGCAGGAGGACGAGCTCGAGCAGCTGCGCAACCGCATCGAAGAGACCGAGCAGTCGCTGCTCGAAGCACGCCGTCAGCTCAGCCAGTACCTCGAGTCGTTGTCGCGTTCGAACCGCTGAGGCGACGGCTCAAGGCAACGTGTCCGCCAGTTCGCCGGCTCGGATCGCGTCAAGCACGAGCCGGCGATCTGCTTCATCGACGACGCCGTCGCAGGTGAGGTCCAGTTGCTGTGTCTCGGCGGTGTAGAGGTCTTCGACATCGAGCAGGCCGTCGCGGTTCTGGTCTGGGGATGAGACTTCGAGAACCTGAATCCTGGCGAGTGGATCGCCGACGGGGGTCTGTTGCCAGCTGAGGCCGGGAGTGGCGATCCACGCGGCCTCGGCGAAGGTGAAGCCGCTGAGGAGCATCGCGCGGGCGAGGTACTCGGTGTCGGGGATCGAGAATGTGAAGGGTTCGGCGACGTGTCCGATCGTGAACGATCCGCCGCGCGGGAAAAGATCGAGCACCTGGCCCTGTCCGCCTCGCGGCTGTCCGTTGATGATGCTGTGGCCGTTGAAGGATTCGATGCTGAGGAACATCGCGGCGGGGTGGAAGTGGTAGGTGTCGATGTAGGTGCCGCTCCCTGGCGGGTCTTCGCCGCGCCCGCCGACGTCGTGGTTCTCGCCGTAGGTGCTCAGGATGAGCAGGGGGCGGGTCGTGTCGGTTTGTTCGGGTCCGGTGACAAAGTCGAATGTGCGATCGAGCTGTCCGGGCCAACCGTCCTGCGTGAGGACGGAGTTGGTGCGCGGGTAGTCGGCGAGGCCGGGGAAGCTCGGGGGCAGGAAGCCCTCGTCGAGCATGTTCGCGCCGGCGCTGTACGCGTCGAGCAGGAACTGCGCTTCGCAGCGTGTCGCCGTGAGGTTCGGCGACCGGGTCAGCAGTCGTTCGATCTCCTCGACCGGCGTGGTGAACTCGCCTGGCGCTGCATCGAGCCGACAAGTCAGGTAGAGGTTCCCGGGTTCGAGGGACGTCGCGACCCACGAGGCCGGTCCGCCCTGTGAGACCTGGACGAAGTCGCGCTGGATCTTGATCCGCGTGCGGGAGAAGGACAGGATCGGCTGCACGACCGCGTGGTAGGGGTTGTCGACGATGCCGTAGTGGCGTTGGAGCAGCGGAGATGCACCGCTCGCTTCGAGGTCCTGCTGGAGGAGCGTCAATTCCGAGTCGACGCTCGCGAACGTGGAGTTGAGTTGCCCGCCGAACTCGTTGGTGCCGTTGATGCGAGCCGGTACTCCGCGCGTCGTCAGGATGACGACGATCTGGCGCGAGATGTCCGGGCCGTCGCCGTCGCCGTTCAGAAAGTCTCGGATCGGATCGCGGATGCAATCAAGGTACTGCTGTCGGGTGATCGTGCCGCCGGTAAAGTTGCAGCCGGCGTCGGCGATGTCGAAGGTCTGCACGCCGGGGTATTTCTCGAGATACAGGTCGCGGACGACGACGGAATCGGCAACATCCGAGTTGTAGACCAACAGGACGTGCTCCGGGCCGAGCTGGTCGCCCGCGCGGGACGCGGGGGCCAGAGTCGCGATGAGGCACGCGATGGCGATCAATGTGGTGATGAGGCGTGGGTTCATGGCGATGGGTTTTCGATGCGACGAGGGGTGACTGATAGCATCATCGTTCAACGATGCCACGGACTGTCGAGCAACACCCCGAATCGAGCGAGCGAATGGAGGTCACCCGGCTGCGGATCAAGGCGATTCCCGGGGCCAAGCGCAGCGGTATCGCCGGCCTGATCGGTGATCGGCTCAAGGTGAAGGTGAACGCGCCGCCGGAGGATGGCAAGGCGAATCGGGCGATTTGTCGCCTGATTGCGTCGAAACTCGGCGTGAAACCGACTCAGGTCACCGTCGAGGCGGGGGCATCGGACCACGAAAAAACCCTCCGGCTGGAGGGTGTATCGGTCATCGAGGCGACGACTCGCTTGGGGCTCGGCTGAGCCGAACCGGATCAGGCGGGCGAGGGCAACGCCCCGCCGAGGTTCTCGTCCTCGTCGCTGGCGGGGCGCTTCGAGGCGCTGTCGTTGGTCGCCTTGCGACCGGCGTCCTTCTTGGACTCGGCGGCGAGCAGGTCGCTCACGCTGGGCTTGCCCAGAGGCTCTCCTCGCATGAGCCGGTGCACATCGTTCGCTTCAAGTGTTTCGTGCTTGAGCAGGGCTTCGGCAACCGCCTCGACCTTCTCCCAGTTGTCGAAGAGCATCTCCTCGGCTTCCTTGAACGCTTCGGCGGCGTAGCGACGGATCTCCTCGTCGATGATCCGCGCGGTCTCGTCGGAGTATTCGCGTTCGACGTAGCCGGGAGAGTCGTCGTTCGGGGAGTATTTGACGAAGCCGAGCTTCTCGCTCATACCCCACTCGAGCACCATCGCTTTGGCCATCTGCGTGAGCTGCTTGATGTCCATGGCGGCACCCGAGGACACGTCGTCGGTCTTTCGCTTCTCGGCGATGCGCCCGCCGCAGACGACGCGCATCGTGGCCATGATGTACTTCAGACCGTAGCCGTAGCGGTCCTTCTCGGGCAGGCTGAATGTCGCGCCCATGGACTGTCCGCGCGGGATGATGGTCACCTTGTGGAGCGGGTCGGCGTCGGGGAGCATCGCCTGAAGGACGGCGTGGCCGGCTTCGTGGTAGGCGGTCGCGATACGCTCTTTCTCCTCGATGACGCGGCTCTTTTGCGAGCGACCGTAGCGGACCTTGTCGCGGGCCTCCTCGAGGTCGCCGTGCTCGATGAAGTCCTTATCCTGCAGGGTCGCGATGATCGCGCCCTCGTTCATGATCGCGGCGAGCTCGGCGCCCGAGAACATCGGCGTCGCGCGGGCGATGCGCTCGAGGTTCACGTTCGGCCCGAGTTTCACCTTCTTGGCGTGGACCTTCAGAATCTCGTAGCGGCCCTTCACATCCGGCATGGGCACGCTCACGTGGCGGTCGAAACGGCCCGGGCGCGTGAGCGCGGGATCGAGCACATCCGGACGGTTGGTCGAAGCGATCACAATGACCTGATCGCTGGTCTCGAAGCCGTCCATCTCGACGAGGATGGCGTTGAGGGTCTGCTCGCGTTCGTCGTTGCCGCCCGAGGACATGCCGCCGCCGCGCTTGCGCCCGACGGCGTCGATCTCATCGAGGAAGATGATGCAGGGGGAGTTCTCCTTGGCCTGCTTGAAGAGGTCGCGGACGCGGCTGGCACCCACGCCGACGAACATCTCGACGAAGTCGGAGCCGGAGATCGTGAAGAACGGCACATCCGCTTCGCCGGCGATGGCCTTGGCCAGCAAGGTCTTGCCGCAGCCCGGCTGGCCGGAAAGCAGCACTCCTCGCGGCACACGACCGCCGAGGCGCATGAACTTCTTGGGGTACCGCAGGAACTCGACGATTTCCTGGAGTTCTTCCTTCGCTTCGGAGATGCCGGCGACATCCTCGAAGGTGATGTTGGTCGATTCCTTGGAGAGGATGCGATGTCGCGACTTGCCGAAGTTGCCGATCATCCCGCCGCCGCCGGACGCGCTGCGCAGGCCCCGGAGGATGAAGAACCACAGCAGGAGCATGATGACGAAGAAGAAGAGCAGGGGGCTGAACAGGATCTGCATCCACAGGCTGGGTCCGCCTTGCTGCTCGAACTCGATGCCGGCTTCGTTCAGACGACGGATCGCGTCGGCCTGACTCGCCTCGTTCGGGTTGATGAGGACGCGAACCTGCTTCTCCTTGGCGCCCTCGATCGGGCTGGCGACCGTCGCACTGATCTCGGAGGGGCGCAACTCGACATCGTCGAGGCTCTTCTCCTGGTGATAGGCGACCAGCTGTTTGAAGTCGATCTTCTCGGGCTTCGGGCCAAGCGTGTTGAACGCGATGACCGTCAGCAGCACGAGCATGATCAGCACGAACAGCCCGGCCGGGCCGCGCGGCGGCCTGGCGGTCGCCCCTGCTCCGGGACGATTTGGACCGCCTGTTTCGGTGGATTTGGGTGCTTTTCCTTGCCCCCGGTTGGGCGTGTCGTACTTACCGGGGCGGTTCTCGTCAGGCATATTGCGATCCGTGCTCGGAGAGATTCGAGAGGGTGCTGCGGCGTTCGATAAGCGTCCGCATGCTGTTTATTCGTCTTTGCGGGCCCGCGGGTTCACAAACTCTGTGCAGGCCCCGAGAATCACGCGATTCTAGGCCCCCAGAGCGGGACCCCGTGCGCAGACGATTACCATCCGCTGCGCAGTTCCGCGACGATGTCGCGGGCCAACTGGTCGATGGTTGCCCTCTGGCCGAACTCGAGGCGTTCCCCGGCCAGCCGATCGGGCACGAATGCCTCGGCGGCGCGGAAGTTGCGCCTGGCGACAAGGACCCGTCCGTCTCGACGGTCCCGGAACTCAAAGGTCACACCGAGGTCGTAGGCGTACTGCTCGATCAGCCCGGTTTCCGAGTCGGTGCCGAGGGCACGCAGATCGGCGCTGGTGATCGCCCCGGATAATTCGGTCTGCGCCCGTTCGCGGTCGATCACGCGCCACGGCGTCGAGCGATGGATCTCCTTGATGATCGCTTCGGTCAGTTCGAACTCGAGCCCGTGCTCGTAGGTCGGGTTGTCGAAGATCGGGACCGCCACTGTCCGCACGCTGGAGTCGTACGCGCTGTCGAACGCGTAGCCGTTGGTCGGGTCGGAGGCGCACCCCATAGTGAGCACGCAAGCGCACGCGAAGGCTGCGGCAGTGACCAGTGATTGGCGTGCGTGAGACATCACCGGCCACCCCCGTGGCTCGGCGAGCCGCTCGGCGGCGGGTTCGTCGCGCCCGGCCCCTCGACAGGGACCGCTCCGGCCGGGCCCTCAATAATGATGATCGGGCCCGGATCCGTGGACGAGTCCGGCGCGGCATCCGGCACCGACCAGCCGCGGTTCGAGAGGATGTCTCGGGCGTTTCGAGCGGCGATGGTGCGCGGGTATGCGAGAACCAGACGCTGGAGCGTCAGGCGTGCGGCGGCGAGTTCGCCCGTCGACAGGTAGTACTCGGCAGCAACGAGTTGCTGGGCACCCAGTGACTCATCCAGGCGCTCGACGAGCGCACTGTTGATGCCGGTCTGGGCCGCATCGGCGGGGAACTCCTGTTCGTAGCGACGGATGCGGACCTGCGCGTCGAGCAGGCCGGACGCGTCGTACTCCGGGCCCTTGAAGCGGGCGATATCGGCGTAGATGCGACGGCGCGCCGCGTGACGCGCGTTCGGTCCGTCGGGGAAGTTCTCGAGGTAAAGCGAATAGGCCTCGCTGGCAAGCCCGATCTCGCGGCGCTTGTAGTAGAAGTCGGCGAGTTCGATCGCGGCACGCTCGGCGAGCTGGCTGCCGGGCATGCGCTCCTGCACGCGGATGAACAGTTCGACCGCGATGTCGCTGGCGTCGAAGACGCGTAGCCCCCAGCCGCGTCGGCGAAGGCCGTCGGCGTAGCGAAGCGCGATGGCCAGTTCTCGCTCGACCGCCCGCTCGAACTCGGCCGAGCCGGGGAACTCGCGGAGGAGTTGTTCATAGTCGTACAAGGCTCGGAATTCTTCGTTCGAGGCCACCAGCGCATCTCCGCGCGCCAGCAGGGCCGACGCCATCAGCGGGTCCTCCGAGCCGACTCTGGCGTCGATCCAGTCGGTGAGCATGCGCCGGGCACGACCGGGGTTTCCTTCGAGGATCAGTCGACGGGCCTCGGCGATCGTCCACTCGCTCGTGCCCTCGATCGGGGCGTCTTCGAGCTGCCAGTCGCGGTTGGCGACTTCTGGGTCCGACCCCGGCTCGAGCCGATACGTGCGCGACTGGGCTTCGGACAAGGGCGCAACCGAAGCGAGGAACAGGGTGCCGGCCAGCAATCGCGTGCTGATCCTCATGATTCGGCGAACTCGGGGGCGATGAGCGTTCTCAGGGCTGCGGAGTTCCATGGCCGATACGATACGCGGAGTCGGGTGACACTGCCCGGCCCGTCCACGCCCTCGCCCCCTCCGTCAGGCCAATGAAGCTCGTCATTGTCTTCAATCCGATTTCCGGGCGAGGCGAGGGACCGCGTTTGGCCCGTGTCCTGCAGCGGGAACTGGGTACCCGCGGCGACGGACACGAGGTCGTCCTCTTCGAGGTCGGTCCGGCCGCGGTGCGCCGCGCCCTCGTCCCTGTGCTGGAGGGGCAGCCGGAGCCGGGCGCGAAATCGAAACGCACCCACCCGGCCGACGGACTGATCGTCATCGGCGGCGACGGCACCGTGCACTCGTGCGCGAAGCCCGCCGCCGTTACGAGCACGCCGCTCTACCACTTTCCGACCGGCACGGAGAACCTGTTCGCACGCGAGTTCGGGATGGATCGTGACCTGCGGACGGTCCGCGCGGCGATCGACAACCTGATGCAGCACGAACTCGCCGGTCGCCCGATGCCAAGGATCGATCTGGCGGAGTGCAACGGCCGGTCCTTCCTGCTGATGGCATCGGTTGGTGTGGACGCCAACATCGTGAACCGGCTCTGTCGCAAGCGGACCGGGCGAATCAGTCACTTCAGTTATGCGCCGCACATCCTTGCCGAACTCATCCGTCCGTGGTCGCGCCCGATGACCATCACCGTCGATGGGCAGACGGTCGTCGAACGTCGCAAGGGGATGGCGGTGGTCGCGAACTCCCGCCAGTACGCCATGCGGGTCGATCCTGCGCGCAACGCGGACATGACCGACGGGTTGCTCGATGTCGTCTTCTTCCCGGCGAACTCATGGGTCGGCGTCGGGTTGTGGATGGCCCGCTCTCGGTTCGGTCGCCAGTTCCGCTCGAAGCGACTGATGTATCGCACCGGCCAGAAAATCCGGATCGAGACGCACGGCGGTCCGATGGTGTACCAACTCGACGGTGAAGCGCCGGCGGTGATCGTCGGTGACACCGAGGCCGGCCGGGAGGCAACGACGCCGATGGTGCTCAGCATCAATCCAGAAGTGGTCCCCGTCATGGTGCCGCAGAAGATCGCGATCCCGAAGTCCGGAGGCTCGGTGCGGGGCAAATCGGTGTCGCCGGCTCTGGCCTGACGGTCAGGATCGTCCGCCGCGCTTCGTTCGCCCGCCGGGCGACTGGTGTTGCCCGGAGTCACCCGGGCGCTTGCCGGCGTACTCGCCGCTGTCGTCGAGCCCGTTGTCCTCGGCGATGCGACCGAAGATCAGGCGCCCGGCGCTGGTCTGCATCGTCGAAGTCACGGTGAGCTGGACTTCCTTGCCGATCGCGTCGGCGCCGTTCTCGGCGACGATCATCGTGCCGTCTTCGAGGTAGCCCACGCCCTGACCCGGCTGCTCGCCGGGCTTGATGATGTGCACCGCGAGCGGCTCGCCTGGGATCACGCTTGGCTTGAGCGCATTGGCGAGGTCGTGAACGTTCATCGAGCCGACGCCTTGGATGCTTGCGACACGGACGAGCCCCGCATCGGTGGTCATGATGGTGCCGGGCATGAGCTTGCCGAGTTCGACGAGCATCTGGTCGACATCCTTGCCCGCGACCAGCGTGGCATCGATCGTGATGTCCATCCGCGGGTTCTTCTGCAGTTTTCCGAGGATGTCGAGCCCCCGTCGCCCTCGGGCCCGCTTGAGCTTGTCGCCGGAGTCGCTGAGCGTCTGGAGTTCGTCGATGACGAAGCGGGGGACCACCAGCGGGACCTGGATGAGGCCGACCTCCGAGATGTCCAGGATGCGTCCGTCGATGAGGGCCGAGGTGTCGAGGATGAACGGCTTCGTGCCGCGGATCTGCTTGGCGAACTCGACGTAGGGGATAACCAGGCGGAAGTCGTCCTGGGTCTGCAGGATGGTTGACGCCCCAAGATAGGACAGGCCGAGGCCGAGGATCACCTTCACCAGCAAGGACACCCGCTCGACAAACGCCTGCTGCTCGAGGGGAG
>JANSXG010000005.1 GCA_024743075.1 bacterium | reverse complement strand
CGCAAATTGACTGAGTACACCGGCCTGAGCGAGACCTACATCCGGCAGGTGAACATGCGCCTGTCCGTCGGCCCGTTCAACAAGGAACTGCTGCGCGAGGACGCCCGGACGGTGGGGCGTCTGGACTCGCGCTTCAAGGGCATCGATCGCGAGGCGGCCGGTGACCGCTACGAGTACGACCCGTCGTACGCCGCGATCCAGGGCATCTACACCGGCGCGCTCAACAACTACCTGCGCACCGAGCTGAACTACCGCTCGGACCTGCCGTACGAGATCCTCACCGGTGTCTCGCCGTGGTCGTACGAGCCGGCGGGGCGGGCGCGGTACGTGAACGTGGCCGAGCGCCTGCGCGGCGCGATGGCGGCGAACCCGCACCTGCGCGTCTTCCTTGCCAGCGGCTACTACGACCTGGCTACTCCGCACTTCGCATCGGACTACACCTTCAACACGATGCAGCTCGAGGAGTCGCTGCAGGGCAACTACGAGACGCACTACTACGAGGCGGGCCACATGATGTACCTGCACCGGCCGTCAATCGAAAAACTGAAGGCGGACCTGGACGCGTTCTACGAGAGCGTGCCGGTGGCGGAGTGAGCAGTTGGGTGGCGTGGTCTAAGCGCAGCGCAGGCCACGTTGTGAGCGGAGAGGCCGCTTCAATTGCAGCTTCGACCGGACCACTCTTATCGCGCCGACGCGTCTCCTAATTCCCAGAACTCCTCGTGGCCTGCGCTGCGCTTAGACCACGCCACCCTTCGAGGGTTCACCGCGTCCCCGCCAAGCGCCTCGTCGTCGTATCAAACGTCTTGACCATACTCGCCTTCATCGCAAGCACGATCAGGATGTACGCCGTCGCGGCGATGAGGCAGCCGGCGATCAGGCCGATGCGAGCCTGGCCGAGGTCGTCGGGGGCGTCGATGCTCGCGCCGAGGGCGCCGACCGGGTTCAGGCAGGCGTAGGCCAGTGATGGGGGCGTGAACGCACTGAGGAACGGGCCGACGGTGGAGATGCCGGTGCCGGCCTGCCAGCCGCAGACGCCGACGATGCTCCCGACGAGCCCGACGACCGCAACCGTGGCGACGACCGAGCCGATCGTGCCGCGGCTCATGAGCGACCACTGCAGGCCGACGATGATCGCGAAGGCGAGGAAGGCGATGGTCACGATGGGCAGCGTGAAGGCGACCTCGGGCAGGATGACCGGGGCGTCGATGCTGAGCGTGCCGCGCGAGCTGGAGACTACGGGGGTGGCGACGGTGACGCCGTCTGTCCGTCCGAAGCCGTCGAAGAGGACGTAGATCCCGGCGATGGCCATGGTGCCGACCGGGATGGCGATGAGCGGGGCGAGGTAACTGATCAGGCCCCGGAGTTTGCCATTGAGGTAGTACGCCTGGCTCAGCGGCGTGGTGAGCAGCAGGTCGAGCGTGCCGTCCTCACGCTCGCGGGAGATCGCGGTCGCGCTCATGTTGATGGCGATGAGCACGATGACCGCGAACTCGGTGAGAAAGGTCGCGAGCATCGCGAAGCGGAAGCCCTCGTGGTCGAGCCCGGCGCGGTGGTAGACGATCGTCAGGCCGATACCCCAGAGGGCGCCCATGAGGATGAAGCCCCATCGCGCGAGGAGTTTGGGGAGAGTGTTGGCCCGGGCCGCGGCTTCGCGCCAGGCGACCGGGTTGTTCCAGACCTCGCGAGCGGGGCGGGTGTCGGCATCGCGCGCGCCGAGGCCGAACATCTTGCGGTACCACGGCACACCCTGCGTCGCGCCGACCTGCCGGAGGGTGAGCGAACTCACGAGGCACATCGCCAGACTCAGCCCGATGCTGAGCCAGCACCACACCGCGACCGGGCTGCCGAACCACAGGCGGGCGAAGGACCCCATGTCGGCGAGCGCGACGGCGTCGGGTCGGGGGTACGAAGACGGCTGGAGCAGGGCCTCCAGCGCGAGGAAGGGGTTGATCGGCGTGAAAACGGTGACGCCGCCGGGCCCGGCGGGCGAGCCGGCGCGCAGGGCGAGGTCGATGGCGAAGGTGACGCCGATGTAGCTGACGACGGCGGCGTAAAAGGTGAAGACGGCGCGACGCCCGGCCAGCCGGTTGACCGCCAGCGCGATCGCGATCGCCCCGACCAGCAGAGCCGCCGCGGCGGACACGAGGTAACTCATCAGCACGGCTCGTCCCGGAACGCCACCGAAGTACTGGGTGATCGCGAAGAGCGGGAGCGAGCACGCGAGCAGGGCGAGGACGAAGAACAGGCGACCGAAGAGGTTGCCCAACACGATCTGGGGGGTGCTGAGCGGGGTGGTCAGCAGGACGTCCCAGTTCTTCGGGTTGCTTTCTTGCGCGATCGCCCCGGCCATGAAGACGGGAGTGAGGATGCAGATAAGGCCCAGTTGAAAATAGGCAACCCACTGGAAGGCCGAGGCACCGGCTGCCGCGAGGTCGCGATAGTTCTGGACCGCGGCGTTGGACTGCATCAGCAGGGCGAGGAGCAGGACGATGAGGACGCCGAGGTAGGCCGAGCGGATGTAGAGGTGGCGAAGCCGGCGCGAGCCGCTGTTGACCAGTCGGACGCAGATCGGGTTCAGAGGGAGCAGGGTGAGAAGCCAGCGGCTGAGGTTCGTCACGGTCGGCATGCTATCCCCGGCGGAGCGTGCGGTCACCTGCACGGGGCGGGTCGACGGGTTGGAACTCCCATTCGGCCGGGGATCTGCTACGATCTGGAAGTTAGTCTCCGTAAGTCTCGGCTTGCGAAGGAAATCCAATCTGATCTGTGAACGCCGGTTCGTGACCTGGGACGCGACCGGCGACAAAGACCCGCTCGCCCGCGACGGCGACACTTCCAGGGCCAATCCCGACCCCCGCGGCTTGCCGCGATTTCCGTTTCTCCCGTCGTTTTTTCACCCGTTCTGAACACCTTCCGGAAGCTCCTCGTGCGAGAATCTCTCCGAACCCCTCGACTCACTGCTGCCCGAACCGGGGCGGAGTTGGTGGTTTCAGGGTCTCGGCTCGTCCAGCGGATGCTTTCGCGGTGCTCGAAGGCGGTCTGAACCGACCCGGATTGGCAGATCAGAACACGGTTCCTTCACACGCTGAGTGTTCAGCAGGCGTCACGCTGACCCTGCATAAAGAAGGAATGCCCGATGTTCTCTGTTCATATGACATCCACGCTGCTCGCGACTCAGCCGGGCTCGTCCGGCAGCAGCGGCCTGCTCGCCGTCGCGGTGGGCGCGATCGCTTTGGTCGTCGGTGCCGTCATTGGCATCATCGCGGTGCGTCTGCTCACCGGTCAGACGATCGCTCGCGCGAAGGAAGAGGCAGAGAAGCTCAAGGAACTCGCCGAGAGCGAGGCGAAGACGGCGGCCCGTCAGATCGAGGTCGAAGCCCAGGAGAAGGTGCTCGCCGAGAAAGAGGCGATCGACGCGGAGATCAAGAAAGAGCGGGCCGAGTTGCGCGAGGAGGAGCGTCGCCTCTCCAAGCGCGAGGACCAGCAGGAGCAGCGGCGCGAGAAGCTCGATACGCGCGAGGCCCAACTCGACCAGCGTCACCAGAAGCTCGAAGCACGAGAGACCAAGTTCGCGGCCCGCGAGGAGGCGCTCGAGGCGCTGATCGAGAAGAAGAAGAACGAACTGCTCCGGATCACCGAACTGAGCGAGGATGAGGCCCGCAAGGAACTCCTCGCGGTCATCGAGGAGGACTGCGTCGATGAGGCGGCGCGGATGACGCGTCAGACGCTGGAACGGGCCGAGGAAGAGGCCAAGGAGAAGTCCCGCGAGATCATCGTGAGCGCGATCCAGCGCTACGCCGGCGAGCACGTCGCCGAGCAGACGGTGCGCACGATCCAGATCCCGTCGGACGATCTCAAGGGCCGGATCATCGGCCGCGAGGGGCGGAACATCCGGCAGATCGAGAAGTCGACCGGCGTGGACCTGATCGTGGACGACACACCGGGCGTGATCGTGGTGTCCTGCTTCGACAAGGTGCGTCAGGCGGTCGCGGCGGAAGCGCTCGAGAAGCTGATCGCCGACGGACGGATCCACCCGACGAAGATCGAAGAGGTGGTCGAGGCGACCAAGAAGGACTTCGACGAGCGCATCCGCAAGCACGGCAAGGACGCGGTCATGGAGTGCAACCTCAAGGGGGTGCACCCGAAGGTCGTGGAGGCCATGGGGCGTCTGGAGTACCGCACGTCATACGGCCAGAACGTGCTCAAGCACTCGCTGGAGGTCGCGTTCATCAGCCAACTGATCGCCGACCAGCTGGGGCTCGACGGCGCGGTCGCGCGTCGGTGCGGGTTCCTGCACGATATCGGCAAGGCGATGGACCACGAGATGGAGGGCGGGCACCCGAAGATCGGCATGGACTTCGCGCGTCAGTACGGCGAGTCGGACCCCGTGCTCAATGTCATCGGCGGGCACCACGGCGACATCCCTGCGACGACCATCTACACACCCATCGTCATGGCGGCGGATGCGCTCTCCGGCGCGCGACCGGGTGCGCGTCGCGAATCGCTCGAACTCTACATCAAGCGGCTCGAGCAGCTTCAGGACATCGCGCTGCAGCACGAGGGCGTCACCGAGGCGTTCGCGATCCAGGCCGGTCGCGAGGTGCGGGTGATGGTGGATGCCCGGCGCATCAACGACGACAAAGCGTTCTACATCGCGCGGAAGATCGCCGATCAGGTTTCCGCGGAGATGACGTTCCCGGGCGAGATCAAGGTGAACGTGCTGCGTGAGACGCGTGCTATCGAGATCGCGCGATAGAGTGGTGGTCCGGCCGCTTTGCTGGTGGGGCCAGAGACTGACTTCAAAGGAGGAATTGCCATGAACAGTCGCATCGCACTAGGCGTCGCCGCCGTCGCCGCGACCGCCGTTCTCGCCGGTTGCTCGGCGAAGGACCGCTTTGTCGGGACCTGGGAATCGGGGCGAGAGGTCAAGCCAGATCGCGAGTTCGACTTCGGCGCGGTGACCTTCGCGCCGGACAACACCTACACCGCCCGCATGCTCTACGGCGGCGAGACTGTCGCTGAGACCGGGCATTGGGGCGTGTCGTTCGGCGGGCTGAACATCGATGAC
Organism: bacterium; assembly: GCA_024743075.1. GTDB lineage: Bacteria > Planctomycetota > Phycisphaerae > Phycisphaerales > UBA1924 > JANSXG01. The sequence goes on along the minus strand of JANSXG010000005.1, from coordinate 41,478 downwards.
TCCCGTCGGTACATCTACACCTTCGACGGTGACGACCGTGTGATCCTGAAGGATCGGGAAACAGGCGTGGAACTCGAACTCCAGCGATTCAACTGAACCGCCGGGGCGTTCGGACGAAGAAAATGTGAAATCGTCACGGATTGTTCTTGGCACGGACCCCGCACGGGCTAAATTAGGTCTGTCGGCGAGCGCTTTGCGCCCACCGACGCTGTTTGCAGTGCTCGCCTGCATCGTGGGGATGTAGCGGGCCCGACGGGAACGGCGGAATCCGCTCCCGATCTCATCTCGTGTTTTTCCGTTGCGTCCGGTCGTTTATCAATCGTGCCGAGGCGATGCGGGGTTGTTGCGCATCGGCCGACCAACGGGAGGAGGATCGGTATGGTGCGCTCCGCCCACGGCGCCGTCGCTGCGCGTTCGTCAGCGTTCGTCGCATTCGCCTGTCTGTGCTGGTTGTCGGCTGACACGATCGCCGGCGATGCCGGCAACATCGCTCCGGTGTTCGTCAACGCCACGCAGGAGGCGGGGCTCGCCGGCGTCACGCACTCGCCGTCTGGGCCGTTCATGACCTACACGCTGAACCTGGCGATCATGACCGGCGGAGCCGCGGTCGGCGATTTCGACCGAGATGGCGACTTCGACCTGTTCTGGATCGGTGGCGGGCTGGTTCCCGACGCTCTGTTCATCAATCAGGGCGACGGCACCTTCGTGGACGAGGCCGCCAAGTGGGGCGTTGCCCAGCAGCACATGGGCCTCGGTGCTGCGGTCGGCGATTACAACAGCGATGGCCTGCCCGACCTCTATGTCACATCGCTCGGACCGCATCCCGGGCTGCCCAAGCCGCACAAGAATCGGCTGTATCGGAACGACGGCGGATCGTTCACGGAAGTCGGCGTCGAGGTTGGTGCGAACTCGAACGGCGGCTCGCTCGGCGACGCCTTCGGTTCAACCTTCGGCGACTACGACCTCGACGGCGACCTCGACTTGTTCGTGACCGGCTGGGCCGGCCAGGCCAACGCCCGGCTTCTGCGTAACAACCTCACCGAGACCGGCACCGCGAACTTCACCGATGTCACCGGCCCCGGCGTGCTCTCGATCCCCGGCGGCACACGCGGCTTCACGCCGATCTTCGCCGATACCAACGGCGACCGGTACCCCGAACTGCTCCTCGCCGCCGACTTCGGCACGAGCAAGTACTACCGCAACAACACAGACGGCACCTTCAGCAACCTCACGCTGTTCTCCGGCACGGGTCTCGACGGCAACGGCATGGGCGCGACCGTCGCCGACATCGATCGAGACGGCCTGCCGGACTGGTACGTCACCTCTATCTACAGCCACCACCGCCCGGTTTCCGCGTGGATTCCCGGCACCGGCAACATGCTCTATCTGGGCGAGGGCTTTCACGGCTTCGCGGAGCGGTCTGCACAAGAAGGAGTGAAGGAGGGCGGCTGGGGCTGGGGCACCGTCGCGTCGGACTTCGACTGCGACGGCTGGCTCGATATCGCCGAGACCAACGGTTGGCACGAGCGCAACGCCCTCAACGAGCCCGAGTGGCAGAACGATCTGTGTCGCCTGTTCCTGAACCAGCAGGGCGACGGCTTCGTCGACATCGCGGCGGTGTGCGGCATCGATCACGCCGGTATGGGGCGTGGGCTCATCGCGTTCGACGCCGACAACGACGGTGATCAAGATTTGCTCGTGACGACGTTCGCCGGTCAGATGGCTTTTTACCGCAATGAAACACCTCGGCCGACGGACGATGCACCGACCAACAGCATCCGCATCGAACTCGACACGTCGCTGCTCTCGTGCCTTGCGCCCGACGGCTACGGCTCGCGCGTGGAGATCGCGTGGACCGATCCTGACAGTGGCATGCAGCACGATGCGATGACGCTCGTCAACACGCTCGGCGGCTACCTGACGCAGTCGGACAGCGCCGCGTTCTTCGGGCTCGGAGCGGCATCGACCGTCGACCGGATCACCGTGCTCTGGAACAACGGGGCGGTCACCGAACTGGAAGGCGTGAGCGCGAACCAGTCGCTGATCATCGTCGCGTACGCGCCGAGCGATGTGAGCGCCGACGGCGCGGTCGATCTAGTTGACCTCAACGCCGTGCTGCGCGTCTACGGCCAGTCTGTGCCGGCCCACGGTGCGCCGTGGGACCGGGCCGACATCAACGGCGACGGGCATGTGGGAATCGACGATCTCACCAGCGTGCTCGCATCGTTCGGGACCGATGGCTGCTGACCTCGTCGGGGCAGGACTCCCGGGCTAGGATCGGGGCCACACCGAACCAGCTACAGGGAGCCATCATTCGATGAAAGCCGAGAAACTGCTCGCCGAACTCAACCGACTGCGCCAGGACATCGAGAAGGATCCCAGCGACATCGAGTGGGTGACGCTGCACCATGTGTTCTGCTTCGTCTCCTACAAGATCGGGGATTTCCAGAAGTACATCGACGAGGAAGACGCCAAGGGGGCGTTCGACGAGCTCGAAGACTGACGCCCCGCGCCGGGTTTTTAGAAATTCTGGTTGAACCCGGCCCGGATCCTCCGATACTTGGGTATCGGGAAAGCGCGGCCGTCCGGGTCCGGGGAGAACCCCCGGGCAGGCGGCGAGCGAGCCCCGACGAGCATGGCGGTTCACGCCCATGCGCGTTGAGCCCGGCCTGACGGGGCCGGGAGGATCCATCCGAGCGTTCGCCCGCCACTCGTAAAAGGTCACCGGGCAACGATCGGGACACGCTTAGCGAAGGAGGTGGTCCAGTGAACAATCTTTGTGACGCAACGAGGTGGCTGCGCGGCTGACGCAGTGCGACGGTGCTGCGATCACGCGCAGCCCGCTACGGCTACCTTGAGAATTCAGTTAGCCAAACGCCCCGCCGTGGCATCCTCGGCGGGGTGTTTCTTTTTTGCATCGAGCATGTCAGACGCCCGCTCGTGCCAACTTCTGGAGCCGCTGGACCGCCGCGTCGATCGTCTCCTGCGTCTTGCAGAACGCGAAACGGAGCAGGTGCTGGCCGCGCTGCTTGTGGTCGTAGAACGCCGTCGGCGGGATGGTCGCCACGCCCGCGTGCTCGATCAGGTGGTGGCAGACCTCGACGTCCGTCTTCAGCCCAAGCGGTTCGGAGACGCCGCGGTGGTCGGCGAGGATGAAGTAGCCGCCGGCCGGGCGGTTTACTTTGAAGCCCAGGCGCTCGAGAGCCGCGGCGAGCGCATCGCGCCGGGCGGTGAAGGTCGCGGTGAGCTCTTCGTAGTACGAGCCCGGTGCGCCGAGCGCTTCCGACGCCGCGTACTGCATCGGCGTTGAGACGGCATAGGTCAGATACTGATGCGCAGCGCGGATGCCTTCGGTCAGTTCCGGTGAGGCGATGGCCCAGCCGATCTTCCAGCCGGTGAGACTGAAGGTCTTGCCCAGCGAGTTCAGCGTGATCGTGCGCTCGGCCATGCCCGGCAGCGACGCGATCGAGACGTGCTCGGCCTCCGGGTTGTGCTCGTCGCGATACACCAGCCGGTCGTACACCTCATCGGAGATGCACAGCAAATCCTGCTCGCGACAGACGCCGGCGATCTGCTCCAGCTCGGCGCGGCTGAACACCTTGCCCGTCGGGTTGTGGGGAGTGTTGAGGATGATCGCGCGGGTCTTCGAGGTGACGGCGGCGCGCAGTTCGGCCTCATCGAAGGCGAACGAGCCGCCCCGGTCGTGCAGCGTCACGAACACCGGCTTCGCGCCCGCCATCGCCAGCGACGCCGGGTAGGAGTCGTAGTACGGCTCGAACAGGATCACCTCGTCGCCCGGGTTGAGCAGGCCGAGGGTGGTCGCGGGGATCGCCTCGGTGCAGCCGGCGGTCACGGTCACCTGCGACTTCGGGTCGATCGCCTGCCCGGTGTCGCGCTGCCAGCGGCTCGCGATAGCGTTCGTGAACTCCGGGACGCCGCCCATCGGGGCGTATTGATTGGGCTTCTCGTCGATGGCCCGCTTGGCGGCGAGCTTGATGAACTCCGGCCCGTCGAAATCGGGAAAGCCCTGGCCAAGGTTCACGGCCTGGGCTTCGACCGCCCGGCTGGTGATCTCGGCGAAGATGGTGGTTCCGAAGGGCTTGAAGCGGTCGGCAACGGTCATGCGTGGGCTTTCCGAGGTGGATGCAAGGTCTTGGTGAGCATAGCGAGGGGAGAGACTCGGTCACCTGCGAGGCGGCGGGAAACGGGCTAGACTGGTCGTCCCGAGAGGGTGTTTGTTTTTACTAACTTGGCGGCCTGGCCCGGCCAGTCCGGCCACTTTTTTACGGCTCAACCAGCGGCTCTCGCCGCGGAGGATGAACGACAATGCGTCGCGCGAAGATCTCGATCATCGGTGCTGGAAACGTTGGAGCGACCTGTGCCCACTGGGCTGCGGCGAAGGAACTGGGCGACATCGTCCTGCTGGACATCCCCGACAAGGAGGGCGTCGCCAAGGGCAAGGCCCTCGACCTCGCCTGCGCTTCGCCGATGGAGCGCTTCGATGCAAACGTCACCGGCACCTCGGACTACGCCGACATCGCCGGCAGCGACGTGGTGATCGTGACCGCCGGCCTGCCGCGCAAGCCGGGCATGAGCCGCGACGACCTGATCGAGACGAACGTGAAGATCGTGAAGAGCGTTTCGGAGAACATCAAGCAGCACGCACCCGACTCGGTCGTGATCCTCGTCTCCAACCCGCTCGACGCGATGGTCTACACCGCGTGGAAGGCCACCGGCTTCCCGACCAACCGCATCGTCGGTCAGGCCGGCTGCCTCGATGTGGCCCGTTTCCGCTGGTTCCTCGCCGAAAAGATCGGCTGTTCAGTGGAGGATATCTCCGCGCTGCTCCTCGGCGGCCACGGCGACGACATGGTCCCGCTGCCCCGATTCACCTCGGTCCACGGCGTGCCGGTCTCCATGCTGCTCTCCGAGGCCGAGATCACCGAGTGCGTCGAGCGTGCGAAGGTCGGCGGCGGCGAGATCGTCAAGCTCATGGGCACCAGCGCGTACTACGCCCCGGCCTCCGGCTCGGTCCAGATGGCCGAGGCGATCATCAAGGACAAGAAGCGGATCCTGCCCTGCGCCGCCTACTGCGAGGACGAGTACGGCATCGGCGGCTACTTCGTCGGCGTGCCCTGCATCCTCGGTTCCAACGGCGTCGAGGGCGTGATCGACCTCAAGCTCGAAGGCGACGAGAAGAAGCTGATGGACGAGTCGATCAGCCACGTGAAGGACCTGGTCGGCACGGTCAAGAAGATGTTCCCTGAGCTGGCCTGACGCGATTCACGCAGAGATTATGAACAACCGGGTGGCGAACAGCCGCCCGGTTTTTCGTTTTCATCGCAGAATCTCCGACAAGGCTCTTGTGCGTAGGTCGTGTATTGACATAGACTTACGATCCGCTGGGGGCGATGGGGTACAGGAGCGACCAGGCCGATGCTCATTGAGTGGTACCAGTGCCCCAAGTGCGGGCGACGAGAACGGTGGCGTGCGGAGATTGCCGGCGCGGAAGTCGAGTGCATCTGCGGGGCGTGGGTGCTCTGCCCGGATGTGGACGACCTTTCTGAGTCCGGTGTCCATGCCTCGGAGTCTGCGGACGGGCTCGTCGCTCGGGTGCAGGCACCCCGCGATGCGGACGGCGTGGACGACGAGCTCATCCAGATGGAAGAGCAATCGCCCGCAGAAGCGGAACGGAAGCGGGTTCACCGGCTCGGGCGAATTGGTGCCTTCGGACTGACCGCCTGCGGGCGGGTCATTCTGTGGTTCGCGGTCTCGCTTCTGGGATTTGCTTTGCTGATCCACGCCCTCTACCTGCAGACCCTGCCGTACATCGTCTCAGCGGCGATCGTCGCGCCGGTCTCCTGGTTCTGTCTGTGGCGGGCTCAGCGCGAGTGGCTGTTTGGGCGCCGGCTCCTTGACGGCGTGCAATCGCTCGTCGAAGGCCGGGAGCGCCTGAGGATACGGTCCTGATCGCGTGGGATTCTGCTCAGTTGCGGATGTATCTGTCGCCGTCCGGCGGGCACCTATTGGCGATGTGCGTGCGATGCATTCGCACCGAGAAATGCCATTCAGCCCTCAGAATCGAGAATCGACCATGACCAGTTCACCCGCACGACTCCCCGTGACGATCCTCGCCCTGCTCACCGCCGCCGGCACCGGGGTCGCCGCCCCTTCCGTGGCTTGGCGCGTGCCCGTTGCCGGGCCCGGGCTGACGCAGCGACCCGCGATCGGACCGAACGGCGAGATCGCCGTGCACGGCACGGAACTGGTGGTCATCGAGCCGGACGGCACGGTGCGGTTCCGGCAGAGCATCGGCGTTGCGAGCTCGACGAGCAATGTCTGCGACATCGATGACGCGGGACGGATCTATGCGACGACCTTCGCGGGGCTGCACGCGTTCAGCCCGGAGGGGGTGCTTCTCTGGACTGCCGGGAGCGGTTCGCCGTTCACGACGCACGCCGGACCGAACGTCGGGCCCGACGGCAATATCTACCTGATCGAAGAGGGCCCCGGCGATCTGGGGATGGCCTCGTTCGATCCGTCGGGGGCGCTGCGTTGGAATGTGCCCGGGTACAACAACGAGATCTTCCAGAACCGCATGGAGATCGCCTTCGATCACGACTCCGTGTTCGCGGCGTCGGACTTCATCCCGGTTGATTGCGACTGCCTCAACTCCGGTGTCATCAGTTACACCTTCGACGGTCAGGAGGAGTGGGTAGCGCTGACCGCGCTGCCGCACCAGCCGGTGGTCTCGGCGCAGGGTTCGATCCACCTCAGGATCGCGACCTTCGACTTCGCGACGATTGACGCGGAGAGCGGCGATGTCTCATACGCCTCGTTCTCGCCGCAGAGTGTCACTTCGAGCGCCCCGGCGGTGGCTCCCGACGGCACGGCCTACGCATGGGTCAGCGGGAATGACTTGCTCAAGGTCGATGCGAACGGCTCAACGCAGGAACTCATCAGCGGCAACGGCTTCGTCGCGATGGGCAACCCCGCCATCAGCCCGGACGGATCCGTTCTCGTTTGCGGCACAGCGGAGGCGATCTTCGGCGTGCCCGGCGAGATCAGCGGCTTCGATCCGGCGACCGGCCAGCGCCTGTGGAGCATCGACCTCGGCACCGAAGGCGGCTGGAACCTCGTCGCGACCGGTCGTCCACGCTTCAGCGCGGACGGCAGCACGGTCTACGTCGGCGTGAACGCCGGCAACAGTTCGTATGTCTACGCCGTGGACCTCGTCGAACCGGTGTTCCCCGGCGACGCCGACGGCAGCGGGACCGTCGATCTCGCGGACCTGAACATCGTTCTCGGCTCGTTCGGGCTGGACGTGCCCGAAGGCGATGTCGACGGATCGGGGGCGGTGGACCTCCTGGACCTGAATATCGTGCTCGCGAACTTCGGCACGGGTCTCTGATCCGCATCCGCTGTCCGAACCACAATCACCCCGGTGATTCTGCGTCGCGATCGAGAGCGCGACACGGGCGCCGGGGTGTTCTTCGCGCATGAAAAACGCCCGCTCGTAGCGGGCGTTGGAGGAGCAAGCGTTGCTACCGATCAGCTGGCTTCGGCGCGGGGGTGCGCATCGTCATAGGCGTTGCGCAGGCGCTGCGTGGTCAGGTGGGTGTAGGTTTGCGTCGTCGAGAGCGACTGGTGACCGAGCAGCTCCTGGACCGAGCGGAGGTCCGCGCCGTTGTCCAGAAGGTGCGTCGCGAAGGAGTGGCGCAGGGTGTGCGGGCTGATCGACGGGTCGAGGCCGACCTGGCGGAGGTACTTGTCGAGCTTGCGCCGCACCGATCGGGAGGACAGCCGCCCGCCGTGCTTGTTGATGAACAGCGGCGGGGTGTCCTTGTCGGGAGCCCAGGCCGACGAGTACCGCTCGTCGTTGGTCAGCACATTGACATAGTGACGAATGGCGGCGAGGGCGTGCGAGCCAAGCGGAACAAGGCGTTCCTTCTTGCCCTTGCCGCGGATGCGGAGGGCTTCCTGATTCTCATCGAGGTCGTGCATGCCGAGTTCGACGAGTTCGGAAACGCGGATACCGGTCGAGTAGAGCGTCTCAAGCATCGCACGGTCACGAGCGCCGAGCACGTCGTTGTCGTTCGGAGCCGAGAGGAGTTGCTCGATCTGCTCGACCGTGATCGCCTTGGGCAGGCGCTTGGCCTGACGCGGCGTGCGGATCATGGTCATCGGGTTCGCATCAACGAACGAGTGCTTGAGCGCCCACTTGTAGAACGAGCGGAGCGTCGCGATCTTCCGCGCCATCGTCGCCGGCGAGTAGTTCTGGTCGGCGAGGTGGTTCAGGTAGACGCGGATGGCGTCGGCGTTCGCCTCGCAGATGTGGCCGGTGAGTGTGCCCGAAGCGGACGAGGCGGATCCGGATCGGACCTGTTCGACGGCGTTGGTCTCGGCCGCCTGATCGATGCGGATGTTCAGGTCATCGGAGAGAAACTCAACGTACTGACGAAGGTCAGCGCCGTAGCACCGGGCGGTGTACGGGCTGAAGTGACGCTCATCGGTCAGGTAGTTCAGAAAGCGATCGATCAGCGGAAGTGAGGAGTTCGTCATTGAAGCGCTCCGAGTGGCGGTGGTGGGGGGACGTGGGAAGAGAAAACGCGATTGCCGGTCGCCCGGTCAGCCGCGCGGTGATTCGGGTTCGGGGTCAGGGGTGGTGAACGATTCGAGGGCGGCGTGCACACGACGCTTGAGTTCGTGGGCGATCAGAGCGGCGTCGAACCAGTCGAAGTCGATGTCGTCGGATTCGGCGAGTTCGGAGACCGCTTCGAGCAATTCGGGTTCCTCACCGGTTGCGCAGGCCAGGCGCCAGCGGTGGCCGTTCTTGAGCAGGGTGACCTCGTGCTCGGCGCACGGATCGCCCTCGCCCTTTGGGCCGTCGTTCTGGTTGTCTCTGGCGCGCGTGTGCATCGCCGGATCTCCTTCGCCGCGCCGAGCGCGGCGGGAGCCGGCGTCAGCGGGTCGGACTGGTGGTCTGCTTCTGGCTACGCTCGGCGAGTCGCTGGCGTTCTTGATCCAGCAGCGCCGAGAGCGCCTGGAAGCAGGCGAACTCTTCGAACCTCGCCATGCTCTGCGTGTACCGTTCCCAGCCCATGGCCGACTCGGGGTCGTGGCGGGCGTGGGCGTAACTCTGAATCTGCTGTCGGACGAGACCGTTGGTCGCGTCGTACATCGCGCTGACCTGATTGATGGCCTGGCCGGGTGTGCCGGATTCCGCGCGGAACGCGGTGTCGCTCGGGGCGGTCTGGAGCGAGCGGGGATTGAACTCGCCCTCGTGACGGAGCTGCATCGTCTCGGACCGAGCGAAGAGCACGACGTTGATGCCGAGTGTGGGCGGGTCGTAGGGGTCCCAGGCGGTGATGGTTCCGACGAGTACGGCGTCGGCATCGAGCCGTCGCGCGAGCTGCAGGGCCTGGCCCGGCGTTTCGATCGCGGGAAGCCCCATCGAGCGCATCGCCTCGAGCGATCGGTTCAGCGGCAGGGCGGTCACGCCCCGGGCTTGCACGATCTGCGACACCATCGCATCGGAGATGCGAAGTTCGTCGGCGAAACTCACGCCCGATTCGTTGCGGAACGGCACGACCGCCCAGATCACGTCCTGCTGGTTCGCGTAGGGCGAGACCAGGATGAGCGGGTCTTCGTCGTACCGCTGCTTGGTGGAGCATGCGCTCGTGATGACGAGCACACACACCGAGGCGATCGCCGCGAAGCGGCGCAGTGAGCGGTTGAGCATGGCGTGTTCGGTTGTCATGGCGTCCTGCCCGATCCGCCGGAATCCTCCCGACGGTAGAAACGAGTTGCGTGCCGCGGCCCGAATCCGGGTGGGCGTCCGTATACCTATCTCGGACGACCGGTGGGGCTGGCTTGCGAATCGCGGCGGGGGCCTTCCGGCCAGCACCGCGAGAGAGAGACCGGGGCGCCGGGTTCGGAGCCCGGGCCGGTCGGAAGAGAGCGAGGGATTACTCGTTCGGATCGACCGAGACGTTGGCCAGGCCGGTGCTGCTGGGCATCTCGTAGCCGGCGGCGGTGATCGCCTGTTCCGGGCCGATCGACCAGATGTTGTCGTTGCCCGAGCGGTCGGAGATGAAGTAGATCTGGTTGTCAGGACCCCAGGTCGGCATGACGTTCACGAACCAGCCGCCGGTGAGGTTGGTGCGCGACGAGCCGTCGAGGCGCTGGATCCAGATGTCCGCGAAATCGGGCTTCTGGGTCTCGTCGGCGGGCGGGTTGAAGACCGTCGAGAACGCGATGTACTGACCGTCCCAGCTCCAGGAGGGGTTGATGATCGCCGCGACGGCACTCGAGGCGATTTCGGTCGGCATCGTGGCTTCGCCGTTGATGTAATCGACGGTCCAGAGGCTGAACAGGCGACCGCCTCGATCGCGTGCACGCTGGAACATGATCTTCTGGCCGTTGGGCTGCCACTCGGGGAACAGGCCGTAGGTCAGGAACTTGAGCTTGGAGGGCATACGCACGTCGGTGACCCAGACTTCCCAGCGGTCGCTGGTCTCACCGAGACGGCAGAAGGCGAGGGTGCGGCCGTCGGGCGACCAGGTCGGGTGCAGGTCGTTGGCGGTGTCCGAAGTGATCTGCACGGCCTGGCCACCGTCGGAGTTGACGATGTAGATGTCCCACGACCCATTGCGGTTGCTGGCGAAGGCGACGCGCGAGCCATCGGGGCTGACCGCCGGCATGATGTCGTGGGCGGGATCCGAGGTGATCTGCGTCACCGCCGTGCCGTCGATCGACTTGCTGTAGATCGAAGCGGTGGGGGTATGGCGGGTCGAGCTGAAGTAGATCGTGCGGCCGTCGGCGGCGATGGTCGGATCGAAGTCGATGCCCTCGCCGGAGAAGGTGATCTGGCGGATGTTTTCCGTGGCGTCAGGCAGCGTCTGGTACGCGTGAGAGCGGGCGTTGGCGTTGGGGATCTCGCCAAAGAGGCTGAAGTTCGGCGAGCGGGTTGTGCCGTTGATTCCGGCGTTCGCCTCCGTGAAGGACGCAGGAACCGTCGTGCTGGGCACGGTCACATTCCCGCGACGACCGGCGAACTGTGCGAAGGGATCGCGGTAGAAGGTGCCACCGGTCGCCTGCTGAGGCTGAGGTTCCACCTCCGGGGTGGTGCTGACGCGGGCGGTCGGCTGCGATGACGAGCAAGCGGTGAGAATCGCCGCGGGGCAGAGCAGCGCGACGAGTCCGAGGCGACGGGTAAGCGTGTTCGAGCGGTGCGACATGTGGTACGAGCCTCCAGCGGCGAGTGGTGGTAAGAGCAACCGGACCCGGCACAGGGAGATGTGGCGGGGGACCTGATGCCCGTGCCGCCGACTCCGTCGACAACCAGGCAGGAACAAATGTGTTCAGAATGTGATCGCCGGCTCTGGCCTTTGCGTCGGCATCGGGCCGGCTCCCACCGCGTTCCACGCAGAGGGTCTTATCGGACTCGTGTGTGGCCTCGCTTGAGAGCGAGTTACACGATCCAGACCTTCTATTCGGACTTCAGCGATTCGGACCTGAGCCGAAAGCGGACCGGAACGGCAACATTTCTCGGAACCGGGGGGCGAGAGCGGTTTTTGCGCGTGGAACTTGGAGTACACCGCGAGCCGGCGGGCGCTCCAGCCAGCGCCTCCTCCAAACGCTGGCGAGCACTCCGATCCGGCTCGCGGGTATTGGCTTATCCGACAGGTTATCCACACTCTGCCCGAGTGAACGCCCACTGTAACGGAGGCTGGTTCCGATGGAACCGCCAACCTTTTGATTGCAACAAAAAAACCCGCCTCGGTGGCGGGTCTGAATATTGCATACCTGAATGTGGTGGTTTCGGCGCGGGAGGGAATTACTCGGAAACGGACTCAAGACGCCCGGTCTCGAGGACCTCGTTGGCGACATCGATCAGTTTCCTGCGGTTGTTGCGGGCCTCGCGCTGCAGGCGGGTATGGGCCTCGGCCTCCGTCCAGCCGTGGGCTTCGATGAGCTTCCACTTGGCCTGTTCGACGATCCGCCGGTGGGTCAGGGTGGTTTCGAGCTGGTCGATCCGCTTGGTCTGCTCTTCGGACGAGAGCGCTCGAGCCCACGCGATCGAGATCGTCACACGCAGGTTGTCCGTGGATACGGGCTTGAGCATGTAGCCGAACACGCCGTTGGCCTGGGCTTCCTCGATGTACTTTTTGTCCGAGAAGGCCGAGACGATGATCGAGGGGATGCCGTACTCCTCCCAGAGCACCCGGGCGACCTCGAGGCCGTCGACCTCGGGCATACGGATGTCGAGAAGGGCGATATCGGGGTCCTCGGCATTGGCCAGATCGATCGCTTCCTGGCCGTTGGAGGCCGGGCCGATGATCTCGAAACCGAGGGATTTGAGGCTGGAAGCCAGCCCGGTGGCCATCAATGACTCGTCGTCGGCAACCAGAACCGTGTGGGGCATGGAGAGGTGTGTCATCGTTTTGTGCTGCGGCTCAATGAAGAAGTGGGAGAGGCTGGTGAACCGACCCGACGACGAACACAGGGACGCGGGGGGCAAAGAAAAGGGAGCAAGTCGCCGCTTCTGGGCGCGATGGACCCGAGAGCATAGCGGATGTTCGGCGCGTGTAAATCGCCGGGGGACGAGAATGCTTCGTTGCGACCCGGTTTCAGCGGGGCAGGCCGCCTGGTGAAACGGGGTACCCGTTCAGTCGAGCCAGTCCTGCTTCTCCAGTCTTTCGGGGACATAAACCTCGGAGACATATGATATGTCTTTCGTGATCAGGGATTCGACCTCCATTTTGAAGCCGTTGGAGAGCATTTTCTTGATCTCCATCTGCCAAGGCTTCTTGTCCTTGAACCAGGGGTATTCGGCGATCTGCTTTGCCCGGGTGATATCCCGTTCGTTCAGGGAGATCTGGACATCGTCGGAGAGATCGCAGCGTTCGTAGTCGATGGCTCGGATTCCCATGAACTTGGCGTCGGGGATGGCCATCCGCTCGGATTCGTACGCCAGGGCGATCGAGCCCTGCTTGAGCACCGAGTAGATGTAGTGCCCCCAAGGGTCGCAGTCGAGCAGGCAGTAGACCGGCAGGCCCAGTTCCTCGTTGAGGCGACGGAGCATCCGCCGGACCCCCCGCGGCGGCTGGCCCGAGCCCTCGGTCAGGATGCAGTTGTGCTTCTCCCAGAACCGGTCCTCGTTGAACCGCTGCCAGACCGTGTCCTTTTCGACGTGGAGGATGAAGTCGGCCTCGCACTTCTTGAACTTGATGACCGACTCCTCGCAGATGGACGGGATCGCGTACCCACCGGTTCCCATCTTGCGGCAGTTGATTTCGTCGCCGTTGTCGAGCACGGTGATGTTGCCGACCATCGTGCCGCGCTTCTTGGCGAAGATGTGCAGTTCCTCGCGCAGAGCCCCGAGGATGACCTCGAGGTCTTCGAGGACTGCGTCGGACTCGGTTTGGTCGTTGAGGGTCTTTTCCTTGGTGCCCTGAATGGTGTGCAGGGACTTGTAGTACATGCCGCGAAGGCTGAGCGTCTTGCTGGCTTCGAGCAGGTCCTTGACGCCGGCGGAAAGCAGCAGGGTCTGCATGAATTTGCGGCTGGTCTTGAGGTCGAAGAGCGGGCGGGCGCTGGTGAGGTCGCCCATCTCGAGGATGCGGGCCTTCTTGTTGTAACTGGTGTTGCTCAGCGAGCGGCTGGGCACATCCATCTCGGGGTCTTTGCCGGCGAGCCCGGTCTTGGCGACCTGGGTCGCGAGCGACTCGATCGCCTTCAGGGTTTTGGCGTCGGTCGAGCGACCGGCGGGGCCCTTGGTGGTCGTCCGCGCGGGGGTGGCTTTCGAGACCTTCTTGGAGGTCTTTTTCGTGGTTTTCTTTCCGACCTTCTTCGTGCTGCGTTTCTTGGCCATACCACGCCGATGATAGCGGAAGGCAAGGGCCTCGACCCGAGATGGACCGTTCAGGGATCCAGCCGTTCACGCTTTCGCATCGTTTCATTGATCTCTTCGAGAAGCCTGAACGCGAGGAGGCGTCCGAACTCCGGACGGCCGGGTGCGGCGTTCGCTCTGGCGATGTTGACGAGCGATTCGAGGATCCGCGCCTCGTCCTCGCGGTTTCCCTTGCCGCGGAAGTGTCCGGACCGCCCGAGCGCGGCTTTCATGAGCAGGTGCCAATGTTCCGACGCACGCAACTGCGCATCGGTGAACCGCTGGTACTCCTTGCTGATACCGTCCTTCTGGAGTTCCTGTATGCGTTGGGCCCACTGCGCCTGGGAGAACGGCGTAAACAGCATCAGTTCGGTTTCGCCGGAGAGGCCCGACGCGATAAGCGTGTCGACCGCGGCCGAGTTGAGCTCCACTGCGTCAGCCACACTGCGGGCGTTGCGAACAGCTTTCGGCGCCGGTTGCGCGGACGCGGTCGCAGCTGGCCGTTCGCGACTTTCGACAACTTCGGTGAGCCGGCCGACGCCGAATCCCGCAAGTACCGAGGCGAGCATCGCCAACGCGAGGTGATGCGAGGAGAACGATGATGTCATGATCGCGTTCCTGTTCATCCATGGCTTCGACCGGCGCGCCTGCTAGGGCTGCTCATTCGCTGGTTTCGACCGGGGCGTTCTCGTAGTACTGAGCGAAGCCGTCGGGGATCTCCCTCGAGTCAATCCGATCCGCGGAGACGGTCTGATCGTTGACGACGAGCGTCTGGACCGAGTATGTCGCGATGACGGCGGGCTGGCCGTCGGCACCGAAAACGGTCTGCTCGATCGACATCGGCCAGACAGAATCATGATCATTCGAATCGGTGATGGTCTGGTAGTTGGTGAATTCGACTCGAAGCACGATATTGCCGGTTGCTTTGTCGATGTAGTCGTACCGGAACGGTCGCTCCGGCGCGGCCTGCAGCGTCGAGATCGACAGAGTTCTGTCGTCGACTCCGTGCGATGCTTCGAGGTCCATGCTTGTTGTGAAAATCTGGCGTCCGCCGTCGTTCTCCGCTTGCCAGGTATGCGTCGTGCTGGCCGTCTGGATCACAGCGCTCCGCAGCGCAGGCACCGTCGGCGCGATCATGCTCTGCTCACTGAACGGGGTCAGGTAGTCGAACATAGAGAACACCGGTAGGCGGAGGAAGCCTCCTTCGGGCTCGGTGTCGCCGAGCATCGGAACGGTGTTGGCGTACCCCGCCTCGTAATCGATGCAGGTCAGTTCATCATCTCGCTTTATCGCCTCGACGCTCATGGCGGTCGTCAACTGCGGATCGACGTGCGAAAAGTACCGCCAGTCGCTGCCGTCGTAGTCGTACTCGATGGCGCCTTTGTAGACCGTGCCGGAGGGCATCGTGTTGTTCTCGCAGATGACATCCTGCAGAACTTCAAACTCCGCGACGACTCCGACCGAGATCGCGTCCACCGAGAGCATCTGATTCGATAGGCCGGCGAACATATCGACCGAAGCGGCAGCGGTCCCGGTTGCGACCGCCAGTGTGCCCGACGCTATGGTCTTTGTGATCGTCATAGGTAACGCCTCGTTTCGCTGAGCGCGTGCTTCGCACGGGGTGGTTTCCTCAGGACCCGATGCAGTGGATGGTGCCGGTGTTCTGGCCACATCTGACCGTGAAAATGATCCCGCAGCGTCGGACGCCGCAAGGTCGCGGGTCCTGAAGGTCGTAGGCGTAGCCAGCACCGCCGGGATACATCGGCGTTCCGGTCACACAAGGGAGGAAGGCCATGCCCGTGCTGAGCTTGCACTTGCTGTCGTTGACATCGGGTGTGAATGTCGCGCCCTGACAGAACGACGGGGTGGGATCTCCTGCGTGCGAGCGATCGGGCGCGAGAGTCGCCAGCACGACGAAGGTGAGCACCGTCGCAGACGCGCGCGACGCCGATGCGAGACTGATTCTCATGGTGTTCCTATCCATGCGATCCCTTGCGATTGCGCGAGGAACGGAAGATCTGACCATCGCGAAACCGCGAGGCCGTTCTATCAATTCATACCGTTTAGCCGAGCGAGGGCAAGCGATTTCATCCCACTATGAGGTGGCTCTCATGTTCCACGCCGATACAGGCGCAAATGCGTGGGTTGTGTTCCCCCGCCCCGGCTTCTTCGATCAGAAGCGGGCGCGGCGACCTGAGCGGATGAAAAGTTCTTCGCGTTGATTTCACACCCCTTTGAGCCATGCCCAGTCATTCGCTCATCCGCTCGCTCTTGCGTGTGAGGGCAGTCAAGCGCCGGGCTCGTACCACGCCTCCAGAACGCCCCTGTCCAGTCGGTTGAAGCGGATAAGGCGAAGATTGGTAGCGCGATCTGATGGGCGGAACAACGGTATGCCGCGGCCGAGGCGCACGGGGACGGTGTAGATCTCCCAGCGGTCGACCAAACCACCTCGCTCAAACGCTTCAATGGCGCGACCGCCGCCCATGTGCCAGATGTCGCCTGTTGCCGTGTGCCGGATCTGCTCGACGAGGGCCTGCGGGTCGGAGAACGCATCGACGTTGTCGGGGGCGCCATCGATGGGACGTCGTGTCAGCACGCGGATGCGTTTGTCCGTGTAGAGCCACCGGTCCATCGCGATCGCCTGCTCGAAGGTGCGGCGTCCCATGATGATCGTGTCGATGCCCGTGATGAACTCGTCCCACTCGGTGAAACACTCGGAGTATGGGTCGAGAAAATCGAACGAGCCATCCTCGCGGGCGATGAAGCCGTCGATGGTGACGGCGAGCATGACGCGCAGCTTCGGAGAGCAGTTTGCGGGCACGGTCAGCTATTCCCGCCGCCGCGCTTTCGCTTGACCTTCTTCTTGACGACCTTCTTCTTCACACGCCGCTTTTTCTTGGGCGGGTCCGATTCGCCGAAGAGGTTCCGATCGCTATCATCGTCATCGTCGGAGACGCGCTCGCGTTCGTCGGCGATGGCGTCGAGGTCGAGGTCGGAGCCGCGCGAGGCTTCGGTCTTGACGGGCGGCCCGTCGTTGCTGTTGAACTCGCGGATGAACACCGAGTCGTCCTTGGCGAGGCGTCCACCGTCGTCAACGACCTTGCCCTCTTCGTCGAGGATGTCGTCGAACTGGGCGGTCTTGGACTCCGCGGTCGCGAGCAGCGCGGCGTAGAGCTTTTCGGTGTCGACGCCGGTGATGTGGTTGCAGGCTTTGGAGATCTCGCCGATGTAGCGCTTGAACACGCCGCGGCGCTCGCCCTCGCGCTTCATGCGCTGGCGTCGGCGGAGGTAGGTGCCGAGCTTGCGCCCGCAGTCCTGCAGCGCGAGCTTCATCTCCTTGCGGATCTCGTCGTAGTCGGCGATGGCTTCCTTGGACTCGCTGGTGAAGGGCACCCAGACCGAGGCCATGTGGATCATGAAGATGATCGGGCCCTGGGGCAGGCCGTTGCGCGGCTGCTGGAGCTGGTAACCGCGCCAGTTGGTTTCGAGCACGGCCTTGAAGCTGGAGCAGGCCGACTGCTGGTACTGCAGCGGCACGCGGTTGGCGAAGCGGAAGACCTTGGCGGTTTCCTCGGAGGGCAGGTTGCCGCCGTAAGCGATGCCGGCCTCGATCACGAAGGGGCGTCCGCGATAGACCGCGGGGGGGCGGCTGGAAGCGGTGATGAACTCGGGCTCCATGCCCTGCTGCAGGCCCTTGAGCAGCGTTTTCACGCCGATGGGGCTCAGGCAGTTGGTCGGCGGGCCGATGACCTTGACCTCCTGCAGAGCCTTGTACATCTGCTCGGCTTCGTGGTGCCCGACGGACTTCACCCACGAGCGCGTGGTGAGCCCGGCGCGGTCGGTGACTTGTTGGGCGACCTTCGGGCCGATGCGACAGAACTCGTTCGAGAAGAACCCGCCGAGTTGGGAATTGTCGGTGCGCTCGAGCATGGAGATCAGGGTGCCCAGCTCGATGCCGTGCGGGTGCGGCTTGATCTCTTCGGGCTGCTCGGGGAGTTCGTCGACGCTGCGCTCGAAGACGATGCGCTCGCCGTCGGGGCTTTTGGAAGTGGGGGGTGTCTTGTACTCGAAGCGTGCGTGTGGGTTGGCGATGGCCGAGAGTTGGATGTATTCGTCGACCGAGCGCGCGCCGGTGAAGTACTTGCCCTGCAGTTCGATCTCGACGCGGGTGCCGGTGCCGGTCTTGCCTCCTGCGGTGAACAGTTCGTCGAACTCGGGCGCTTCTTCATCGCGGATGACGTCGGCGCGGTTTTTCGAGGTGTCCATTTTGAGGATCATCTCGTGCGTGACCTTGCGTGGGCCGGGCTTGGAGAGGATGCGCACCGGCTTGCCGGTGGTGATCAGGCCGTACATGCCGGCAGCGGAGATGCCGATGCCCTGCTGGCCTCGGCTCATCTTGAGGCGGTGGAACTTTGAGCCGTAGAGCAGGCGCCCGAAGATGTTCTCGATCTGCTTGCGGACGATGCCCGGGCCGTTGTCCTGCACGATAACGACGTAGCGGTCTTCGGCGACCTTGGGCTTGTGGACGATCTCGACGGAGATGTCGGGCAGGATTCCGGCTTCCTCGCAGGCGTCGAGGGAGTTGTCGACGGCTTCCTTGATGGTTGTCAGCAGGGCCTTGCGCGGGTTATCGAAGCCGAGGAGGTGGCGGTTCTTGGCGAAGAACTCGGAGACGGAGATGTCACGCTGCTTGGTGGCCATCGACTCGGCGTCGGCGGGTTTGCGTGACGATTTCCGGGTCGATTTGCGGGATTGTGCTGCGGTCGCCATCCGTGGTGTCGCGCTCCGGTTCGAGGGGGAGATTGGCCCAGCGGCTCCGCCGCCAACGAGCCGAGTCTAGCAAGACTTGCGGGGCATGCGTGATCGGGCCCGGACGCAAAATACGCTATGATCCTCGGCCCGGCGGCGGAGGAGCCGTCCGGTCCCCTCACCCACGACAGACCGAACCATCGCCGCGAGCGAGAAGGACATCGACCCATGGAAACGACCCTGATCATTCTCAAGCCCGACGCCGTTCAGCGTGGCCTGATGGGCAAGATCATCACCCGCTTCGAGGAGAAGGGCCTGCAGATCGTCGGCGCAAAGATGATGCAGATCTCCGATGAACTCGCGGCGACGCACTACCAGGACCACAAGGGCAAGCCGTTCTACGACGGGCTCGTCGGGTTCATGACCTCCAGCCCGGTGCTGGTTATGGCCGTTCGCGGCGTGGGGGCGATCGCGATCAGCCGCTCGATGATGGGCGCGACCTTCGGTTCCAAGGCCGACTCGGGCACCATCCGTGGTGACTTCGGCGTCTCCAACTCGTTCAACCTGATCCACGGTTCGGACTCGCCGGAAGCCGCCCAGCGCGAACTCGGCCTGTTCTTCAACGACGGCGAGGTGCTCGAGTATGAGCGCCCGATCAACAAGTGGGTCTACGACTACGCCGGCGGCAACCCGGAGTAAGCCCCTGCCTCAAGGTGACTCTTGAAGCCCACCCACGAGGTGGGCTTTTTCGTGGGCGGCGATTGGAGGATCAGGCTGGAACGGATACGCGCGCCTGCTCTGACGATCTGGCGGAACCCGGCGCAACCAGACGGTAGGTCCAGACGGCGAGCATCGCGCCGAGCGCAAGCAGGGCTGCGCCGGTCATCTGGTGCATCGTCGCGACGAGCACGGAGGACGCGGGACGCTCTGCGGTCAGGGGCGTGGTGCCGAGGGCTTCGTCGTAGTGGGGGACGACGACCATGAGGGCGACCCAGCCGAGACAGAACTGGAGGAACACGACCCCGAGGACGCCGCGTCCGAGCAGGGGAAGGGGCCTCGAATCGCCGTGACGCAGGACTGCGCGACCGGCGACGAAGAACGCGAGCCCGGTGACGATCACCGAGAACCCGATGTGCGAGTAGAGGGCGTGGGTGTGCTGGAAGTGACGGGTGACCGACCCGAGCGAGAGTTGGAGAACCGCGGTGACGAGAAACGCCGGTGCCGCGAGACGCAGCAGGCCGTCGGCCTTGCCCGCGAAGGCGGCCGTCCGGGCCCAGCGGACCGAGAGCACGCAGGCGATGACGCAGAGGAAGGCGAAGGTCAACTGGCCGGTGATCCCGTGGACGACGGCGAGGCCGAGGGAGGTTGTGTTGTCGGTGGTGAGTGCGAGCGAGTGTGAAATCTCGGGCATCGCCTCAACGGCGTTGCTCCACGATTCCTGATCCGTCGACCCGTCGGCGAGCACAACTCGGAAACCGCCGATGACGCCCTGCACGAGGACCGCGAGGCCGGCTCCGAACGAGAGCAGCGTGGCCACACCGTAAAACCGACTGCGGTCCGAGTCGGCGCGCTTGGCACCAATCCACGCGGTCAGCGTGTACAGAAAAAGGCCGAGGGCAGCGACACCGGCGAGAGAGCCGAAGAGTCGGTGGGTGTGCTCGTAGAGCTTGCCGCCGGTCATGGACGCGACGGGGTAGAGAAACATGTTGGTGGCGTAGGTGTTGGGCCAGTCCGGAACGGCGAGCCCGGCCTGATTGGAGGTCGTCAGCCCACCCGTGAAGAGGACCGGAACGACAGCGAAGGCAGCGACCCAGGCAAACCGGGAGACCCATCGGTCGTGACTTGAGTCCTCGAAATCGGTTTTCTCATCGGACGCGAGAAAACGGCTGCCCAGCATCGCGCCAACGATGCCGATCACGACGCCTATAGAGAGGTATCCGGCGACCATGATTCCCGCGTCCGGTCGGACTGCCTGGTCGGCCTGGACGCGGACGGGCTCTGTGAGGACCGAGCCGAGGATGAGCAGGTTCAGGACGCTGGTGGTCAGGCCGGTCGCAAGCCCCAACTTCCACGCGGCGCGGTCCCGTGAGGCGTAGCGTCCGGCGAGGACTGAACCCCCAGTCTGGGCAAGGATGAGCGCGACCCCGGTGAGCCACGGCTCTGCGGTGAGGCCCTGAAGGTGAAGGAAAAACGCGATCAGCCACATGACTACCGTCGTCGCGAAGCCGACGACGATTCCGATGCGCCAAGCGGGGTAGTGCGAGCGGGTGGCGTGCTTGCTCTGCATGATCGAATGATATGGCGCGGTCGAACCATTTGCCTCCGTCGCGCATAGTGCTACAGTAATTATTCTTGTTTGACAGAAGTCGGCGAGGCTCTGATTCGACATACTCGACTGGCCTGTGTGGGTACCCATTGAGACTGAGTGTCAGTTGTTGAGGGGTTCTCAGGGCGGGTTGACAGCGATGGAGCGGGCCATGTCTACTACTGCCTGACTGCAATCTGTACGGTCTGCGAGCATTTTGCCCATTTTCCCTGCCACGGGAGGGCGAGGTGTTTTCGGACCTACCCGGGTTGTTTGGGTCTTGGTCTGAACGGCGGCTTTTTGTCGCCACCACAGAGATTTCAGGAGCTGCTCGTGTCGACGCTCTTTCCCCAGTGGATGAATGCCCTCCCGGGCGCTGTGGCCGTGGGCCTTGGCGCGGCCGGCGTCGGTGTCATCGGCGGCGTGTGGTACTACTTCACCCCCAGTTACTGGGAAGTGGGGTACATGCCGGAACAGCCCGTGGCGTTTTCGCACCAGATTCACGCGGGACAGCTCGGCATGGACTGTCGGTATTGCCACACCAACGTGGAAGACTCGAGCCACGCGAACGTGCCGGACACCGCGACCTGCATCAACTGCCACGCTGGCGACGATGAACTCGGCGGCTATTTCAACATCGATCTCTGGGAGGCCCACAAGGTCAATCAGAACCTGGTGAAGGTCCGCACCGCGTACGCGGAAGAGAAGCCGATCCAGTGGCGCCGGATCCACAAGGTTCCCGACTACGCGCACTTCAACCACGCGGTTCACCTGAACGCCGGCGTTTCGTGCTACTCGTGCCACGGGCGCATCGATCAGATGGAAGTGGTCTACCAGAAGGAAAGCCTGTCGATGGGCTGGTGCCTGGAATGCCATCGCGAGCCGGAGAAGTACCTCGTCGATGTCGACGGCGTTCTCGACCCGGAGAACCCGGTTCGGATCACGGACCTCGCGACCGTCGAGAAGTTGCTCAACAGCCCCGACCAGCGCGAGCGCGGCTTGAAACTGGTCGAGACCAAGCAGCTCCAGCCGCCGGAACACTGCGCGGCCTGTCACTACTGAGACCCGCCCGCCCCGACCACCCCGTCGCCCCATCAGGGCACGCAAACGACTCCCTCGGCCCGCGGATCTCCGACGGGTCACTCAAGCAAGCGAGACGCGATGAGCAAGCTCGATCAATGCCCTTCAAGCAAGAAGCAAGGCCTGCCGGTGGACAAGGCTTCGGGTCCGCGTGAGCGCAGCCACGCGACCGGCAAGACCTACTGGCGCAGCCTCGACGATCTGGCGCAGACCTCTGAGTTCAAGGAGTTTCTGCATCGCGAGTTCCCGGCGAACGCCTCGGAGCTGCTCTCGGGTTCTCGCCGCGACTTCCTGAAGATCATGGGCGCGAGCGTCGCGCTCGCCGGCGCCGCGACCATGCCCGGCTGCCGTCGTCCCGATCACAAAATCATCGCGTACAACCGCAAGCCCGAAGAGATCATCCACGGCAAGCCGCTGTTCTACGCGACCTCGCGTCGGCGCCCGAACGGCGGGGTTGACCTGCTGCTCGCCGAAACCTTCGAGGGTCGACCGACCAAACTCGAGGGCAACCCGCTCGACTATGCCAGCGGCGGCGCGCTCACGATGCACGCGCAGGCCAGCGTGCTCGACCTGTACGACCCGGACCGCTCGCCGGACATCATCGAGAAGATGGCCGAGAGCCGGGGCACACCGTTCAGTGTTCGTCGCTGGTCGGAGTTCACGGAGTTCGCCGGTTCCCACTTCGCGCAGTTCGACGAAACACGCGGGCGCGGGCTGTCGTTCCTCGTCGAGAAGGTGTCGAGCCCGTCCCGAGACCGCTTGCGTGACGCGATCCGCACCCGCTGGCCCGAAGCGAAGTGGCTTCCCTACAGCGCGACCGAGAACGCCTCCTCGATCGACGGCACTGCGATCGCGTTTGGTGCTCCGAAGGATGTCGAATACGACCTCTCGCGTGCGGATGTCATCGTCTCGCTCGACTGCGACTTCCTCGGCGGCGAGTCGACGCTCGAGGGCCTCCGCGGCTACGGGCGGAACCGCATCCGCGAGGGCGCGAACGGTCGCGAAGCGCGCGACACGAGAATGAGCCGCATCTACACCGCCGACTCGCAGATGAGCCTGACCGGCGGCCAGTCGGACCACCGACTCAACGTGCACGTTGACGCGGTCGGCGCTGTCGCCATCGCGCTCGCGGAGGCGGTCCTGAACCACCCGAACCTCCGCGGCCAGATGCGGACCGCCGGAGCGGGCCTTCGCTCGGCGCTCGAGCAGGCGCGTTCGCAGGCGATCGACCTCACCGAAGTCGCGCACGCCGCGGACTGGGCGAAGTGGGCCGCCGACGACCTGATCAAGAACCGTGGCCGCTCGGTGGTGATGCCCGGTCGGTCGCAGCCCGCATCGGTCCATGCGCTCGCCGCGGCGATCAACCACCTGCTCGACAACGATACCGAGACGGTGAAGTACCGCCCGATGTCACGTGACCTGCGTGCGTCGAGCGTCGATTCGGTCCGTTCGGTGGTCGAGGACGCCCGCGCCGGAGCGCTGACGACGCTCGTGACGATCGGCGCGAACCCGGTGTTTACCGCTCCGGCCGATCTGAACTTCGCGGAAGCCGTGGCGCAGGTTCCGGTTCGCATCCATCTGGGTGATGCGGATGAGACCGCCGAAGCCGCGACGTGGTTCCTCGGTCGCACCCATTTCCTCGAGGAGTGGAACGACGCCGAGGCGCCCAACGGCACGCGCTCGATCACGCAGCCGATGATCAAGCCGCTGTACGACTACCACTCCGATCTCGAACTGCTCGCCGCGATCCTCGGGGAGTCGAACCCGGATGGCTACGCGGTCGTGCGCGACACGATGGAGCAGACGCTCCGTCCGCGTTCGATGGACAACGCGTTCCGTCGCGCGTTGCACGACGGCATCGTTCCCGAGACGCGGGAGACGGTGCAGGCGGACCCGATCGTTTCGCCCCGCTGGTCGCAGATCGCGAGCGCGATCGCCGCTTCGGCATCGTCGTTCCGCACCGATCCGGACCGGATCGATGTGCTGATGCTTCCGGATCCGCACGTGCTCGACGGCCAGTTCGCCAACAACGGCTGGCTGCAGGAGTTGCCCGGTGCGGTCACGAAGGTGTCGTGGTCGAACCCGGCGATCGTGAACATGGCGACGGCGAAGAAGCTGCGTCTGCGGACGGGCAAGAAACTCGTCAAGCCGCAGTACAGCCACACCGACGTGATGGAGATCGAGCACGAGGGTCGCACCGTTCGCTGCCCGATCTGGGTGATGCCCGGCGTGCCGGACAACCAGGTCATCGTGTGCTTCGGTCAGGGACGGCGCGTCGCCGGTCGCATCGGCGAGGGCACCGGTTACGATCTCTACCCGATCCGCACGACGGGCTCGATGAGCGTCGCTCGCGGCGTGAAGGCCGGACGCGCCCGCGGCGTTCGTCCGGAACTCATCCCCAACACGCAGGACCACTGGGTGATGGAAGGTCGCGACATCGTTCGCGATGTCGACCTCGAGGCGTGGAAGCGTCACGGCGACATGGAGCTGCTCTCCGAGAAGGAGATCAAGAAGCTCAAGAAGGACGCCTACGGCAACTACCGCGAGGTCGAGGACATCAAGTTCGCGAACCGTCTCGGCATGGAGTCGCACACGCCGGTCAATCGCGACTCTTACCGCCAGAAGCAGATGCACAGCTACATGCAATTGGTGCGCGACGAGTCGACCAACGACATGGTGCCGAAGCGCGATGCTCGCGGCCGGATCGTCGGCATCGAGAACGACCACGGCAAGCGCATCCAGCAGTGGGGCATGTCGATCGACCTGACCAGCTGCATCGGCTGCGGCGCGTGCACGGTGGCCTGTCAGGCGGAGAACAACATCCCGATCGTCGGCCCCAAGGAAGTCGCTAAGGGTCGCGAGATGCAGTGGATCCGGGTGGACCGCTACTTCGGCACCGGTTCGGAGAACCCGCTCGGCGATCCGGACCCGCAGTTCTTTACGATGCCGGTTCCCTGCGTGCACTGCGAGAACGCGCCGTGCGAAGTGGTCTGCCCGGTCAACGCGACCGTGCACGGCCCCGAGGGCACGAACAACATGGCGTACAACCGCTGCATCGGCACGCGCTACTGCTCCAACAACTGCCCGTACAAGGTTCGCCGGTTCAACTACTTCGACTACGGCACCAAGCAGTTCCGCGGCGGTTTCGGTCAGCTCGGCGAACCGCTCGAAGGCCTGCCGGAGCACGTCCCCGATGCCTTGAAACCCGCCAGCGAGCACTTCATCCCACCGCGCCTGCGCGAGAAGAAGATCGAGGTCTCCACGCTGCAGTACAACCCGCACGTCACGGTCCGCAGCCGTGGCCTGATGGAGAAGTGCACGTACTGCATCCAGCGCGTGAACGCGGCGCGCGTCGAGACCAAGATCGCCGATCTCGAGATCATCCCCGACGGCTTTTTCCAGGTGGCCTGCGAGCAGGCGTGCCCGACCGGCGCGATCGTGTTCGGCGACATCTACGACTACACGGATTACCGCCAGGAGGATGGCACGACCCGGGAAGGCAGCCGCGTGAGCCTTGCGCGGAACAGCCAGCGCAGTTACGCCCTGCTGGCGTACCTCAACACTCGACCGCGGACGACGTACCAGATCCGGGTACACAACCCGAACCCGGCCTGGATCGAAGAACTCGCGGCGTCCGGTGACTCCGCCGCTACGGACCGTCTCCACCGCTGGGAAGAGCCCTTCCACCACGGCGAAGACCATTCCGCGGACCACTCGGATGACCACTCCAATGACCACGGTGAAGAGCACGCCGCCGCCAAGCGGTTCGCCCTGCCGATTCTTGATGCGAATGGGGTAGAGATCGCATGAGCGCTATCCAGCCCGACCAAGCCACCGCAGCCGGACTCGCCGGCGCACGACGGCCCGTCCGTCGCGACCCGCAGACGATCGATGGAACGATCGTCGGCGACCCGTCGCGTCGCCCGGAACTCGTGCTCGGCGATCGTGACTTCCACTCGGTCACGAACACGATCTGCGGCTGGATCGAACAGAAGACCCCGCCCTGGTGGATCGCCACGTTCGCAGTGGCGAACGCGCTCGCTGCCATGGCCACCGCCGCGATCATCTACCTGATCATCACCGGCGTCGGCGTGTGGGGTTTGAACAACCCCATGAGCTGGGGCTGGGCGATCGTGAACTTCGTGTGGTGGGTCGGTATCGGCCACGCCGGCACGCTCATCTCCGCGATTCTGTGCCTGTTCAAGCAGAAGTGGCGTGTGTCGATCAACCGCTTCGCCGAGGCGATGACGATCTTCGCGGTTATCTGCGCGGGCACGTTCCCGGGCATCCACGTCGGGCGCGTGTGGATGGCGTGGATGCTGTTCCCGATCCCGAACTCAAACCTGATCTGGCCGAACTTCCGCAGCCCGCTGCTGTGGGACGTGTTCGCCGTCTCGACGTACTTCACGGTTTCGCTGCTGTTCTGGTACATGGGCATGATCCCCGACCTCGCGACGCTGCGTGACCGCTGCATGGCCCGGATCAAGCAGCCGGTGACCATCGGCCCGATGTGGGCCCCGCACCCGCTTCCCGGTTTCGTGAAGAAGGCGACCACGGTCACCCTGCCCCTGAACCGGATCGGCGCGCTGGTCTACGGCGTGCTGGCGATGGGCTGGCGCATGTCCAGCCGGCACTGGGTGAACTACGAGAAGGCGTACATCCTGCTGGCGGGTGTCGCCACGCCGCTGGTGCTCTCGGTGCACACGATCGTTTCGTTCGACTTTGCGGTGTCGATCCTCCCGGGTTGGCACACGACGATCTTCCCGCCGTACTTCGTCGCGGGTGCCGTGTTCTCCGGCTTCGCGATGGTGCTCACGCTGCTCATCCCGTTCCGGGCGCTCTACCCGGGGCTTCGTGACTTCGTGACGGCCCGCACGATCGAGAACATGTGCAAGATCATCACCCTGACGGGCTCGATGGTCGGCTTCGCCTACATCTCCGAGTTCTTCATCGCGTGGTACGGCGGCAACCCGTTCGAGCAGGGCGCTTTCGTCCAGCGTGCGTTCGGCCAGTACTGGTGGGCCTACTGGATCATGATGCTCTGCAACGTGATCAGCCCGCAGCTGTTCTGGATCAAGTGGTGCCGCACGAACCTCGTGTTCATCTTCTTCATCTCGATCGTCGTGAACATCGGCATGTGGTTCGAGCGATTCGTGATCACCGCGTCGCTCACCTACGACTTCCTGCCGGCGAACTGGGCGTACTACAGCCCGACGGTCATCGACATCGCGACGTACGTCGGCTCGCTGGGCATCTTCATGACGCTGTTCCTGCTGTTCGCCCGCTTCCTGCCGATGCTCCCGATCTCGGAAGTGAAGAACGTGATGCACCAGGCCCACGAGCACCTGCACCCGCACGACGACGACGAAGACAAGCACATGAGTTCCCTCAAGGAGGGCTACTGATATGGCGGTCATCGACACGCACAACGCACGCGAGATCGCGCCGGAAGAGCCGAGCTACTACGGCATCATGGCCGAGTTCGACGACATCCCCGCCATCTTCGAGGCGGCTCAGAAGTGCCGCGACCACGGCTTCACGAAGTGGGACGTCTATGCCCCGGTGCCGATCCACGGCATCGACGAGGCGATGGGCATGAAGGGCTCGAAGGTCGCCTTCTGCATGGGAGCGGGGGCCCTTACCGGTCTGACCATCGCGTTCCTCATGCAGTGGTGGTTCTCGGCGGGCTCGAAGCTGCCCGGTCTGCTGGACGTGTTCAGCGGCTACGAGATCATCACCCACGGCAAGCCGTTCTTCGCGTGGGAGCAAGCGGTTCCGATCATGTTCGAACTGACGGTGCTGCTCTCGGCGTTCGCCACGATCGGTGGCATGCTCGCACTGAACGGGTTGCCCAGGTGGTATCACCCGCTCTTCAAGAAAGACCGCTTCCTGCGCGTCAGCGACGACCGTCTGGTCATCGCCATCGAAGCGAAGGATCCGAAGTTCGACCAGAGCGAGACGAAGGCCTTCCTGGAGTCGGTCGGCGGCAACCACATCGAACTGGTGGAGGAGTAAGCACCGTGACGACCACCACCTCACACGCACGCCTCGGCCGGGTCGCCCTGCGACTCACGATGGTCGCGCTCATCGCCGGCGCTGCCGTCGCGGGCGGCTGTCGCGGCGACCGCTCCGGCAAGCCGCCGCGTCAGTTCTTCCCCGGGCTCGATGACCAGCCGAAGATGAAGGCGCAGACGCGCAACACCTTCTGGGACGAGTTCGAGGGTAAGAAGGAAAAGGAACCGGACTGGGGCCGTTCCGCCCGGTTGCCCGTCGCGAACACCGTCGCCTTTGGTCGCGAGCCGCACACCGGTCCGCTGACCGGGTACGAGATGGTCAACGACCAGAAGGTCGTCCGCTCGGTCGACTTCGCGCATCGCGAGTCCTTCTTCTCGCTGAACCCCGTGGTCAGCACCGGCAAGCGTGCCGACGGCAACGCCGTGGAGCGCATCCCGGTCCCGGTCGATCTTGACCTCATACAAATGGGCAAGACGCAGTACGAGATCAACTGCCTCGTCTGCCACGGCGGCACGGGCAAAGGCGACGGCATTGTCGGCGTCCGCTGGGCGTACCCGCTGCCGAACTTCCTCGATGACACGTGGCAGCTCGGCGCGGTCGGTCCGGACGGCGCTCCGAACCCGCTCGCGTACGACGGACACATCTTCGACATCATCATGAACGGCAAGCCCGCGCCGACCAGCCCCTCCGGCTACGCGATGCCTCCCTACGGCGGCCGGGTGACCGTTGAAGAAGCGTGGGCGATCGTGGCCTACCTGCGGACCATCCAGGCAACGCAGCGCGGCTCGATCGAGACGCTCCGCGAGTACGACCGTTCCGCGGCCGATCAACTCCTCCGCAACGTGGGGCAACCCTCTACCGAAAACCCGAACGGGGGTGAACAGTGAGCATCGCTCCGCACTTTGAACTCGGGCGCGTCTTCGAGCGCGACAACATTGAGTTTCGCAAGTCGGCCGGCTCGGTGCTGTCGGGCGGCATGCTCGGCGTCGGCATCCTCTTCACGCTGCTGACCATCGGCGGTGCGCTGGGCGGCGATGCTGCGACCAAGTCCGTGGCTCTGCACGCGTTCTACGTCGGCGCGATTGTCGCTCTTGGCTTCCCGCTCGGTGCGCTCGCGTTCCACATGATCTGCAACGTGACCAACGCCGGCTGGGCCGCGCTGCTGCGTCGCCAGTTCGAGAACATGATGAGCCTCGCGTGGCTCGGCTGCCTGTTCGTGCTCTGCGCGTTCCTGTTCCAGGCGCTGCTCGTCAACGTCTCCGATGTCACGACCGACAAGGCCGCCGGCGTCTACGCCCCGTTCCTCTGGAACTGGATGGACCCCAACTACGTCAAGGGCGACGTCCTCTACGACCACAAGCAGCCGTTCCTGAACCTGCCGCTGTTCCTTTTCCTGTCGATCGTCTACGCAGCGGTCTACATCGGCCTGTCCCAAGTTCTCTGCGGCCTCGCCAAGCGCCAAGACGAAGATGCCAGCCGATGGCACACGCTCACCATGGGGCGCCTGTCGACCATCGGCCTCGTGCTCTACGCCTTCGCGACCATGTTCGCGGCGTTCCACTGGATCATGACGCTGGACTTCCACTGGTTCAGCACGATGTACGGCGTGTACTTCTTCGCCGGCAACCTTGTCTCGGCTCTGGCGCTGCTCACGGCGATCTTCATCGCTCTGCGCTTCTTCGGCAAACTCAACGGTGCCTTCACCGATGAGCACCTGCACGACATGAGCAAGTTCGTGTTCGGGTTCACGGTGTTCTGGGCCTACATCAGCTTCAGCCAGTACTTCCTCATCTGGTACGCGAACATCCCCGAAGAGACCGCCTACTTCACGATGCGCCGCGACGAGTGGACCGCGCTGAGCTTCCTGCTCCCGATCGGCCACTTCATCGTGCCGTTCCTAGTGCTGCTGCCGCGCCCCGCGCGCCGCAACGCCGGACTGGTGTTCGTCATGTGCTGCTGGATGGTGTTCATGCACATCGTCGATGTGTTCTGGAACATCCGCCCCGAAGCGAAGACGAAAGTCCCCGGTTACTCGTGGCTCGACGTCGTGGGTGTTCTCGGCCCGGTGCTGATCTTCGGCGGCCTGCTCGTCCGCAAGATCGTCAGCCAGCCGCTCGTCCCGCTGCACGACCCGCGCACCACCGAAGCCCTTTCGCACAAGAACTACGTCTAACCCTCGCACGATCGGAACGCAGATGAGCGACGCCCATCACGACGACTGGTTCAAGCACACCGCCGAAGAAGGCGCCGCACAGGAGGCGCACGGCCAGATCAACGCGCCGTTCATCATCGGCTTCATGGTCATGGTGATCGTCATCACCTTCGCGCTGCTGTTCATCATCCTCGGCTACGTCGGGCGTGAGGTTGCGGCGGAGAAGGGCGACAAATTCGAGAACCGGACCGACATCATCGCTCGCGAAGTGCAGGAAGCGAAGACCCGCTGGCGCGGCGAACTCGAAGGTGATCCGCGCTGGATCGACCTTGAGGCCCGCACCGTCAGGATCCCGCTCGATTACGCCGCGCGAGAGGTCGTTTCGATGTACGAGCAAAGCGGTCAGAACTGATCGATCTTCGCGATCGGCGCATAGAATCAGCCATGGGATTTCGCCTTCCGACCTTTCGGTGCAGCATCTCACGCTGCTTGCATGCAGCGCGGGCTGTGGCTGTTCTTGCCCTTCTCGGGCTACTCGCCCCGGCGTCGCACGCACAGTTCGCCGGTGATCCCACGCAGCGTGCGGACCTGGAGGGCGTCGGCCTGACCAGGCTTGAGGGTGATCAGGTACCCCTGGGCCTCACATTCCGCGATACCGACAACAACCTCCGAACCCTCGGCGAGTTGTTCGAGGAGGACGGCCCGCCGGTCATCCTGCTCCCGGTCTACTTCGACTGCCCGGTCATCTGTCCGATGACGCTCAATCAGGCCGGGAATGCCCTGCGTTTCATCAAGGAATGGACGCCCGGCGACGACTACCGCCTGCTCGTACTGAGCTTCGACCATCGCGACTCGCCCCGCTCGGCCCGCGTCCAGCGCGACGCCTTCCTGCTCAAGTTCGACGAGCTCCCTCTGGAAGACGGCATCGAGTTCTGGACCGGCGATACCGAGAACATCCTCGCTCTGATGGACGCGGTGGGCTTCGGCTACCGCTTCGTCCCCGCCAGCGGCCATTTCACCCACACCAGTTCGATGATCTTCCTCCGCAACGACGGCACCATCCACAACTACCTGCCCGGCAGCGAGTACTCGGCCCAGCAGGTCCGCACGGGGGTGACCGAAGCCGCCGAGGGCCAGAGCCAGACGCTCTGGGACCAGGTCGTGCTGCTCTGCCGTGTCCGCAGCGAAGCCACCGGCGAGTACGTGATTTCGCCAATGCGGGTCATGCAACTGGTGGGTGCCCTGACTGTCGTCGTTCTGGCAACAGGGATCGCCGTACTTGTCGTCACCAACAAACTCAGGGATACCCCCTCTCTGTGACCGCACAAGCGACCCAGTTTCAATTGCACGTGGCTGCCCCGGACGGGGACAAAAACCGATATCACTCCTATACTGCTGTACAAACTGCTGTTCTACAGGAATCCGGCAAGGAGCAGTCGATCTGATGGCCTCTCTTTCAACGCACATCGTGACCCTCGGCGCAGAGAATCTCTCCTGGTGGGAGAGGTTCTGGTTCCGCGAGTCGGGATCGACTTTCGCTGATTCGACCGACGCGGTCTACAACTACATCTTTTGGGTTTCGGCGATCTTCTTTATTCCGATCGTCGGCATGGTGATCGGCTTCGGCATCAAGTACCGCCGGTCGAAGGTCGGTGAGGTCGCCGAAGTCAGCCCGTCGCACAACACTGCGCTCGAACTGAGTTGGTCGGTCACGCCCGCCATCCTGATGGCCATCATGTTCTTCTGGGGCTTCAAGGCCTACCTGAGCAAACTCGTCGCGCCGGTCGATGCCGAACCGATCTACGTCACCGCGTACCAGTGGGGCTGGAACTTCGATTACGCCGACGGCTACAGCACCAATGAGTTCGAAGAGATCGCCGCGAACCCCGAGTCGCCGATCATCCCGGTGCAGGTCGGCAAACCCTACAAGATGATCATGACGTCGCGCGACGTCATCCACTCGTTTTACGTGCCGGCCTTCCGCATCAAGCGTGACATCTTCCCGAACCGCTACACCGTTCTCTGGTTCGAGACCACCGACCGGATCACGCATTACTTCGATGAGGACGACAAGTCCGTCGTCGCGATCGATCCCGATCGCCCCGGCTACTACCTGTTCTGCGCCGAGTACTGCGGCGACCAGCACTCCCAGATGGCCGGTCGCATCGCGACGCTCTCGCCCGAGGACTACAACAAGTGGCTCGAGGCCCGCAAGGACACGTCGGGTATCAACCTGATCGAACTCGGTGAGCTCGTTGCTCGGAAGAACGGTTGCTTCCAGTGCCACTCCGTGGACGGGTCAGCCAAGCAGGGACCCACCTGGGAGAACCTCTACGGCAGCGAAGTCCCCGGCTGGAGCCCGTCTGCAGCGGTCGCCGAAGGCGCGACGCCCGGCGTCGCCGAACGAGGCTACATCGTCGAGTCCATCCTCTATCCGAACGAGTACGCCCGCCCCGGATTCGCGATCGGCCAGATGTCTTCGTTCCTGGGCCAGATCGAAGGACGCGAGCTCGACGCGGTCGTCTTCTACATCAAGAGTCTCTCCGGCGACTTCGCGGCCCAGGCCGAACAGGAAGCCGCGGCTGAACTCGAACAGCAGCTCTCCGAAACCGAAGGCGACGGCTGACGACTCGCCACGCGAACCACGAACCAACTAGGCACCAACGCACAAGCCGCGACAAGGCGCATGACCACCGGAGGTCACCCTCACATGGGACACCACGACAGACCTTACTACGCTTCCAAAGAGACGCTTTGGAAGACCATCTGGTCCTGGATCTACACCGTCGACCACAAAAAGATCGGCGTGATGTACCTCTGTGCCGTTCTGCTGATGTTCTTCCTCGGCGGCGTGTTCGCGATGGCCCTGCGTGCCGAACTCTGGGAACCGATCACCAACGTGACCAAGCAGGTTCAGGCCGAGGTGCAGGCCACCGACGACGCGGGTCGCCTGGTGTACGAAAATGGCGCGGAAGTTCTCGTGCCGGTCCTGAACGACGACGAGACACCCGTTCTCGACGCAGACGGCGAACCCAAGGTTGAACCGAAGAAAAACGACGCCGGCCAAAAGGTCAATGCAGAGGGCGAGCCCCTCGGCGACCCGGTGATGACCCCCGAGGTCGACGCCGACGGCAACCCTGTCTACGAAGAAGTGATCGAGCGAGAGGGCGAACTGTTCAAGGGCTGGACGAGCGAGTCCGGCACGGTCAACTCGAACAACGTCTACAACCGCCTGTTCTCGCTGCACGGCACCATCATGGTGTTCCTGTTCATCATCCCCGCGATCCCCGCCGCGCTCGGCAACATTTTCCTGCCGATCATGCTCGGCGCGAAGGACGTCGCCTTCCCGAAGCTCAACCTGGGCTCGTGGTACATCTACATCATCGGCGGCCTGTTCGCGGTCTACTCGCTGATCGCCGGCGGCGTCGAGACCGGCTGGACCTTCTACACGCCGTACTCCACCAGCACGAACTGGGGCAGCGTGACCTCCATGGTCCTCGCCGCGTTCATCCTCGGCTTCAGCTCGATCTTCACCGGCATGAACTTCATCGTGACGGTGCACAAGCTCCGCGTGCCGGGCATGGGCTGGTTCGACATGCCCCTGTTCATCTGGGCGCTCTACGCGACCTCGATCATCCAGGTCCTCGCGACCCCGGTCGTCGGCATCACGCTGCTCATGCTGGTCTTTGAGCGCACGCTCGGCATCGGCATCTTCGACCCGGCGCTCGGCGGCGACCCGGTCCTCTACCAGCACTTCTTCTGGTTCTACAGCCACCCGGCGGTCTACATCATGATCCTCCCGGGCTTCGGCATCGTCTCCGAACTGATCGCGGTGCACTCGCACAAGCGCCTGTTCGGCTACCGCGCCATCGCGTTCAGCTCGATCGGCATCGCCGCCGTCTCGTTCCTGATCTGGGGCCACCACATGTTCACCTCCGAGTCGCCCTCGGCGAACGTGGTGTTCTCGGCCCTGACCTTCCTCGTCGGTCTGCCGACCGCGATCAAGGTGTTCAACTGGACGAGTTCGCTCTATAAGGCGTCCATCAGTTGGACGACGCCCATGCTGTACGCGGCGTTCTTCATCTTCTGCTTCACCATCGGCGGACTCACCGGCCCGCCGCTGGCGACGCTGGCTACGGACATCCACCTGCACGACACCTACTTCGTCGTGGCCCACTTCCACTACGTGATGATGGGCGGCACGGTGCTCGCCTTCCTCGGCGGCCTGCACCACTGGTGGCCCAAATTCACCGGCAAGATGTACAACGAGAATTGGGCGCGCCTCGCGTCGATCCTCGTGTTCATCGGCTTCAACATCACCTTCTTCACGCAGTTCTTCCTCGGCACGCAGGGCATGCCCCGTCGCTACGCGACGTACGTTCCTGAGTTCGAGCTGCTCCACAAGATCTCGACGTTCGGCTCGTGGGTGCTGGCCATCGCGTTCCTCATGCACGCCGTGGTCTTCGCGT
Organism: bacterium; assembly: GCA_024743075.1. Taxonomy (GTDB): domain Bacteria; phylum Planctomycetota; class Phycisphaerae; order Phycisphaerales; family UBA1924; genus JANSXG01. Next base: position 6,814 of record JANSXG010000005.1, on the reverse strand, counting down.
TCTCGCTCGCCGGCGGGCGCCGCGCTCCGCGCAACCCGTGGGGCGGCCTGACCCTCGAGTGGTACGCCGACTCGCCCCCGGTCGAGCACAACTTCTCGCACGAGCCGCTGCTCACGCACGGTCCGTACGACTACGACCTTGTCGTGCCCCCCGGCTGGGACCCGGCGGACTACCCGCTCCCCGACCCCGAAGCGGTCGCCAGAGCCCACGGGCACTGAGGCCGAAGCGTTCCTCGTACTCCGGTAGACTCGACGCGGTCTGCCACGACTCTTCTCGCATCCGACACGGGTCCACACCATGACGACCGCACCGATCAGCTCCGGCGCCGAACTCGCTGCAAAGCGGGAACCGCACGAGGACTACGTCCACCAGCACCACTGGCGCAACGCCGCCGATGAGGCGGAAGCCGCCAAGTTCGGCATGTGGCTGTTCCTCGCCACCGAAGTGCTGCTGTTCTCCGGGTTCTTCTGCGCGTACGCGTGGGGCCGGATGACGCACTACGGCACGTGGCGCGAGGCCTCCCACGCGTACCTCGACTGGAAGATCGGCGCGGTGAACACCGTCGTGCTGCTCCTTTCGAGCTTCACGATCGTCATGGCGATCCGCGAGCTCCAACTCGCCCGGAAGTGGCGGGCGTTTGTCTACCTCGGCATCACCAACCTCTGCGCGATCTTCTTCCTCGTCGCAAAGATCGCTCTCGAGTACCTCCCCAAACTCCAGGACAAGAAGCTTCCCGGCGCGAACTTCTGGTACTACAACCCGCACGGCACGCACGACCACCTGTTCATGAGCGTGTACTGGATCTCGACCGCCACCCACGGCGTGCACGTTCTGATCGGCGTGCTCGTGATCTCCTGGGCCATGTACTGGACGGCTCGCGGGCGGTACGGCCCGAAGAACTTCATGTTCGTCGAGAACACCGGCCTCTACTGGCACATCGTCGACGTCATCTGGATCTTCCTGTTCCCGATGCTCTACCTCGTCTGACCCCACGTTCCGATACGACTCCTCCAGCGCGTTTCGCGGAGACCGACCCATGGCGCACGACCACGACCACCAGACCGAGAACGAGGGGCTGATGCCAAACCTCGAGCACGATGAGCACGCGCACGACGACCACGGCCACCACGTCCACGTGACGCCGTTCATGCCCATGCTGCTCGTATTCGTCGGCCTGCTCTGCCTGACCGCGCTGACGCTTTGGACGGCAAAGGCCGAGTACTTCTACGTCTCGAATTCGGTGAACCTCACCGTCGCGCTGATCATCGCCAGCTTCAAGGGCCTGCTCGTCGCGGCGTTCTTCATGCACCTCATCTACGACAAGGCCATCAACACGGTGGTCGTGGTCGCCTCGATGTTCGCCGTCGTGCTCTTCATCACGATCACCATGATCGACATCGGCACCCAGGACATGGTCGACAAGACCGAGAAGGGCGAGATCGCCGTCGGCGGCAGCGTCCAGATCCAGGTCGACGAGAGCGGTAATCGCCAGGTCACTCGCGGCGTGTACTCCCCGTTCTGGTCCGACAACCCCGGCCTGTCCATCGTCGAGCAGGCCAAGAACGACCCCGAGAACGTCAAGAAGTACAACAAGTCGCACGCCCACGATGACCACTCCGGTGACGATCACTCCGGCGGCGACCACTGATCCACGCCGCCTGCTCACCGCTCGGGCCTACGATTGTCCATGGGACGCATCGCCGCCATCCTGCTCACCGCTTCAGTGCTCGGCCTCCTGGCCAGCGGCTGGTTCATGATGGGCAAGCTCAGCAGCCGTGAGATCGATCTCGTCTACTTCAACGATCCGGTCGACGAAACCGATTTCATCTTTGAGGACCACGCGGTCACGATCGAGCGGACGCCGGTTAGCGCCGACTCCAACGCGTTCGGTGCGGAGCGCGCGCTGCGTGTGACCTACCGCGACACCCTCGTCGATTTTCCGATCGTCACGACCGACAATGAGCTTTTGCCCGGGCTCGTGGGCGTCAAGGACTGGTTCCGCGTGCTCCCGATGGTGACCGGCGCGAGGAGCGCCGAAGACGCCGCGTCCAGACTCCAGTCCGGCGACCTGAGGCCCCGGATGATCATCGCCGCGCGCTACCCGGCCGAGGGCTTCGACACCGAGAGCTGGGGCCTCGTGCGTCGGAGCGAGTGGGGGTACTGGCTCGCCGAGCTCCACCCCGAGACCGACCCGGCGATCACCGTCGTCAAGAAGAGCTATCGCGAACTCGACGCGCTGCACACGCCCAGCAAGTACACGCCCGAGGAAATGATCCCGACGCTCGAACAGCGCAGCCGCGACCTGTGGCAGCACTACGCGATGCAGCAGATCACGCCCAGCCAGTTCTTCCGCGCCAAGGACAAGAACCTTGACTCGGCCCTGAACGCCATGGGCTGGACTTGGCCCGCTGCCGGAGTGAGCGGCCTGGGCATCATGGTGAGCCTGGCAATGCTCGGCATGGCCCGCGTGGGGAACCGGACGGAACTGTGAGGTCCCGTTTCCGTATAGGCCTTCGCGTGGCGGACCGGTTCGCCGCGTGAAGTTCGGATCGGAAGGGTTCCATGCCGCACGTATCTTTTGTCTCGATGTCGGGTTTTCGGGTCCGTGAAGCCGAACTCGCCGAAATCGGGATGACGCTTCCGGGGCTGCGGTCCCGCGCGAAGGCGATCGCGGCCTTGCCTCCGCTCGGGCTCCTGACGCTTGCCGGTCTGACCCCCGGAAACTGGTCCACCTCGCTCCACGAAGCGCCAGCGCTGGATGATGCCCTGATCCAACGCATTGTCTCAGAGCGTCCAACGCTCGTTGCTGTTTCCGCCCTCACCGCTTCGATCCTCGAGGCCTACGCATTGTCCGATGCGCTGCGCAGGGAAGGTGTGCAGGTCGTCATCGGCGGGTTGCACGCCACATCCTGCCCCGACGAAGCGGTTCAGCACGCCGATGCGGTCGTCATCGGCGACGGCGAACCCGTCTGGAATCAGGTGCTTTCGGATGCCGAAGCACGCCGGTTGCGTCCGTCCTACTGAAGCGATGCGCCCTTCGATCTTGCCGAGGCACCGCTCCCTCGCTTTGATCTGCTCGGCGAATCGGAGCGTCCCCGCTACACGTTGCAGGCCACTCGCGGCTGCCCGTTTTCCTGCGACTTCTGCGCCGCGAGCCGTCTGCTCGGGCCGTTTCGGACCAAGCCGGGCGCACGGATCCGGGCAGAACTCGACGCGATCCGAGCGATGGATGCCAGACCGTTCATCGAACTCGCCGACGACAACACGTTCGCACGAGGGGGGCCGCACGACGAGGTGCTCGATGTCTTCGCGGAGTCCGACGCGCGCTGGTTCACGGAAGCCGATTGGCGCCTCGGCAAGAATCCGGGCGTGCTCGACCGGCTCGCCTCGTCCGGGTGCGTGCAGGTGCTCGTTGGGCTTGAGTCGCTTGTGCACCAGCACAGCGGTATGGGGGCCAAGCGGACATCGATGGACCGGATGATGGACTCGGTGCGAGCGATTCAGGAGGCGGGGATCGCCGTCATCGGCTGCTACATCGTCGGCAGCGACGGCGAGACACCCAAGACCATTGATCGCCTGCGGGCGTTTCTCCAGAGCGATCCGTGCGCCGATGCGCAGGTCACGATCCAGACGCCGTTCCCGGGAACGGCCCTCCGGCGTCGCCTCGCGTCGGAGAACCGGTTGCTCCCCGAAGCCGACTGGTCGCACCACACGCTGTTCGATGTCACCTACACCCCTGACCACATGAGCCCTCAGGAACTGCAGTCCGGTTTCACCGGACTGCTCAAACACGCGTTCTCAGCGGCTGAGACCGCTCGTCGGCGCGCGATCCGACGCGAGACGTGGAAACGCAATCCTTCGCTGGCCGGGGAGGCACAGATATGAAAATCTCGCTGCTCCCGCGGTTCCTTTTGGGTGATCGCGAAGCGATCCTCGAACTCGCCGCGTCGAGGTGGACCATCCTGATCGGTGCGATCTTCGTCGTCTCGGCGGGGTTCGCCCGGGAGTACGACGGCGAAGACCTGATCAACGAGCCGTGGCACGCCCTCCGCCCGCTGGGTGCGTCGCTTGCCTCGGGCACGACGCTGTTCCTGCTCGTCCACTGCGCGATCATGCTCCGGAGTGCAAAGGCGGACCGGAAACCGCCGCGAATCGACAAGTCGTATGTGATCTTCCTCGGGCTGTTCTGGATGACCGCGCCGATGGCCTGGCTCTACGCCATCCCGTACGAGCGATTCATGTCGCCGGTCGACGCGATCGGCGTGAACCTCTGCACACTCGCCCTCGTCGCGGCGTGGCGGGTCGCCCTCATCACACGGGTGATCAGCGTGATCTACGGCGTGCGCGCCGCCCCCGTGTTCTTCATCGTCATGCTCTTCGCCGATGCCGTCGTGTTCACCGTCGTGACGATGGTGCCGACACCGGTCATCGACGTCATGGGCGGCATCCGGCACACGGACCGCGACGCGCTCATCGCCTCGGTCACGTTCACGCTGGTGGTCCTGTCCGTCCTGACCGCACCGATCTGGATCCTGGGTTCGCTCGTCGCGGTCGGCTGGCTCAGGCCCGACTGGCGTGTCGAGCGGTCCGATTCGTCGAGCCCGCGTTCACTGCTGATCCTCGCCATCGCGTCGGTGCTCGCGTTCCTCCCCGCGATGGTCGTCACGCAGCCGGAGCAGGTCAACCGTCGCAAGGCCGAGTCGATGATGCTCCGCGGCGATGTGGCATCGGCCTTCGACTTCATGTCCGCCCGGTCTGCCTCGGATTTCCCGCCGCAGTGGAACCCGCCTCCGAAACTCGGCTACCGGGAACGCGAACCGGAACTGACCGAAGTCAGGCGCGTGATGGAAGCCGAGTGGCCGGCGGAGTGGGTCGCGTCAATCTATCTGGAGAAGATGGGGCGATTCCTGAAGCAGGACCTGCTGTACATCGGCGGCTCGTTGAGCTGGGCTCAGGTCGCCGATCGCTACGAGCAGAGGGGGGACGAACAGCTCACCGAGGATCAACGCGCCATCGTCCAAATGCTCAGAGACCGGGACGAATCGCTCACCCAGACAGACCGCGATGCGCTCGACCGACTGATCCGCCTCGAGGCCGGAGCTGCCGAGGCGAGTGGCGACGCACCATCGGACGGCACCTGAGCGCCCCGTACCCGCTGCTCCCTGCGTACACTTGGCTCCACTCGCCTCCCGGAGCCCTCCTTGACCTCGACCACCACGACAGCCCCCGACATGCTCGGGACGCCTATCCCGCCGGATGTTCCTGCCGGCGTCGCCACGCGCGCCCGCAAGCGTTATTCGCTGCTGTCGTTCTCCCACGCCTTCATCGACGTCTTCCCGATCTTCTTCGTGGTGCTCATGCTCCCCCTTCGCGAGAAGCTGGGGCTGACGCCGGGGCAGGTGCAGATCGTCTACATGATCACCCCGATCTTCAGCGGCCTGTTCCAGCCGCTGTTCGCGTGGATCAGCGACAAGTACAACACGCGGGCGTTCTGCCCGCTGGGCATTCTGCTGGGTTCGGTGTGCATCGGGAGCATCGGCTTCGCCCAGTCCTTCGAGCAGCTCATCGCCCTGCAGATCGTCGGCGTGCTCGCAACCGGCTTCTACCACCCGATCTCGACGGCCCTGGCTGGACAGACCGGGGCTCGGGGCTTTCGGCACGGGCGGGCGTTCGCGGTGGGGATGTTCATCGCCGCGGGCATGGCCGGGCAGACCGCCAGTTCGCTGGTGACGCCGAGCATCACCGAGTCCCTCGGGCTCGAGGCGCTGGTCTGGCTTGTGCCGCCGGGCATCCTGCTGGCGATCGCGATGCATCTTGTCGTTCGCAAGATCCCGCACCGGGCCGACCACGCCGATATCCGGGTGTTCAGCGTGGAGCCGGGCGAGCGGCGCAAGCGGTGGGGGGTGGTGGCGTCGCTGACGGTCCAGAACGCCCTGCGCTTCACGGTCAACGTTGGCATGTTCGCGCTGTTCAATGTGTGGGCCGAGTCAAAGATCCGCGATGCCGATCGGGCGTCGGTGCTGTCGGGCGAACTGATCGCCTGCTCGACGCTGGGCATGGGCATCGGCGTGATCCTGGCCGGGCGACTGGTCAAGAGAGGTCACGAGCGGCGCGCGCTGGTGTGGATGTCCGCCGTGGGCGCGATCGCCATCGGGGCGCTGGGCTTCGTGGGCGACGCGGTCTGGGCCGGGTCGGTCGGCGATGCCGATCCCTCGACGCGATCCCTGATCGGCCTGATGCCCCTGTACCTGCTGGCGGTGGTCGCCCCGCTGGGTTACTTCGCGACCTTCCCGGTCACCGCCTCGCTGGGCCAGCGTCTGCTCCCCGGGCACACCAGCATCGCGACGAGCCTGCTGATGGGCGTCGGCTGGGCGGTCAGCGCGAGCCACGCCCTGCTGGCCCCGTGGCTGCTCGGGGCCGACCTGAACTCGGCCTACCTGCTCCCGGCCCGGGATATCTCGATGGCCTTCGTCGGCTTCGCCGCCCTGATCGTCGTCGCCGGCATCCTCGCGGCGTGCATGCGACCCAGCGTCATCCGGTCGGTCGCCGAAGACCATTGATCCGGCTCATGTAGGCCCGAGACCGATCCGTTATCCTCCGCCCGGAGGCACCCGATGCAGCAGTACCACGACCTGCTCCAACTCGTTCTCGATACCGGCATCCGCAAGGAAGACCGCACCGGCACGGGCACGCTCTCGGTCTTCGGCCACCAGATGCGCTTCAACCTCGATGAGGCCACCGGCGGCGGGTTCCCCCTGGTCACCACCAAGAAGGTCCACACCCGCTCGATCATCCATGAACTGCTGTGGTTCCT
>JANSXG010000069.1 GCA_024743075.1 bacterium | reverse complement strand
TAGGCAGGGGGAAAACCCCGCTGATCGCGGTTCAACGAGGGGTGACCGACGCGCGTTCTTCGATTCGTCGTGAACAGCAGTTCCGATACAGGAGTAGTATCAGTGGCTGGCGTCCGTACGCTGGCGCTCTTCTCCTCTCGCCGGCCTCCTCCGGGGCCCGACGGAGCCTCATTGACCGAAGTTCATACCTCACAGTGCTCGACCGCCGAGCGGTCTTCCGTCGTCTCAGTGGCCTCACACGGCAAGCCGACATTGGCGGTCCGTATCGCAACCCTTGTGACGATTCTCCTCCCGTTCGTTGGTCTGGCCGGCGGCATCATTCTGATCTGGCCGTTCGGGTTCGGCTGGGTTTCGCTGGTGCTGCTGCTGGTGATGTACATTCTCACCGGGTTCGGTGTGACGATCGGCTACCACCGACTCTTTACGCACCGCTCTTTCGAGACCGGTCCGATGGTGACGGCGGTTCTTGCGGTGCTCGGCTCGATGGCGGTTGAAGGCCCGGTGCTGAACTGGGTGGCGACGCATCGCAAGCACCACCAGCACAGCGACCATGACGACGATCCGCACTCGCCGCACACGCACGGCGCTGGGCTGTGGAACTTCTGCAAGGGTCTGGTGCACGCGCACCTCGGCTGGATGCTGAGCTCGCGTAATACGCCCGACATCCCGCGCTATTCGCCGGACCTCGCCAGCAATCGGCTCATCCGGTTTATCAGCCGCACGTTCCCCTTGTGGGTTCTTGCGGGGCTGCTGATTCCGGCGGCCATCGGCGGTCTGCTGACGATGAGCTGGTCGGGGGTGCTGCTCGGCTTTGTGTGGGGTGGGCTGGTGCGGATTCTGCTGCTGCACCATGTCACGTGGAGCATCAACAGCGTGTGTCACATCTGGGGGACGCGTCCGTTTGAGAGCCACGACGAGAGCCGCAACAACGCGATTCTGGGCGTGCTCGCGTTCGGCGAAGGCTGGCACAACAACCACCACGCGTTCCCCACGTCGGCGCGTCACGGCCTGCGCTGGTGGGAGTTCGACTCGAGTTATCTGGTTATCCGCGGGATGGAGCAATTGGGCCTTGCGCGCCGCGTGCGCGTTCCGGCGAAGGACCGCGTCGACCAGAAACGCCGAGACGCCTAGTTCAGGGGAACACGGCGTCCGATTGAGGCGCTCTCGCGTTCGGCTTCGATGAACTCTGTCACACGGAGCGCCTCGGTGACGGTCGGGAGCGTCGGGGCGGATGGGTAACCGAGCAGGCCTGGGCAGATCGCGCGGGCCTGTTCGTCGAACCCTGTGCGCGTGCCGATGCCGGGCGTGGTGAGTTCGCCGCCGGTGTGGATGTGCAGCGGGCGATCGCGCCGGGAGTCGAAGGTGACGACGGCGCGCTCGAACTCGACGGCGTAGGCCATGCGGAAGGGAAACGAAGCGTCGTTCAGCCAGCCGCCCTCGATCGAGACGGACGGGATGTCCGGGTATTCGCACTGGGTAAGTATGTGACGGTCGTCGCCGTACGATCGGAGCGCTGCGGGGCGTCCGAAGAGGCGGTGGACGAAGTCGGCATCGTGGACGTGCAGGTCGAAGACGGCGTTGCCGGAGCGGGTGGCGTCGGCGTAGAAGTCTCTGGACCAGGTCGGGGGCGAGCCGAGGCGCTCGAAGCGGGCGTGGAGCACGCGCCCGAATCGGGCATCGGTGACCATTTCGATCAGGTCTGACCAGCCGGGCCAGTAGCGGACACACATGGCGGGGATGCACAGTCGATCGACGGACTCGACGCGATCGAGCAAGCGCCGGATCTCGGCGCTTGAGGTGGCGACCGGCTTCTCGACGAGAACGTGCATGCCGGCGTCGAGGGCGCGGATGGCAAGATCGACATGGGTGTCGGTGGGGGTGCAGACGCAGACGAGGTCGACGGAGTCGTCGGCGAGCAGTTCGTCAGCGCTGTCGTAGCCATTCACCCTCTCGGGGTCGAAGAGGCGTTCATCGCTGGCGGACGGGGTGAGATTTCCGCCATCGGAGGCGACGCCGGAGCGTCGATCCGGGTTCGGATCGCAGACGGCGCGGACCGCGCAGGGCGTGCCGTCTAACGCGGCATCGCGGAAGGCGCGGGCGTGGGTCTGGCCGATGAAGCCCATGCCGATGATGCCGATGCCGATGGGCTCAGCCACGGATCACCTCGGCGTGGCGCTCGACGAGTGATGCGGCCGTGCGGATGTCCTCGACTCGCTGGCCACCGGCTTCGCGCTCGATGACCAGCGGGATGTCTGGCAGGCGGTCACGGACGACGGCGAAGAACGCGGGCCAGTCGACCTGACCGGTTCCTGCGGGGACTTCGGTTCCCCACCGGCCCGGGGTGTCGGTGGCGATCGCGTCCTTTACGTGGATCTGCACGACGTGCGGCGCGAGGCGGTCGAGGGCTTCGACGGGATCTCCCATGGCGTACAGGATCATGTTGGCGGGGTCGAAGTTCACGCCGACCGAGTCGCGGTCGATGGCGGCGAGGGCATCGAGCAGAGAAGCGGCGGTTTCCTGACCGGTTTCGAGGCCGAGGCGGATGCCGTGGGCGCTGAACACGTCGGCGACGGTTCGGATGCGCTCGATGATGCGCGGGTACTTCGGGTCTTCCTGGTCGTGGGGGATGAAGCCGGCGTGCAGCGTGACCAGCGAGATGCCGATGTGCTTTGCGAGTTCTGCGTTCTGTTCGGCGGCGTGGAGGTTTGCGGGCCAAGTGGCGTCCGGGCGCAGGCCCCCGGTCTCGCGGATGGTCTCAAGGGTTGAGTAGTCCTCGCCCTGCGTGGTCATCATGCCGGAGGCGATGCGGATGCCGGCATCGCTCAGGCGAGCGACGAGGTCGTGCTCGGACCAGTCGCCGGAGCGAAGGGGGTCGAGGTGCAGTTGGATCGCGGTCAGATCGCAAGCGCGGACTCGCTCAATGAGCTGCTCGGGCGAGTCGGGCTGCAGCGACCAGGAGCAGACGGCGAGGTCGTGGGTCATCTGGCTTGCGGGGATTCGGCGTTGAGCGTGGCCCAGACGCGCTCGATGAGCTTCTTCGTGGCGAGCGAGCCCTCGCGCGGCGACAGGCCGCCACCCTCGTACTCGACTCCGATCCAGCCGGTGTAGCCGGCGTCTCGGACGATGCGGAGCATCCTGGTGTAGTCGGTCTTGGTCTCGTTGCCGTCGGCATCGAACTCGTGCGACTTCGCGCTCACGGCCTTGGCGAAGGGCATGAGTTCCTTGACGCCCTGGTAGCGGTCGTACCATGCGTCGGGCTGGTCAGAGCGTGACCAGTCCATGCAGAAGTTGCCGAAGTCGGGAAGGGTGCCGACGCGCGGGTGGTCGACGGTGGTCATCACTTCGGCGAGCCACTTGCCGTTGGAACTCAGGCCGCCGTGGTTCTCGACGATGACGGAGAGTTCGAGGGGGTCGGCGAGTTCGCAGAGTTTGCGGAGTCCGTCGGCGGCGCGGTCGCGCTGCTCGTCCCAGGAGCCGCTGCTGGCTGCGTTGACTCGGATGGAGTGGCAGCCGAGCGTTTTTGCGGCGTCGAGCCACTTGCGGTGGTTCTCGACGGCGCGGTTGCGGGCGTTGTCGTCGGCGTCACCGAGGTTGCCCTCGCCGTCGCACATGATGAGCAACTGCTTTACACCGGCGTCGGATGCCCGTCGGTTCATCTCGGCGAGGAACGCCTCGTCGGTTGCCCTGTCCTTGAAGAAGGAGTTGACGTACTCGACCGCGCCGAAGCCCATCTTCTTCGCTTCGGCGGCGAAATCGAGGTGCTGGAGGTCGCCGGCGAAGAGCAGGCGGTGCAGGGACCACTGGGCCAGGGAGATCTTCGGTTCCGACGCGGAGCGGGTCAGCGATGCGAGGGAAGCCGGTCCGAGGCTGAGCAGGCCGATTCCGGCGGCGCCGGCGAGTTTCATGGCGTCGCGACGGGTGATCGTGTTGAACTGGTCGGCGGTGTTCATGACTCGTCTCCAGAACTGCGCCCGAAGGCCGGGATGAGGCAGTCGAGCACGATGATCAGGCCGACGAGCCCGGTGGCGGCGGAGTAGGCGAAGCCGCCGCCGACGATCGCGTAGACCCAGGTGTCGTCCTGGCGGGCGAGCCACCACGCGGCCATGTCTGCGCCGAGGCCGATCGCTCCGATGAGCGTGATGAGACCGACAAGCGCCTTGGGCGCCCGGGTCATGACGCCGACGAGACCGAGCACGAGCAGGATGACGGCCATGACCGGCGCGTGGGTGTGCTGGCTCATCGCGATGATGTCGGTGGTGGTCGGGTTGATCTCGCGCGAGATGGCGAGCGGCTGGATGTCGTCGAAGTATTCGAGCGGCACTTGGGGGTAGGCATCGGGGCCGGTGGCGTTCCGCGCGTGGCAGGACAGGCAGTTGACGGCGATGAGCTCGGCGGGGGCATCGTCGCCGAGGTCGAAGTCGTCGAAACTCATCGCGAGGTTGGTGGGATCGTTGAGCCAGTCGAGCAGCAGCGAGCGCTCGCGATCGGGCAGGTCTTCGGGGTGACCGGCTTCCAAGGCGTCGATGAGCGGCGACGGCACGCTGACGCCGTGGTAGTGGCCCCGGATGTCGTCGAGGGTGAGGCCTTCGACGCCGTCGCGGTTGTCGTAGTGCCAGGCCATGTGGATGCCGGAGACGACGTAGCCGCCCAGAAGCACGAGGGTGAGGACGGCGACGCTCCAGCGCACGAGCAGCGGCAGTTGGCAGAGGCGGGGCATCGGGTTTGTGGTGGCCTTGCTCACGGATCAGAGTCCTGCCAGGTCGATGTCGATGGCTTTGCCGGATCGGACGGCTTCGCTTGCGGCGATGCCGACGGCAGTTGCGCGGGCTGCCTCGGCCACGCTGCAGGCGGGGGTTTCACCGGAGGCGATGCAGGTGATCCAGTTCTCGAGCGCGTAGTAGAGCGCGGGGTGCGGGAGGCCGACACCTTCCTTGAGTTTGCCCTGCTCGGCGAGCTGGGTGGCGCCGGCGATCAGGGTGATGCCCTCGTCGTTGTGGAACTGCTGGCGGTTGGCGTAGACCTCCCAGCCTTGGGTCGGGGCATCGGATTCCTTGAACATCCAGCCGTGTGACCAAGCGAGTTTGATGGCGGAGTGCGTGCCGTAGAAGACTTCGTGCGCGCCCTGGTAGGAGTTGCCGAGGGTGGATGCGTACTGCAGCACGGAGCCGTCGTCGAATTCGAGCATGAGATTGACGGTGTCGTGCACCTTGCGTCCGTCGTCATAGGCGCGGTTGGAGCCGCGACCGATGACGCGGACGGGGTATCGCTCGGTGTACCAGTGGAAGACGTCGAACTGCTGAGCGCCGAACTCGCCGGCGAGACCCAGCGAGACGTCCGGGTCGAGCTTCCAGTTGAGTTCTTTGTAACGGGCCTGATCGGCGGCGGGGCTGATCCACGTGGTCTTCTCGTTGTACTGAGCGCGCATGGTGAGCATGTCGCGGAGCGAGTCGGTGCGGTAGAAGCCGCGGGCGAGCTGGTAGACAGGGTTGGAGCGCCCCTGGAAGCCGGCGGCGATGACGCCCTTGGCGCCACGTGCGGCCTGCGTGATCGCGCTGCAGTCTTCGCGTGTGTGGGCGAGTGGGCACTCGCAGTAGAGGTGCTTGCCGGCGGCCATGACGGCGAGGGCGACATCCTTGTGGGTATGGGTCGGCGTCGCGACGACGACGGCATCGACCGAGCCGGACTGGAGCATCGCTTCGACTGTGGGGAAGCCCTCAGCGCCGGACGCGCGACGGAGGCCGGCGGCGAGTCGGCGCTCGTCAGTGTCGCACATCGCGGCGATCTTCACATTGTCGAACTTGCTCAGCTCGCCGAGGACGGCACGCCCCTGGCGACCGACGCCGACCACGCCGACACGGAGTTCGGCCTTGAAGGGCCAGGCGGTTGCGCCGAGCACGCTCGGGACGAACGCGAACGCGGCGGCGGAGCCGGCAGCGCGGACAAGAAACTCACGACGTTCGATCTCAGACATCCGAAACCTCAGGCAGGGGAACAGTCATACACAGAAAAGACGTTGTTCGTGGATCGCCACGCACCGTCAATCAGCGCGTGGGCAGCGTAGCCGCTGGGGAGTCGGTCGAGCAGAGTGGGGTCGACGACGATGGCGGTGGACCAGGCCTCACAGACTTCTGCGGAAGGGCCGATGACGCACGCGTGTTCGACGCCGGCAGCGCTGCGCCCGCTGCGCGGGTCGAGGATGTGGCCTTGGCCCTCGACGGTGCGTCCGGACGGCGACGAGACCGAGAGCGAGTTGTCGATGAGTTCGACGGTGGGGGCGCCGGTGTGGTCTTCGGCGATGCGGATGCGCCAGGGTGAGCCGTCGGGGGTGGTGCCGATGGCTGTGACGGAGGAGGTGCCGCCGTGGAGGAGGGCGCTGGAGACGCCGAGATCGCGGAGTTCGTCGGCGCAGCGGTCGAGGACGAAGCCCTTGGCGATGGCGCCGAGGTCGAGGGCCACGCCGGTGCGGTTCAGGCGGGCGGTCGAGTTGGCACGATCGAGATCGAGCGCGTCGGCGCCCGAGGAAGCGGTTGTGGGGCGGGAGTTCCGGAAGCCGCGAGCGGCCATGACCGAGCCGAGGGTGATGTCGAACGCTCCGTCGGTTGCCGTGGAGTAGGCGACGCAGCGGTCAAGGAGTTCGAGCAGATCGCGATGTACGCGAATGGCCTGCCCGCCCGCGTTAATGCGCGAGACGGTGCTGGAGGGGTCGAAGATGGACAGGGCGTGGTGCCAGTCGAGGACGAGGCGCTCGATCTCCTCCGCGATCGCCGCGCGTCCGGCCGGGTCGTGTGCGCACGCGATGCCCGCGAGAACGCACTCGAAGCGCGTGCCCATCGCTTCGAATGCGCGCATCGTCGGTCCGTCGGTCTGCATCGGTGAATCAGATCCGCGAGGCGCGGAGTTTCTCCGGATCGAAGGCGTAGGCGTGACCGTCCCACATCGACTTGGAGGCCAGATCAACGGCGACCATGACCTTGGAGGCGAGGTCGATGTTGCTGGCGGCGGCTTCGCGCGAACGGATGCACTCGAGCCAGTTGAGGCGGAGCTGGTCCTGGTCGTTGCCGATGTCGGGGCAGGTGATTTCCTCGCGATCGACGTCGTCGACGTAGATGCGCTCGGGACGGATGTCGACGTGGCGACCGTTGAGGTACATGTTGGCCTTGTGGCCTCGGATCATGGTTTCGAGGCCGACTTCGTTGGCGGTGGAGCCGGCGATGATCATGGTGTGGCCGTTCTCGAACTGGACGGTCAGGTTGACCTGGTCGTGGTTTTCCATGTCGTGGTCCACGATGTGCGCTCCCGAGGCGATGACGCGCGTGGGCCAGCCGGCGTCGAGCGCGAAGATGAGCGGGGTCATCACGTGGACGAGCAGGTCACCGATGATGCCGGTGGAGAAGTCCTTGTAGCGGCGCCAGCGGGCGAAGACCTTCGGGTCCCACTCGCGCGGGCCGAGGCGACCGAGCCATGCGTTCCAGTCGAGGTTGACGCCGGGCTTCCAGTCGGGGTTGATGCCGTAGTAGTTCCATTCGCCGGTCATGGAGTTGCGGCAGTAGGAGGTCTGCGACCAGACGGCGGGGCCGATCTTGCCGTCCTTGATGGCCTGGCGGGCTTCCTTGTACTTGGGAAGCATGATCATCTGGGTGCCGACCTGGAAGATGCGGTCGGGGTGTTTGAGCACGGCGCGACGGACGTCCATGGCCTCGTTGAGTTCGAGGGTCATGGGCTTCTCGCAGTAGACGTCCTTGCCGGATTCGAGCGCGTCGATGGCGTGCTGAGCGTGCCAATGCTCGGGTGAGGCGACGACAACCGAGTGGATGTCGTCTCTCTTGAGGACTTCGCGGTAGTCGCGGGTGGACTGCACATCGACGCCGGACTGTTTGGATGTGCAGGCGTTGTGGCAGTTCGCGCGGCGCTCGTCGCAGGGATCGGCGAGGGCGACGATCTGCAGGTTCTCGCGACCGGCGCCCGCGAAGTTCATCATCGCGTGGGCGTGACCGGTGCCCATGCCGCCGGTGCCGATGATCGCGATGCGGATCGGTTCGCCGGCCGACGGGGCCTTGCCCTTGCGGGCTTCGACGGTGGGGAACAGGCGGACCGGACGGGCGGAGACGGTTCCGGCGGCGCCGAGGACCGCCGCGGCTCCGGCGAGGGCGGTGGTACCGAGGAATCGACGGCGACCGGTGTTGGTCTGGGCTTCGGGTCGGTTCTGGTCGGTCATGTCCGGGGTCTCCTGTTGTCTGCCGCGGTCGTTTGCACGGAGCGGCGATTCACGAAATGTCGGGCGATGCCCTGCAGATGGATCCTACTGGCGATCTGGAGGCATCGGAAGGGCTAATTTGTGGCCGGAATTGGTTCGGCGGCGGTTCCGGGGGTCGGGGAAGCGAGTTCGGAGTCCGCAGCCGGGGTGATCCGATCCTTGAAGAGGGCGACGAAGACGACGAGCACGACGGCGGCGAAGATCGCGGGGTACATCCAGACGGTGCCCCAATCGATGATGTCGGTTCCGGCATCGTCGGTGGTGGTGTAGCGGGCTACCAGAACGCCGGCGAGCTGAGCACCGACGAGCATGCCGAGGCCTTGAGTGAGCAGCACGTAGAAGCCCTGGGCCTGGCTGCGGATCTTCGCGCCGGCCTTGCCGTCCACGTAGATCTGTCCGGTCACGAAGAAGAAGTCGTAACAGATGCCGTGGAGGACGATGCCGCCAAGGACCATCCACTTGATCTGCTCGTCCGCAGCTCCGGCGAACAGGCCGTAGCGAACGACCCACGCGAGCATGCCGATGGAGAGCATCCATTTCACGCCGAGTCGGGCGAAGCAGAGCGGCATGACGAGCATGAAGAAGATCTCGGACATCTGCCCGAACGACATGGTCGAGGCGATTTTCTCGAAGCCGCTCTCACCGACGTATTGGCCCGCGAAGGCATAGTACGCCGCGAGCGGGATACATAGTAGGAACGAGCAGACACAGAACACCGCGAAGGATCGGCTCTTGAGCATCACCAGCGAGTCGAGGCCGAGGGCGTCGCGGGCGGAGAAGGGCTTGCCTTTGGCGGGCGCGGGGGTGTGCGGCAGGACGAAGCTGTAGACGCCGAGGAGCAGGCCGCATCCGCCGGCGACGTAGAACATATTCGGTGACGTGTCGAAAGCGAGCAGCGAGATCACCCAGTTGGCGACGATCCAGCCGATGGTGCCGAAAACGCGGATCAGCGGGAACTGTTTCTCGGCGTTGGTCATGTTGTGCAGGGCGAGCGAACTGGTGAGGCCGAGCGTCGGCATGTAGCACAGCATGTGCAGCAGGATCGCCACGACGAACAGCACTTCGGACTGCTGCGCGGCGATCGGCGCTGCACAGAGGAAGACGCCGCCGAGCAGGTGCATCACCGCGGTGACGCGTTCGGTGGCGAAGAAGCGGTCGGCGACCATGCCGAGGAAGAACGGGCTGGCGATCGCGGCGATCGGTCCGACGGTGTACGCCCAGGCGATGGACTTTGCGCCCATGCCGGCGGCGTCCATGAAGGGGCCCATCGTGACGTACCAGGCGCCCCAGATGAAGAACTGAAGGAACATCATCACCGAGAGTTGAGTGGCGACGACTGTGCCCGACCGTTGACCCGGTTGATCCATGTTGGTGTACCCTGCGTACGCGTTGCGTGTGAAGGATGAAGCGGCGCGAGACTAGCAGAATCCCGTACCCTTGCCTATCCCCGAACAGGTATCACGACGGAGCCCGATATGCCCCGACCAGTCACGCTCTTCACCGGCCAGTGGGCCGACATGCCGCTCGAAGTCCTCGCCGAGAAGGCGTCGGAATGGGGGTACGACGGGCTGGAACTCGCGTGCTGGGGGGATCACTTCGAGGTGGACCGGGCGGTCTCGGAGGACGGCTACTGCCGGGGGCGCCACGACCTGTTGGCCAAACATGGGCTGAAGTGCTGGGCGATCTCGAACCACCTCGTCGGCCAGGCGGTGTCGGACCCGATCGATGCGCGCCACCAAGCGATCCTGCCGGAGCGGGTCTGGGGCGATGGCGGTCAGGACGGAGTGCGCGAGCGGGCGGCGCAGGAGATGAAGGACACGGCGGAGGCCGCGAAGCGGATGGGGCTTTGCGTGGTGAACGGGTTCACCGGCTCGCCGGTGTGGCACAAGCTGTACTTCTTCCCGCCGACGAGCCAGGAGGAGATCGATGCGGGGTACCGCGAGTTTGCACAATTGTGGAAGCCGATCCTCGATGAGTTCGAGAAGCGCAGTGTCGGGTTTGCGCTGGAGGTGCACCCTTCGGAGATCGCCTACGACATCCACACAATGCAGCGCGCGCTCGAGGCACTCGATCATCACCCGGCGTTCGGCGTGAACTTCGACCCGTCGCACGCGCAGTGGCAGGGGCTGGACCCGGTGAAACTGATCGACTCGTTCACGGACCGGATCTGGCACGTGCACGTGAAGGACTGCGCGACGACGCTGGACGGCACGAACTCGATCCTCGGCGGGCACATGGCGTTCGGGGATCACCGACGCGGCTGGGACTTCCGCTCGCCGGGGCGAGGCGATGTGGACTTCGAGGCGATCATCCGGGCGCTGAACCGGATCGGCTACAAGGGGCCGTTGAGCGTGGAGTGGGAGGACAGCGTGATGGACCGCGAGCACGGGGCGAGCGAGGCGGTGGACTTCGTGCGCGGCATCGACTTCCCCCCGGCGGGTTCGGCGTTCGACTCGGCTTTCGATAAGGAGAAGCAGTGAGCGGCAACGGCCTGACCTACGCGATGATCGGCGGCGGGACTGGATCGTTCATCGGTGCGGTGCACCGGATGGCGATCGCGCTCGACGGCTCGGCGCGTCTGGTGGCGGGCGCGTTTTCGTCGACGCCGGAGCGGTCGAAGGAGTCGGCGGCGGCGCTCGGCGTGGACGCGGAGCGGTCGTACGCCGACGTCGCGGAACTGGTCGAGCGCGAGTCCGCCCGCGATGACGCGGTGGACTTCGTGGTGATCGTCACGCCGAATCATGTGCACTACGAGGCGGCGAAGGCGTGCCTTGAGGCTGGGTTCCATGTGGTGTGCGACAAGCCGTTCACTGTGACGAGCGCGCAGGCGCGAGAGCTGCGTGAACTGGCGGAGTCGAAGAAACGGCTGTGCGCGGTGACGTACAACTACTCCGGCTACCCGATGGTGCGCGAGGCCGCGGAACTGGTGCGCAGCGGTGCGATCGGGGCGGTTCGCAAGTGCTTCGTGGAGTACCACCAGGGCTGGCTGTCGACGGATCTGGCGGCCACCGGTCAGAAGCAGGCCTCGTGGCGCGCGGACCCGGCGAAGGCGGGGCTCGGCGGCGCGCTCGGGGACATCGGCACGCACGCCGAGCAGTTGCTGCGGTTCGTGACGGGGCTTGAGATCGAGTCGGTGTGCGCGGACACGACGAGTTTCGTGCCCGGGCGCGTGCTGGACGATGACGCGTCGGTGCTGATGCGGCTGTCCGGCAGCGCGAAAGCGACGTTGACGGCGTCGCAGATCTGCGTGGGTGAGGCCAACGGCTTCTCCATCCGGGTCTACGGCGAGACCGGGGGGCTGGTGTGGCGCCAGGAGACGCCCGAGCAGCTTGTGCGGACTGCGCTGGACGGGTCGAAGAGGATCCTGAGCCGCGGGATCGAGCCGTTGAGCAGCCGGGCGAACACGGCGTCGCGTCTGCCGTCGGGACACCCGGAGGGGTTCATCGAGGCGTTCGCGAACATCTATCGAGGCGTCGTGGAACACATCCACGCCGAGCGGAGCGGGAGCGCTCCGGGCGGGATGGCGATGCAGTTGCCGCTGGCGCAGGACGGCGAGCGCGGGGTGCGGTTCGTGGAAGCGTGCGTGGAGTCGGCGAAGAATGGGGCAGTGTGGGTGGAGATTTGACGCCTCTGCACGTCTCAACGCGGGCGTCGCTGCGCGAAGGCCACGCCACCCAGATCCGTCACTCCAGTTCCAGCACGCGGATGTCCTTGAACATGATCACGTTGCCGTCGTGGTGGCCCTGCACCGCGAGCCGGCCTTCGGAGTACTGCTCGAGGGTCGTGTCCACCATCGGGACGCCGTTGATCCAGGTGCGGATGTGATTGCCCTCGGCGCGGATGCGGTAGTCGAACCACGCGTTGTCCTTGGTGATCGGGGCCTTTACATCCTCCGGCCACGCGGCGTTGTAGATGCAGCCGGTGAAGTTCTTCGGGTCGTGCTGGTCGATCTGGGCCTCGTAGCCGATGGGCCACGGGTTGTTGGCGGCGGGGTTCGGCTGGACACGGAAGTACATGCCGGAGTTGCCGCGCTCGTTGACCTTCACGAGGGCGCGCATCTCGAAGTTGCGGTAGGCGCCATCGGTGAAAAGGTGGCCGGGGCCGTCGCGTCCGATCAGGGTGTCGCCTTCGACGGTCCAGGTGCCGGCGTCTTCGGCGAACCAGCCTTCGGGAGTGCCGGCGGCGTTGTTGCCGTTGATGAGGTGGACCATGCCGGCGGGCTCGGGGTCGGGCGAGAGGTCGGTGATGCGGATGTTGCGATAGCGGAACGCGTGGCCATGGTCCTGCAGGGCGATGTAGCCGGTGGTGGCGCGGGTGTTCAGGGGCAGGGGGTTCTCTTCGCTGCGGAAGAAGCCGCGATCGTCGAGTTTGACGGCGTCGTGGATGTGCTCGCCGTTCAGCCAGACGTCGAGGGTGTCACCGACGAGGCGGATGCGGTAGGTGTTCCAGTTGCCGGGTTCCTTCACGGCCATGGTGGCGGGGGCGACGGCTTCGTACACCGAGCCGCAGTTGCGCAGACCGGGTTCCTCGCCGTAGGTGTCAAGGATCTGGACTTCGAAGCCCGTGAAGGCCGGGTCGCCGCCGGAGGAGCCGCGCAGGCCGACGCCGGAGTTGCCGCCCTCGGGCATCCAGAAGTCGAGTTCGAGCTCGAAATCACGGTACATCCGGTCGGTCCGCAGCCAGCCACCCTCACCGGGCTTGAGGGTGACGATCTCGCCGTCCTCCACGCCCCAGGCGTCGTGGGCACCGGTCGAGACCCAGCCGGTGAGGTCCTGGCCGTTGAAGAGGTCGGTGTCGGGCTTGTTGGCGCAGGCGGTGGAGCCGAACCCGAACGCGGTCATCAGAATTGCACAGAGCATCGCACGCATTGGAATCTCCTTCTGTAGAGCGGGAGAGCATAACGCGGTCGATGCGGAGTCGCGTGTGCTTAGTGATTCCTCAACGCGTCGATCAAATCGTCCTTGTCCATCTTGGATCTGCCATCGATCCCCAGTTCGGCGGCGCGGTCCCGCAACTCGTCGACGGTCCATTCCTCGTAGGGCGGATGTTTGCCGCCTCGTTTGCCGGCCTCTTCACGATCCGTGTTGGCGATCCGTGCGGCCTTCTCCTTTGAGTAACCCTTCTCGCGAAGCGTCTCGTACTGCTCGTCGTCTTTGATGCTGGGGCCGTGGTTCTTCCGTGCCATCACATGGGCTCCTTTCGGTGGTAACGGGTCTATCGCTGCTTCTCAAAGTGCAACGCGGGCGGGTCGCTCGCGGGGAACGATTCGTCGATCGCCTCGTCGATCTCGTGTTCGGTGGCATCGCGTGTGCGGACCGGCGGAGGGTCTCTCGCGATCGCATCGCGCCGCCTCGCTTCTGGCAGAACGATTCGACGAAGCAGCTCTTTGAAACGGCGGGTGACCATGGCGCACTCCACAAGGGCGAATTGGGGTCGTGTACCCATCAGTACCGACGGAGTCCCAAAAGCGAGCGGCCGTCGGGCATGTCCTCATCGGGGAGGGCGTAGACCTCCGCGCCGGTGCGGTACGCCATGACGAACGCGAGGTTGTGCAGATCCTCATCGTTCGCGCGACGCTCATCGTGCCGATCGACTGCTCGGGGAGCATCAGCGAGGTTGGCCCGGCCCCAGACGCGTCGGTCCGAAGCGCCGACAAGACGGTCCAGCCGACCATCTGCGGCGGCTTCAAGAATGTCCTCTAACTCGTAGAGCACACCGTCAGAACCGAGCCGTTCCTTCATGTCCGCGAGGATCCACGCGTTTCGATCCGGCATCGCTTTCCGGCTCACGTCGCGAGCTACATCCAGAATCTGGCCGTCGGACAGATGGTCGAGGTTGCCCGACGCCTCCGAATCCAGGATGTGCCGATACTCGCTTTCCTCGCGGTAAATCGTGTGCAGCGGTTCGGCGGCAAGGACGACGAGCGGGAGTTGCTCGGCGTTGCGAAGGTGCTTCGCGACGACCTCGTCGATCATCCGAGAGTACTCAGCGAGTCGAACTTTGCGTTCAGATTCGGTGGAGACGCCGTGCCCGTGGAATATGGCGTCCTGAGTTCTCGGGGTGCCGGCTTCGGGCGCGCCGGTGTGGAACTGGAGTTGCTTCTCTGCGTCGATGTATCTGCCGAGGTCGGAGAAGTCGTCCGGCAGGTTGGGCAGGTCGATCGTCTCGATGCGGTCTCCCTCCACGCGGAAGAGATTGACGCGGTTGCCGCTGAGAACGAGTGCGGCGAACGTTGAGCGAGAGTCGAGCGAAGAAACGATCGGCGTGATATGCGCGTGGGGGCCGACGTGAGTCAATGCTTCGGGCTTGTGTCCAAGTGAAACGAGGTGGTGATCGTCGCCGTGCTGGAACACGGACAGCCCGTCGCGCTGGTGCTGCCAGAATTCGTGGTCGTCGATGAACTGTTCAACGGGGTGCATTCGGCGGGCGATTTCCTGATCGCTGACGCCCCGGTGCGCGAGCAGATCTCGGGCCTCATCGATCCCGTTCTTCAGGTAGACCCGCGATTTGGTCGTCTCCCGGCCCGCGCGGTGTGTTGGGACGTGTATGGAAACCACGGGGCCTCCCTCGAGAGAGGCAAGGTGCCTGAGTAGTTGCTCGGTAGGGGCTTGCATGGTCGCTCCTCGAATCCGGTGGAATGCGAACATGTGTACTAGCGCGCGATCGGCTGAGCCTCGGCTTGAGCGTCGATGAAGAAGCTGTCATGTACGGGAAAATTCCGATGCTCCGCGGCGTCGGCCGATCAGCGTGCGGCGGGGCGGAGCCGGTGTCGGGAGGACACAAAAATGAAAACGGCACCCCTGGGAGGGGCGCCGGATCATTGAAGAAGCGGACGGGGCGGGATTCGAACCCGCGGTACATCTTTCGATATACGCCGCTTTAGCAAAGCGGTGCCTTCAGCCGCTCGGCCACCCGTCCGTGAGGGCCGAGTATAGTCGGCGAACGATGGGCTGTCGTCAACCGGGCTACCGGTGTGTTTCCGGACCGAAGTTGTGGCGGGGGATTGTGCTTCAGGGGCTGCGGTTGTGCAGGTATAGTCGGATCTGGAGGAGCCCGACGTGAACGAGCCGCGGGAGAATGGACAGGACGCATCCGACGGAGGAGCCGACCCGGCTTCGGTCCGCGGCCCGGCCGGATCGGATGAGCCGGCGTACGCCGCCCATGAACTGCTTCCCGTGGTCTACGGCGAACTGCGCAAGTTGGCTCGCTCGCGCATGCGTCAGATCCCGCCCGGTCAGACGCTCGACCCGACGGCTTTGGTCCACGAGGCCTGGGTGCGGATCTCGGATCGCCGGCCCGAGGGATGGTCGAGCCGCGCGGAGTTCTTTCACTCTGCGGCGCGGGCGATGCGGGACATTCTGGTGGAGGACGCCCGGCGGAAAGGCTCGCTGAAGCGTGGCGGCGGTCGCAAGCGTGTGGTCCTTTCCGACCGGGACGGTCTCGCGATAGAAGATGCGGGAGACGACGTGTTGGCTCTCGACGAGGCGATCGCGATCCTCAGCGATGCGTACCCGGACGCCGCGCGGGTGGTCACGCTGCGGTACTTCACCGGCCTGACCATCGAGGAGGTTGCCGAGATCGAAGGAGTCAGCGCTTCGACGGTCGAGCGTCAGTGGCGGTTCGCTCGCGCGTGGCTGAAAGATCAACTTTCTGGCGATCACGATGGAGATGGTGGCGGGAGCACCGACCGTGGATGACCGAACGGGTACGGAGTTCGACCTCTTTGCGCGTGCGCTCGACGAGAATCCCCGGGATGTCCGCGCGTGGCTTGAAGAGCATTGCCCGGATCCGGAGCTCCGGCGTCGCGTTGAGCGCCTGCTGGAACGCGACGAGGAGAGCCGCGACTCGACCGAATTTCTTCGGAGCCCGGTGCGGCGGGCGGGTGCGCAGACCTCCCCGGCGATGCCGTCGACCATCGGCGGGTTCCGAGTGGTCCGGCGGATCGGGGCCGGAGGCATGGCGACTGTCTACGCCGCGGAGCAGGAGCGGCCGCGCCGTTCCGTGGCTCTCAAACTTATCCGGCCGGAGAACGCGTCGGCTTCCGGGCTCAAGCGGTTTGAACAGGAGTGCGAGATCCTCGGACGCTTGGAGCATCCGGGGGTGGCGCACATCTACGAGG
>JANSXG010000108.1 GCA_024743075.1 bacterium | reverse complement strand
CCCCGAGGCCTTCGGGCGCATCGCGGCTTCCACCTTCAAGCAGGTGATGATCCAGAAGTTCCGGGAGGACGAGCGCCAGTCGATCTACGACCAGTTCATCAAGCGGGTCGGCGAGCTGGCCACCGGCGTCGTGCAGCGCTACGAGGGTGGCTCGCTGGTGATCACCATCGACCGGGCCGAAGGTTTCATGCCCCGCTCAGAGCAGATCCCCGGCGAGCAGTTCCACCCCGGCGACCGGGTCCGGGTACTGATCCTCGATGTTCGAGCCGTCGGCAATCAGGTCAAGATCGTTCTGTCTCGCGGCGCACCGGAGTTCATCAAGAAACTGTTTGAGGTCGAGGTACCCGAGGTTTCCGAGCGCGTCATCGAGATTAAGGCGATGGCCCGCGAGGCCGGATACCGCACCAAGCTCGCCGTGAGCTCGATCGACTCTAAAGTCGACGCCGTCGGTGCCTGCGTGGGCGTTCGCGGCTCGCGCATCAAGAACATCGTCGATGAACTCAACGGCGAGTAGATCGACATCGTCCGCTGGAACGAGTCCAGCCAGATCCTGATCCAGAACGCCCTGAAGCCGGCCGAGGTCGTTGAGGTCTCGCTCTGCTTCGAACTCGGGCGTGCCACGGTGGTCGTGAACGATGACCAGTTGTCACTGGCAATCGGCAAGCGCGGGCAGAACGTCCGCCTCGCCGCCCGCCTGACCGGCTGGGATGTCGACATCCTGACCCCCGAAGAATTCAACAAGGGCCTGGACGCGATGGCCGAGACGCTCCGCAGCGTCGAAGGCGTCACCGAAGAACAGCTCGACCGCCTCGCGGCGCTCGGCATGATCAGCGTGTTCGATATCGAAGAAGTCGGTGTCGACGTGCTGGTCGGCGAGATCGAGATGGACGAAGCCGTCGCTCAGGCGGCGGTCGAAGCCGCCTCGGCCCGCGCCAAGGTCATCGCCGAGCAGCAGGAACGCGAGAAGGAAGAGGCCGAGAAGCGGAAGGCCGAAGAGGCCGAAGCGGCTCGACGCCTTCTGGACGGCGATCTCGACTCAGCCGGCGACGCCGACATGGCCGCCGCGGCCATCTTGGGCCTCGGTTCCGCCGAGAAGTCCGACGATTCCTCGGGCCCCGAAGTCACCGAGGACGACGACGCGCGTGCCGAGGCCATCCTCTCGGGTGACTCGGACAGCGAGAAGAAAGAAGACTGATTTCCCTCACGGCCACCGTGCCGCAACAGACACAGATCCGCCCGGATCGACCCGGGCAACCTAGAACGAAGACCGACGCAGTTCGAACGCTGGAGAACACTTTGGCCAAAGCCAAGCGAGTACATGAGATTGCCAAGACCCTTGGAGTGAAATCCAAGTCGATCGTCACCAAGTGTGAGGCCGAGGGCATCCCCGGTATCACCAACCACATGTCGAGCGTATCGGCAGGGCTGGAGGCGACGATCCGCGAGTGGTTCGCAAGCGGCGAAGCCGAGGGCGAAGCGCGCGGCACGGCGGTCGAAACAGCGGAACGAGTCGATCTGACGAAGGCACGGGTCAAGAAGCGTGCCGCCGCCAAGAAGAAAGCCGCATCGAGCGATGCGGATGATTCCGATTCGGGCAGCACCGCGACCGCTGTAAAAGACGCCCCCGAGCCCAAAAAAGCGGCGCCCGCAGCCAGGAAAGCGACTCCGGCTGAACCGGACGATGAACAGCCGCAAGAGAATGAGTCGGGGACAGCGACGCCGTCGGCCAAAAAGGCCGCCCCTTCGGCACCGGCCAAGAAGCCCGAACCCGTCGCCGCTCCGGACGCGCCCGTCGAGGCACCGAAGAAGCCCGAGGCCGAGAAGCCGGAGACTCCGAGTGAGCCGTCGGTCCAGAAGCCCGCAGCGGAAACGCCGGAGAAGCCTGAGAAACCGGCTACAGAGCCGGTGATGAACGTGCCGTCACGTCCGAAGGTCATCGCTCCGGCCGGGCCCACGATCAAAGATATCGAGAAGAACAAGGCCAAACTCAGCGGTCCGAAGGTCATTCGCGTCGAGACCCCGGACGTCATCGAAGCGCCGCGTCAGCGTCGCAGCCACGACGGTCCGTCCATCCCGATGTCGCGCGGCCCTCGCGGCGGCGGCGGAGCCGGTGGCCCCATGATGCCCCCCGACGAAAGCGGCCGGCGGAATCGTCGACGCGGTGGCGGCGGCGCTGAGACCACGTCCACTCCAGGAACCGGCCGACGCGGCCGCGGCCCCGGGAGCAGCAGCGGCGGGCGGAACTGGCGTCATCAGGACCTTGTCGAACGCGAGGAGCGGCTCAGCCGGGCCGATGGTTTCCTGCGCCAGCGCCGTCGCGACCAGAAGGCCCGCGACGGTTCGGGCGGTGCGCAGAAGGCACAATCGGCCGCCGAGACCGGCGGCACGGTGAAGATCAGCGCGCCCTTCACGATCAAGGACCTCTCCGCCGCGACCGGCGTGAAGGGTGCCGACATCGTCAAGAAGCTCTTCATGCAGGGCGTGATGGCGAGCATCAATTCATCGATCGAGCCGGAGAAGGCTCAGGAACTCATGATCGAGTGGGACATCGAGCTCGAAGTCACCGAGCAGGCCACCGGTGCCGCCGCGGTTCTTGAAGAGTTCCAGAAGCGCGAGGTCGCCGACGAACAGTCCCGCTTCCCGGTTGTCACGATCCTCGGCCATGTCGACCACGGGAAGACGTCGCTGCTCGACTACATCCGGAAGGCGGATGTGGCGGCGGGTGAAGCCGGCGGCATCACCCTGGCGATATCGGCGTTTCTTGTTGATGTCAACGCCGGTCAGGGCGCCGAGAAAGTCTGCTTCCTCGACACGCCCGGCCACGAAGCATTCACCGAGATGCGATCGCGCGGTGCGAGCATGACCGACATCGTGGTGCTGGTGATCGCGGCCGACGACGGCGTGATGCCCCAGACCATCGAGTCGATCAATCACGCCAAGGCGGCGGACGTCCCGCTGCTGGTCGCGCTCAACAAGATTGACCTTCAGGGCGCGAACAGCAACGAGAACATCCAGCGGATTTACGGCCAGCTCGCCGAGCACGGCCTCAACCCGACCGAATGGGGCGGCGAGACCGAGGTTATAAAGGTCTCGGCCGAAACCGGTGAGGGCATCGACTCGCTGCTCGAAACACTCGCGCTGACCGCCGAGATCCACGAGTTCAAAGCGGACTTCTCCGGCGCGGCGACCGGTTCGGTCATCGAGTCGCGCATGGAAGAGGGACGCGGAGCAACCGCGAACATCCTCGTCCAGCAGGGCGAACTCAAGGTCGGCGACTTCATCGTTGCCGGACGCGCGTTCGGTCGAGTGCGCGACATCACGAACGATCGCGGCGAGAAGGTCAAGACCGCCGGCCCTTCGACGCCGGTGCAGATCTCCGGCATCGACGAGTTGCCCGACCCGGGGGACAAGTTCTACATCGTCAAGACGCTCAAGCGTGCCGAGCAGGCCGCCGAGCAGCGTCGAGAGGAAGACCGCCAGCGCCAGCTCGCGCAGCCGAAACTCACGCTGGATTCCATGTTCGCCTCTATGGACGAACAGGCGACGACCAAGGAACTGCTCGTTGTGCTTAAGGCCGATGTGCAGGGCTCGATCGACGCAATCAGGAAATCCATCGAAGAGGTTTCGACCGACGAGATCAAGATCCGCGTCCTCCACGCGGCGGTCGGCGGCATCACCGAGTCCGATGTAACGCTCGCGTCGGCGTCCGGCGCGATCGTTTTCGGGTTCAACGTCATCCCATCCGCCAAGGCCCGCCGCCAGGCGGAAGACAAGGGCGTCGAACTGCGGTCGTACCGCGTCATCTACGACATCGTGGACGACGTGCGCAAGGCCGCGTCGGGTCTGCTCAGCCCCGAGGTCCGCGAAGAGGTGCTCGGACACGCCGAGGTCCGTCAGGTCTTCCGCATCACAAAGGTGGGATCGGTCGCCGGCTGCTACGTCACCGACGGCGTCATCGAGCGGAACGCGCTCATCCGCGTCACTCGCAACGACATCGTCATCGAGCAGGATCGCGTGCTGGAGCAGCTCAAGCGGTTCAAGGACGACGCCAAGGAAGTCAAGGCCGGTCAGGAATGTGGCATGAAGATCGTCGGTTACGACGACATCAAGGAGGGCGATATCCTCGAGTGCTTCCGCAAGACCGAAGTCAAGCGGGAGCTCTGATCTAAACCATGCACCTCGGAGCACTCCAGATCGAACTCATCGTCCGCGCGAGCGAATCGCTCAAGGACAAGCGTCGTGTGATCAAGTCGGTGAAGGACCGTCTTCATCGCGAGCACATGATCTCCGTCGCAGAGGTCGCCACGCAGGATCACCTGCAGGTGGCAACGCTCGGCATCGCCGTGGCCTCGGAAGGGGCTCAGCGGTGCGCGGCGGTCCTCGACAGCGTCGTGTCGAAACTTGAGGAGCGCGCGTCCAGACCCGGCGCCGGCGAACTCACCTACGAAATTGGCTCGCAGTCACGACGAGTGATGGCGCTTGAGGAGATCCCGGTGACCGACCCCGAGGCCGGAAGAGCGGCCGTCGATGCGGAGATGCTGCGGTACGCCGAGACCGAAGGGTTTTCATCATGAGCCGTCGAGCCGACCAAATGTCCTCGGTGATCCACCGGGCCGCACAATCCGTCCTGAACGCGGGCTTCGGTGACCCGCGCCTCGACGGATTGATGCTGACGATCACCTCCGTCAAGGTCACCGCAGACCTGCGAACCGCGGTGCTCAATGTGAGCGTTCTTCCGCAGGACAAGGAGCGACGCGCCCTCGCCGGACTCAAGGCGGCGTCGAAGCATGTGCGAAGGCAGGTCGGCGACCTCGTCTCGGTGCATCAACTGCCCGAGTTCATATTCAAGATCGACAAGGCCGCCAAGCGTCAGGCCGA
This sequence comes from bacterium, assembly GCA_024743075.1. Lineage (GTDB taxonomy): Bacteria > Planctomycetota > Phycisphaerae > Phycisphaerales > UBA1924 > JANSXG01. Next base: position 7,332 of record JANSXG010000108.1, on the reverse strand, counting down.
AGTACTCGACGCGCTCTCGCGAGTGCGAGCCGAGGAAGAGCAGCGCGCCGCAAAGCTCGGCGAGGACGCCGAATCTGCCGAGAACACCGAGCCCGCCCACGAACCGTCGAGGGAGCACCACCAGTGAGCGCAACCGAACAGGCGAACGCCTTTCAGACCGTCGTCGACCAGCTCAAGGCAACGTACGAGCCCGCCGAAGCGAACACGGATCTCGAGCCGATCCGTCAACTCGTGTATTCGTTCCTGCTCTGGGACTGCACCACGAACCGCGCGGACAACGCCTTCAAGCGGATCGAGGAAACATACGTGGACATGAACGACCTCCGCGTCTCTCGCGCTGAGGAGATCATGGACGTGCTCGGCAAGACATACCCGGACGCCGAGGAACGCGTCGCTCGCATCAAGGCGTCGCTCCGCGACATCTACCTGCGCGAACACACGGTCTCTCTGGTCGCGGTCCGCGAGGGCGGCAAGCGCGAAGCTCGGAAGTACGTCGACTCGCTCGACGGCATGCACCCGTTCGTCTCGGCGCGGGTGTGCCTCCTGGGAATGGATTGTCACGCCGTCCCGGTTGAGGAGCGTTTGCTCAACAAACTCATCAAAGCGGGCGTCTTCGAGCCCGAGACGCCGCTGGACAAAGCCTCGGGCACAATCGAACGCCATGTGAAAGCCAGTGAAGGCCTTGAAACCTACCTGGTCCTTCAGGCGTACAGTGAGGAGACGTCAGCGGACGGATCCGAACTCGCGGGTAAGCCGGCGAAGACAAGCAGGAAGTCGGGCTCGGGCAAGACTTCAAAGTCCTCTCGCACGACGACGCGGAAGAAGAAAACCGCCAAGTCCTGACCGACGGCACTCAATCCGGAGAAGCACATGGCAACGCGACTGCGGGGAATGACGATGCTCGCCGCGATGGTGACTCTGTGCTCGCTCAGTCACCCGTCCGCCGCCGAGCAGGTCGGCCCGGCACCGAGTCTCGAAGAACTGCTCGCGCAGGAGAATCGGAATGCCGAGCAGGGCGTTCAGGTGTCAGACGTACCGCTGCCCGAAACGATCGCGGATTGGGGAGCCCCACCGACGGATGCCGCGCGTGCCAACGCCTCGATCGACCAGATCCGTCAGGAACTGATTGGAGAACTGCCCGACACCGCTGATCGGGCGAACCCGTCCGACGCAGACGCAACGCGGGCCACGGAGATTCTCCGGCAGGCCCAGAAGTTCATCGAGACCGGTCGCTCGAGTGCAGCAATCGCCGCTCTGCGACAGTCTCTGCGTTTGGACCCCTCGTCGGTTCAGGCGTGGCGCTCGCTTGGCTTGCTGCTGGACCAGCAGCAGAACCCGATCGCCGCGAAGGCCGCGTTCGCAGAAGCGATCGCGCTCGGTGATCGCGAACCGCTGACCCTGATCCGCTACGGATTGCTGGCGTCCCGTTTTCGCGAGGATCCGCTCGCCGCAACGGCCCTGCTCACGGCCTTGACGAACTCGGATCAGCCGGCCGACGAAGGTGCCCTTCTGCTCACACGGACCACCCTAGCGGAAGTGCTCTTGCGTCTCGGGTATGTGTCCGAATCCGTTCGGGCGTTCGAGGTTCTTCTGGAGCTCCCGCCCACCTTTGAGCCCGAAACCGAGTTCCGATCCGAGATCAACGAGGTCTACCGCGATCGACGCCGATCCCTGCTCCGTGCGTCGGAGGCGGCGCACAGCATCGGGGAGATCGGGCTGTCCAATCGTTTTCTCGAAGCAGCAGCAGCCCTCCCGGGGCCGACGAACACTCGGGAACTGACTGTGCGCTGCTACATGCTGCTTCGCGTCGGGCGTCCAGTCGCCGCCGCGTCGCTCGTCGCCGCGCACGTTGCTCGGTCGATACCCGAGGCCGAGACGATCGACCTGCTCCGATACGTCGCAACGCAATCGGGCTACGGACCGGAGATCGAAGCGGACTTGAGAAACTCCTACGAATCGATCCCGCGACAAGAGCAGGCCACCGCCCGGCAGAAGTTCGCCCTCGCGTTCGCCGCGCTCGGGCAGAGCCCGGCAGAACAGACGGCCTCGCTGCTGGATCACCTCACAGCGCACCCGCTCGACTTCGGTGTTCTCATCGAACTCGTCCGCTGCGGCGACCCTTCGGCGATTAATCGGCTTATTCGAATACACCCGGCGATGGAGCCGCAGATCAGCCGTATCGCGCTCGACGCTGGAGCGCGTGTTCCCGAAGAAGCCGAAGGCCCGCTCGCGATCCGTGCAGCACTTCGAGCCGGGCATTTTCATCGTGCGCTGAGCGCCGCTCTCGAGGATGTCGACGCGCCTCGTACCGACTTCGCCATGCTGGCGCTGCGAGTCGAACTGCTCGCGCAGGCCGCTCGTGGATCGCAAGCCGATGCCCTGCTGGACCGTGCGGCTGCCGATGCCCAGACCGCGGCCGACCGAGTCGCGACGGCCTACGCGATGCTCGTGAGACAACGATCACGCGAAGCGCTCGGCGCACTCGAGGACCCGTCGCTGCAACGGGATGGGGCCGGCGACATCCTTTCGCGCGTCGGTCGTATCCGGGCCCTTCACGCGATCGGCGACCACGCCCGAGCGCTGCAGGCCGCTGAGGACTCGCTGCAACAGGGGGCGGGATGCCTTCCGGTGGCGGCGTATGTCGCCCGCCATGGCAAGCAGCCCGACGACCACCGTCGGCTCGTCAGGATCGCCGGTGCAGACGGTGTGTTCGCTCTGCTTCAAGGCCTCTCGGCGATCGACCAGGAGCAGTTCGACCTCGCAGAGCGTTCACTCCTGCGAGCGTGGTCGAGCCCTCTCAGGCCGCAGGAGGCCGCGTCGGCTCTCGTCGATCTCTGGGAGCGCACCGCGTCAATCGAGCGCGCGGAGGGGTGGCTCGAAGCGGAGAGCGATCGCTACCCGGATGAGCCATACATCGCGTCACTCCTGGCGCGTCTTCAAAGCGACGATCGGCGTCCCGAAGCCGCGCTCGAGACACTCGCGTCACGCCTGATGGACCGCCCCGGGTCGGATGTGCTATCACGCGAACTCGAGAGGGTGCTGCGCGAGGACTTCGCGGCGCAGGATCGATGGATCAGCCAGGCCCGGACACGCCTGACCAACGCACCCAACACGTTCGCGGTATTCGCCGAGCGCGCCGTGGTGGAACTCGCCGCCGAGAATCTGGACCAAGCCGTCTCCATGATGGAACTCGCCTCGGACCTTGCACCGCAACTGACTCCGATCGAATCCGAGACGATCAATCAGTTTCTCGAATCGGTCGCGGACGAGATCATCAACAGGCCGCGCGTGCGACAGGAGACGGTCGCGGCGTACACCAGAGTGTTCGAACGCCTCTCGGCGCCCTCTGCGGGTGCGTGGTTCGGCCGGATCAATGTCGCTTCGATCAAGGAGCTGCCGACCTCCGACGAACTGGTTGAGCTCTCTAGACGGGCGGGCCAGGCCCATCCCAACGTCGCGCAAGAGGCTTTCATCCACGCGGTTCGGGCCGTCATGACCGCTAACCGCACGGGGCAGACGAGCCTGAGCGACGACGAGTCACGCTCGCTCGCGCTCTCGATCTATGACCGGGCAATCGCGACGCTCGAACCTTACCCTACGGTTGTTCTCGGTTCCTGGATAGAGTTCACGCAGCAAATCCAGGACCCGTTCGCGTTGGGCGATGCGATCCGATCTCTCGGTGAGTACCGAGGCCCGACCGACCGCCGGTTGCGCGAAGCGCTCTCGCATGTCATGTTCCGAGGCAGTGCACGGACGGACGCGCAACTCAGCGCTCAGATGCTCGCCGATGGCGCCCACCATCTCGCGAGCCAACTCTCGCTCAACAACCAGTTTGACACCGCGCGGACCCTCTACGAGGAGGCCCTCCGCGCCAAACCGGACCATGTCGAAACGAACAACAGTTACGGGTACCGCCTGCTGGAACTCGGAGAGGATGTGGAGCGGGCGATCGCGATGATCGAGACCGCCTACGCATCTTCCTCGCAGGAGCCGCACATCATCGATTCACTCGGCTGGGCCAGATACAAGCAAGGCCGGCTCGAAGACTGGACCGACCCACTCACGGGGCGAATGCAGCCGGGCGCTCTCTCGCTCCTCCGTCGCGCGAAGACCGCGGCGATCGAGGCGGACCCGACCGGCCTTACTACCGCTCCGATCGTCGATCACCTCGGCGACGCCCTATGGGCCAGCGGCGACCGAGACGGCGCGGTCCGCGAGTGGACCGAGGCAGCCGTTCTCGCGACGCGAGCGAGCCAAGGCGTGCGCGGGATCCCCCTTCCGCTCTCGGTCGAAGTCCAGATGCAGGACCTGACCGAAGCAGCCGGCGAGAAAGTCCGCGCAGCCTCGGAGGATCGCGATCCGGCGATCGCCGATCGCCTCGAAGACCGCTCGCCGCGCTGACTTCAACAGCGGTACCATACCCGACCTGAATCGGACCCTACCGGGCTCTCAAGCCCGTGCTTTCACCGGAGACAACGACCGTGGCAGGCCACAGCAAGTGGGCGAACATCAAGCATAAGAAAGCCCGGATGGACGCCAAGCGGGGCAAGGCCTGGAGCAAGTGCTCCAAGGCCCTCATGGTCGCCGCCAAGCAGGGCGGGCCGGACCCTGCGGCAAACCTGACCCTCCGCTACGCCATCGAAGAGGCCAAAGCGGCGAACATGCCGAAGGACACCATCAAGCGCGCCATCGAAAAGGGCGCTGGCCTGTCCGGTCAAGGGGCCGACTTCGAAGACATCCGTTATGAGGGCTACGGCGCTGCCGGCGTCGCGGTCATCGTGGACTGCCTGACCGACAACCGCCAGCGAACCGCTCCGGACATCCGCTCGATATTCGCGAAAGCGGGCGGCAACCTCGGCACCAGCGGTTCCGTCGCCTTCAACTTCGAGCACAAAGGCGTCATCAACATCGACGCGTCCAAAGTCGAGGAAGATCGGCTCATGGAGCTCGCGCTGGAAGCCGGTGCTGAGAATGTCGAGTCCGAGGAAGGGCTCTTCACGGTCACGACATCCCCCGAGGACTTCCTCGGCGTGAAGGAGGCCGTCGAACACGCTGAGATCGAGATGGAGTCGGCAGAACTGACCATGATCCCGACCGTCACCGTCGATGTGGCAGGCGACGATGTCGGCAAGATCCTGCGGCTCGTCGAGAACCTTGAAGACAACGACGATGTCCAGAAGGTCTACACCAACATGGAAGCGTCTGAGGCGGACATCGAGGCCGCGTCGGCCTGACCCCCGACTCAGTCGTATCCGAGGCGCTCCAGATCGTCCTCATCGAGTCCGAAGTGGTGCCCCACCTCGTGCAGGATCGTGATCCGGATCTGCTCGGCGATCGCCCCATCGACTTCCGATCGCGGACCGTCCCAGCCGCCGGCGATGCCGACGATGCCCTCGCGAAAAATGCGGATGTCCTCAGGGACGTCGGCCGGGTCATCGACGGACCGTTCGGTCAGCATGCGTCCGGAGTGCAGACCACAGAGCTCTCGCGCGAATCTCTCCAGTTCGCGCGGCTCGTCCGGGATCTCGAAGTCTATGGCGAGTCGGCGTACCAGCGCATCGTCCGGACGATCGTCGACGATCAACGGCACCTCGTCGAACAATGCATGAACCGCCTCCGGCAGATCCTCGATCACTTGTTCGAGCAGTTCGTCGAATCGCTGGCGGTTGTCCGCGTCCATGCCCCAAACTACCCGGAATTCGGCCTTTGCGCCGGCCCGGAACCAAGCGATGGGGCCTATCCTGTGCACCACTCCCCACTACTTTTCCGGAGAAGGGCCAGCGATGGACGTAGCAGACCGTATCGCCCAGTTCGAACAGCTCGTTCAGGAAGACCCGACGAGCGATATCACGTACTTCTCGCTCGGCAGCGCGTACGCCGAAGCCGGACGCCATCAGGACGCGGCGACCAGCTACGAACGCTGCATCGCGCTCAACATGAACATGTCACGGGCCTACCAACTCGCCGCCGAGCAGTACATCAAGCTGGGCGAGAAGGACAAGGCGCTGCGCCTGCTCAACGATGGCTTCGAGATCGCGCGTCGAAACGGCGACATGAAGGTCAAGGAAGCGATGGAGAAGCAGTTTGTCGAGCTCGGCGAGGAGGCGCCCAAGGAAGAGGTCATAGACCCGGCCGACCTGCCCGACGGCAGCTTCATCTGCACGCGCAGCAAACGACCCGGCCACAAGATGGCCCGTCCTCCGTTCAAGGGCCCCGTCGGGCTCTGGATCGGCGAGAACATCAGCCGCGAGACCTGGGACGAGTGGATCAAACAAGGAACGAAGGTCATCAACGAACTGCGTCTCGACCTCTCGAAGGATGAGGACAGCGAGACGTACGACAAGTACATGCGCGAGTACCTCGGCATCACCGACGAGATGCTGGCGGAACTTTCAGCGAAGTCCTGAGTGCCGTCGTTCAGCCGAGCAGGCCGCGACGCCGGAACGTTTCGAGGATCAGCGATTCGATCTCCTGATCCGTGGTCACCAGCATGTGGTTCATGGCTCGCGAGGCGCAGAACTTCGCGAGCGAATCGCAGTACTCGCGAACGCGATCGCGATACCGCTTGAGCAGTTCCTTGGTCACCGTGACCTCTGTCGCGCCGCCGGTCTCGATGTCGGTCAGACGCAGGTCGCCGAGCAGCGAGCCCCCGGCCGCGCCGAGCTGTTTGGCCGGGTCGATCTCGTCGGGCGTGAGCAGTTGCAGGCAATACGTGTCGTACCCCCCCGCCGCGGCCAGCGACTTGAGACCCTGTTCGTAGCCGCCGGGCACGAGGAAATCCGAGATGACGATCATGACGCCTTTGCCGATGCGCTGGCGTGCGATGCCGGTCAACGCCTCGTTGAAGCTTGCCTTGGTCGCCTCCGCCAGAGACGCACCGGTATCCATCCGCGACTCGGGGTACATGCTGTCCACGACGAACTGGCACATCCTTCGGACCTGATGACGCCCTCGCGTGTCCTCCAGCCGGGCCAGCCCCCCCGCGTCCTCGGTTCGGCCGAACACCGTCATGCCGACGCGATTCTGCTTGACCAGCCCGACGTAGCCGAGTGCCATCGCGAGCTTGGATGCGAAGACGAGTTTGCACTGATCGCCCTGACCGGCTCGCATGCTCCCCGAGGCATCAACCGCGATGTGCAGGGCCATATCTTCCTCCTCCAGGAAGAGTTTCAGAACGAGCCGGTCCATGCGGGCGTAGACATTCCAGTCGATGAACCGGGGGTCGTCGCCCCGCACGTACTGCCGATAGTCATCGAATTCAACGGATTGACCGCGCTTCTTGGAGCGTCGCTCACCCTGCAGTTTGCCCGGGAATATCTTGCGGCTGCGGAT
>JANSXG010000267.1 GCA_024743075.1 bacterium | reverse complement strand
TTCTCGTGATCATCGACGAGGTCGAGCGTCGGAGCCTTGAGGAGCCGGTCTATCTCTCATCGAACAGCCGGTTGGTGTTTCTGCGTCTCACGTTCCTTGCCGGTGCGTGAACTGCCATGGAGAACAGCGTGGACGAGGAATCAATCAAGTCTCAGTTGGACAAGTCGCGACAGCCCGAGTGGGTCGACGCCCGCCTGAAAGCCATCTCGCGTCTGTCGAGATCGAAGAAGGATGAGCTCCGTGCGCTGATTACGAAGAAGCCCAACCGGTACGGTGGGTACTACTTCGACGGGTCCGCGGAGCAGGTCGAACGGACGAACGCGCTCTTCGACAGCCTCAACGAGAAGCAGACCGAACGCCTTTGGAAGGGCTTGTTTCCCGAACTCATGCCCTACGTGCAGCAGGCCTGGGACCACGCCAAAGAGCGGGTCTATCAAGCCGGCTACGGCCAGTCGCCTTTCCGAGCACCGCGCCGAGAGCCGATCGCGCGGATGAACCGCGCCGGATTCTTCCTGGGCGTGTGCAGGGCGCTGCACGGTCTGAACCCGTCGCCCGCGTGGCTCGCCGCCCACGCGGGCTACATCGAATCCCATTTCTACGGCGGGCACCCCGTCCCTTGGGTGCTCGCGAGCGTGCTCCGCAGTGGCGGCGACGACGCCGATCAGGTGCGATCGATCATCATCGACTCAATCAACGGCGATCACGAAGTCGGCCGTATGAGCAAGCACGCGATCGCTACGCTGCTGAACAGCGACGAGCGATCGGACTGGGAGTTCATCGGCAAGCTGCTGCTGGCTGCACAGCGCCAGGAAGGGCTGCGACAGTCCATTCTGGAGACTGTCGACGAGGCCAACCCGGACGCGTTCCGATATCTGCTCGGACTGATCCTCGAGCACGATCTCGCCAGATTCTCCTCCGTCGTTCGAGCCTTCGATACCTGGCTCGGGTATCAGTGGGCCGGCGGCAGCGCAAAGGTGGTCCACGAGGGCATCGCGACGATCTGCCGGTTCTTCGACGACGACGCCGCCCGGTCCGGGGCCATCGAGTCCGGCGAGCCAGAAGAGACTTTCCTCGCGCTCTGGGTCACCGCATTCCGCGACGTAGACGCCGGGTTGCGCGCCGTGTCTCGCGTCGTGACGAGCCCGGACCCGGCACGCCGTTACGCCGCCCTCAGCGTGCTCTGGCGATCGCAACTGCTACCCGAGGTGATCGACATCCCGGCCAGCATGCTTCTGGAAGGTCAGGAGTCCGATGAGCACGTCCTGACGATGATTTGCGCGATGTTCTCCCAGGTCGATTGTCGCGCCGCCGGCTACAAAGTCAGCGACGAGCTCTTCGATGCCGTCGCTCAGATCTTCCACCAGTTCCCGGTGAAGAAGAAGCCGCTCGAGAGTTTGATCTGGCCGTGGGATAAGTTTGTATGCGAGCGGCGAGCAGCCGCCGAAGCGCTCTCTTCGCTCGCCGGGGACAAGCCGCAGCGCATGCTGCCGTTCGCGGATGCGCTCGAGCCCCACGCCTGCGCAAGGGTTATCCGGCAGATCGCGGGTATGGTCACCCCATGGGAAGAGCGATCAGATCCATCGAAGGCCAAGCAGCGACGCATCATGAGCGCGGACGAGCGCGCGTTCGTCGTCAGGATGATGGCGGACGTCCGAGGCGAGGTCTACGAGACAGCGTTCGCCGCTCTCCGCGGATCCGAGGTTACAGAAGACGAAGTTGAACTGCTCAAGTCCAACCTGCATCGGACGGCCGCATCGTTCCGAAGCGAAGCGATCGAGCGACTGCGATTGCTACCGCCGACGCGTCTGCTCGCTCTGGGCGAGGAACTCGTCGAGGGCGGACAAGCCAAGAAGCAGTCAGCTGGGTTGGAACTGCTCCAGAGCCTCGTTGATGACAAGAAGCACGGTACGAAGGTCAAGGAGATCGCGGAACGGCACCGGGAACGGCTGTCCGCGCGCCCGGAACTCGATGCCACCATCAAGATCATGCTCGGCGAGTCCGGCGAACAGGCCAGCCTCGATGATGGCCTTGGGCTCGTCGAGCCCGGATCACGCTGCACACCAATCAAACTGAAGGCGGGATCGTCGCCGCTGCAGACGAAGGCCGCGACCCGCTGCCTGACAGCGCTCGCGAAGCTGCTTCTCGAGTATGGGGAGACCGAGATCGAGAGGCCCGCCAGTCAGTACACGCCGGGAGCAGGCGGTGAACGAG
>JANSXG010000263.1 GCA_024743075.1 bacterium | reverse complement strand
TCGACGCGTTCTACGCCCGCGAACGCAACCGCCAACGCCTCGCGGCCATCCAGACCCTCCTCCACATCCGAACCGTCCAGCGCGAAAAACGCCTGCGCCGAGCGATGCGCGCCAAAGCGAAAGCGAAAGCCGAGCGTGTCGCCAGGGGTGGCGTGGTCAGGAGCGAAGCGGATGGCCACGTTGACAATGGTTCAGCCGTCGCAACCCCTGCTCCTTCTCCCCTTGAGTCAGATGGTGGTCGCGAAGGCGACCGGATGAGGGGGCGTCCCGAACCTTCCGACCGTCCAAACGCAGACGCCCCGCCACCCCCGCAGCCCACACCCCCGATGCACCCTCACGATGCGCGAGTGCAGGAACTCAGGCGCCTCCGCGCCGAGAAGATGGCAAGACGACAAGCCGAAGCCCTCGACGCAAATATCACCGGTTGATTGGGCCACGACGCCCGGAGTTGCAACGGCGGGTGGCGTGGTCTGCGCACAGCGTAGCCCACGAGCAGCCATCATCGCAGTGGAGAACATTTCATCTCATTCCGTTGCCGACGTGGGCTGCGTCCGAATGCGTCGGACGAGACCACGCCACCCAAACATCACGAGCCACGTGCTAACAAGAAACGCTCTCGCCTACAAAACCCGCTGCGCCCGCGGATAACTACCCAGCACCACCAGGTCCGAGCACAGCGCTCGCGCCGCTTCGATCGCGCCCGCCATCCGCTCACTATCCCGGTGTCCGAGCGCATCGATGAAGAAGGTGTACTCCCAGTTCGTCCGCCCGCTCGGGCGCTTGTCGATGTGCGACAGGTTGATCTCGGCGTCCTGGAACACGCGGAGCACGCTCACCAGCGCCCCCGGCTTGTCAGGCGTCGTGAACATAATGCTCGTCTTGTCGTCCGCGCTCGGCTTCGCGCTCTGCTTGGAGATCACGAAGAACCGCGTCACGTTGTTTGGGTCGTCCTCGATGTTCTCGAACAGCACCTGCACGCCGTAGAGCTGGCCGGCCAGCTTCGACCCGATGGCCGCGCTCCCGGCGTGCTCTTCGAGCAGCCCCTCGGCCTTGGCGATCTGCACCGCGCGGCTCGTGCTCACCGCCGGCACCAGTTCCGCCTTCGGGTACTGCGTCGCCAGCCACTTGCGGCACTGGCTCAGCGCTTCGGGCTTGGAGTGGATCCGCTTCACCTCGCTCGGCTGGCAGTTGGCGAGCAGCGCCTGGCGCACGCCGAGGTGGACTTCCGCGTAGATGTTCACATCGCTGGCGTAGCGTCGGAAGGCGTCGAGCGCCTAGGCAACGCCTCCGTGCGCGGAGTTCTCGATCGGCACCATGCCGTAGTCCACGTGCCCGCGCACGACCTCGGTAAACACACCCTCGATCTCGCGCAGGTCCTCGAACGACACGCTGGAGCCGAACTGCTTCTGGGCCGCCTCGTGGCTGAAGCTGCCGGGCGGGCCGAGATACCCGATCCGCAGCGGCTGCTCGAGCGCGAACGAGCCGGACATGATCTCGCGGTACACCGCTTCGATCGTGCGACTGAGCATCGGCCCGCGGCTGGCCTCAAGCACTTTCTTGAGCACCGCCTGCTCGCGATGCGGCGCGTAGATCGGCGTGCCGTCGCCCCGCTTGACCTTGCCGACGTTGACCACGAGCTCGGCGCGGGTGTTGAGCAGTTCGATCAGCTTGGCATCGACTTCATCGATGCCCTTGCGCAGGTCGTCGAGCGAGAAAGGTGGCGGGCCACCGGCCCGGACTTCGAGATGCGACAGATCGCCGGTCGCGCCCGAGTTTTCGGACCTGCCCTTCGGCGACTTCTCGGGTTGTTCGCTCGATCCTTCCACGCCTGCCATCGACCGCTCCGATACATCTGACTGAGCCGCGAAACCTGTTCGGACAGAATCCGAATCGGCATATAGTGAAGCACACGATACCCAGATCTTCATCTGCGCCCGCGAGAGCCGAATCCAAGACATGAATCCCCCACCCCTCGACAACCCGCCGCCGGAGCCGTCCCGGCTGGCGATCCCCGATGGGTTCGAGGATCTTTTCGGCGCGGGGGAATCGGTGCTGCAGCAGTTTCAGGACCTCGGCCTGTCGACCCACGCGGTGATGGGCATGGTGTTTCTCGGTGGCCTGCTGCTCTGTCTGTTCGGAGGTAAGTCGCTGCGGATCGGCTTCGGCCTGCTCGGTGCGCTCGTGGGCGCGCAGGTGGGACTGTTGGTACCGGCGATGATCGGCTACGACACGCCCGCGGTCATCGTCGCGATCACCGGGGCGGCGCTGGGACTGCTGATCGGGCTGGTGGCGTTCCGCTTTACGGTGGCCTGGACGATGGCGGTGCTG